>NZ_CP116413.1:1295000-1595000 GCF_030064675.1 Crossiella sp. CA-258035
CCGCCGCGACCGCGTAGAGCGGCACCACCGCGACGAAGCCGGGGATGCCGAGCACCGCGTTGTCCAGCAGGGTCGACACGGTGGCCACCGACAGGTGCGCGCCGAGGAACGCCAGGCACACCGCGCCCACCACCCAGGGCCTGGTCAGCGGCTTGACCAGGGCGTAGCCGCGCGGGTGGTGCATCACCATGGCGAGCGCGCAGCCGATGAGCACGGTGAAGTAGTGCACCGACCAGCCCTTGGGGTCACTGGAGACGGTGAACGGGATGACCGCCAGCGCGAGCCCCATCAGCGCCGCGGTGACCAGCGGGCGGCTGCGCGGGAACAGCGTGAACGCCAGCAGCGGCCACAGCAGGTAGAACTTCTGCTCGATGCCCAGCGACCAGGAGTGCCCGTACGGCCCGCCGAGCCCGAACTCGTTGAAGAAGACGAAGTACAGCCCGAAGTCGCGGCCCAGCGGGTTCGCGCTGAACTGCCCGGCGACCAGCAGGCCCGCGGCGGTGAGCAGCAGCACCACGAAGTACATCGGCAGGATGCGGAAGGCGCGCCGCCGGTAGAAGTTCGGCAGGTTGATCCGCCCGTGCCTGGCGTGCTCGCGCAGCAGCAGGGTGGTGATCAGGAAGCCGGAGAGCACGAAGAACACCTGCACGCCGAGCCAGCCCTGCAACAGGTCGGGGCCCTGGTTGTGGAAGAACACGACGAGCAGCGCGGCGATCGCGCGCACCCCGTCCAGTGCGGGAAAGCGCTTCAGCGCGAGGAACTCCTCGTGGCGCATCGGGGCGTGGCGAGTTGGGCTCATGGACACTAGTTGCCGATGGGGGCCGAAGTGTTTCATGAGGACAGTCACACCCCGGCGGATGAAACGCCGGGACCCCCATCGGCAACTAGTGTCCATGCGGAACGAGATCGCGGCGGCCGAGCAGGCCCTCGGGCAGTCCTTTTCGGACGATCAGACCCGTCGCAGGTGGGCACGCGCCCGCCGGGTGGCCTGGGTGCTGTGGTGGGTCGCGCTGGCCTGGCTGTCGCTCGCGGAGATGAGCCGGAGCCTGCTGGACCTGGAGGTCTACCGCAACGGCGGACTCGCCTGGCTGCACGGCATCCCGCTCTACCTCGACTTCCCCGGGCCGCTGCCCGGCCCCCGGCTGCCGTTCACCTACCCGCCCGCGGCCGCGGTCCTGTTCAGCGCCTTCGCCGTCCTGCCCGCCTGGCTGGCGACCGTCCTGCTCACCACGGCGAGCTTCCTCGCGCTGACCGCGGTCTGCCTGGTGGTGACCAGAAGGCTGTGCCGCCACCGGGATGTCGCGCACGCCCTCGGCCTGGCCGCCGCGATCGCCGCGATCGGCCTGGAACCCGTGCTCTCCACCGTCAACCTTGGTCAGATCAACCTGCTGCTGATGGCCCTGGTCGTGATCGACTGCCTGGCCGTCCGCGACCGCCGCCTGCGCGGCCTGCTGGTCGGCGTGGCCACGGCGATCAAACTGACCCCCGCGGTGTTCGTGCTGTACTTCCTGCTGCGCCGCGACTGGCGGTCCGCGGCCAACTCCGCCGTCGCGTTCGTCGTCCTCGCCGCCCTCGGATTCGCTTTCGCCCCAACGGATTCCGTCGAGTACTGGTTCCACGCCCTGACCGACCCGAGCCGCATCGGCGGCCTCGCCTACGGCCCGAACCAGTCCTTCCGCGGCCTGCTGCACCGCCTGAACCCGAGCCCGGAAGCGATTTCCCTGCTGTGGCTGGGACTTTCCGCACTTGCCATGCTGCTCGCCGTGCTCATCGCCCACGGCACCAGGGACAACCTGCTGGCCCTGCTGGTGATCGCGGCCGGCGGCCTGCTCGCCTCCCCGGTGTCCTGGTCCCACCACTGGGTCTGGTGCGTCCCGGCCTTGCTGCTGCTCGCCGCCCGCGTCCGCACCTGGTCGCACCGAACCCTGCTCGCCGGCGCCGTCCTCCTGTTCTGCACCAGCCCCTTCACCCTGCTGCCCCACTCCGAAGACCGGGAGCTGCGCTGGACCTTCTGGCAACACATCCCGGGCAACGTCTACGTCTGGCTCGCCTTCGGGGCGCTGGTCGTGCTCGCGGTGGGTCAGGAGATGGACCGGAGCCGGAGACGCTGACCGCGGAGCTGATCGACGGCCTGCGCCGTGTGCTCGTCCGCGGGCAGGAACACCACCAGCTGCTGGGCGTCCGCGGCGAGCTCGAGTGTCTCCCGGACCAGCCGGAGCTCCGGCCCCGCCGGGTGGCTGAGCCGGAGAACTCCCCGTGGCGGCACCACATGCCGCTTCAGCCGGCGCGCGAACTCCGGCCCGGCCACCGGAACGAGCTCGGCGGTGAGCCACTCCAGGTTCTCCACCGACGGCGCCAGCCACAGGTCGAACGCCTGCTGGTCCGCGATGTCGGCCCAGTCGGCGAAGAAGGTCCGGGCGCGCGGGTCGGTGAAGACGTAGCGGGTGAGGTTCGGGGCGGCGGCATCCAGCACCCCGGCCGCACCGGCGACCGACTCGAAACCGCCCGTCCAGGCGAGCAGGTCGCCCAGCCGGTTGGTCACGACCGCGATGCCCGGTTCCAGCAACCGCAGCGTCGCCAGCACCGACGGCCGCACCTGCCGGGGCGGCGGCACGGGCTCGATCCGGGCGGCGCACCCGCCGCGGGTGATCTTCGCGAGGTAGCGCAGGTGGTTGCGTTCCGAGGGGTCCAGGCTGAGCGCGTCGGCCAGCGCGTTGACCACCGCGGTCGAGGGGTTGGTGTCCCGGCCCTGCTCGATCCGGGTCAGGTACTCGACACTGATCCCGGCCCGCGCCGCCAGGTCCAGCCGCCGCAACCCCGGCGAGCGCCGCCTGCCCCGCGCCGGCAGGCCCAGCGACTCCGGCTGGACGCTGTCCCGCTTGGCCCGGATGAAGTCGCCCAACGGCTTGCCCATACCGCGAGCGTAGGGCGCGGCCCGGCGGTCAGCGTGGCCGTGCCGGGGCCAGCCTGCGCGTGGCCTGGCTCTCCTGCCGGGGCGCACCGATCATGGTGGCCATGACAACCACGCGGTCGAAGCCGCGCTCCGGCCAGGCGCTGCTGGTGTGGGGACTGCTGGTGGTGGCGGCGAACCTGCGCGCCAGCATCACCGGCGTCGGCCCACTGCTGGACCGCGTGCAGGCGGACCTGGACCTGACCCCGGCCGCGGCGGGCCTGGTGAACACCCTGCCGCTACTGGCCTTCGCCGCGCTGTCCCCGGTGGTCCCGCGCCTGTCCGCCCGCTGGGGCCCGGAACGGCTGCTCGGCGTCGCGCTGGTCGTGCTGACCCTGGGCATCGCGACCCGCTGGATACCGGCGGCACCCGCCCTGTTCGCCGGAACGGTGCTGGTCGGCGCGGGCATCGCCATCGGCAACGTGGTCCTGCCCATCCTGGTCAAACGCGACTTCCCAACCAGGGTGGGCCTGCTGACCAGCGCCTACGCCACAGTGATGGGCGGCGTCGCGGCGGTGGCCTCCGGCGTGGCCGTCCCGATCAGCGAACTGGCCCCCGGCGGCTGGCACACCGCCCTCGGCGGCTGGATCCTGCTCGCCCTGGTGGCCATCGTGCTCTGGCTCCCGCAGCTGCGGACCGCGCCGCCACCCGCGAGCTCGGGCAACGGGCACCGGCTGCCCTGGGGCTCGCCGCTGGCCTGGGCGGTCACCGCCTTCATGGGCTTGCAGTCCCTGGGCTTCTACATCGTGGTCACCTGGCTGCCCCAGGTGTTCCAGGACAACGGCGTGACCGCGGCCACCGCGGGCTGGCTGCTGTTCCTGCTCCAGGCGGTCGCGGTGCTGACCAGCCTGGCCACCCCCGCCGCCCTGCGCTGGGCGCGGGACCAGCGCGCACCGGCCGCGGTCAGCTCCGCGCTCCTGCTCGCCGGCTACCTCGTGCTCCTGCTGGCCCCGGACCAGGCGGTGCTGTGCAGCATCCTGCTCGGCCTCGGCGGCGGCGCCAGCCTGGTGCTCGCCCTGGCCTTCTTCAGCCTGCGCGCCCAGGACGCGGCCACCGCCGGCGGACTGTCCGCGATGGCCCAGTCCATCGGCTACCTGCTGGCCGCCGCGGGCCCCGCGGTCTTCGGGCTGCTGCACACCGCCACCGCCGGCTGGCAGGCGCCCGTCCTGCTGCTGTGCCTGGCCGCGACCGGGCAGCTGATCGTCTCGATGGCGGCCGGCCGGGGCACGGTGCGGCCTGCCGGTAACGCTTGCGGCACAGGCGATGAACAGCGCTGACGACGATCACGGCAGACCCGACCAGCCGGCGGTGACCCCCACCGGCTTCTACCGCGCCCTCCGGTGGCTGCTCGACGCGGACCCGGCCCAGACAGGCAAGAGCGCGGTGCGCCAGGGCGGTTTCCTGCACCAGGCCGACGAGTTCGACGCCGCCTTCTTCGGGCTGACCCCGCGCGAGGTGCTGGCGATGGACCCGCAGCAGCCTGGCCCTCTACGACTCCGCCCAAACCCTGGGCGAACCACTGGTGATCACCGCCCCCCGAACGAGTCCACCCCGCAAACCAACCCCGACCCCCGCCCACCCCGCGAACACCTGCTCATCGACCTGGTCCGCACCCACCTGGCCACCGCCCTGCGCCTGCCCACCACGGTCGCCTTCGACGACCCTCCGCGACCGAGCTCGCCACCCTCGTGCCCCAGCCCCAAGGAGACTGAGCCACCGGATCAGCCCTCCTTCTTGCCCTGCCCCGGAGCCTTGTCCTTGCCGCCCTTGCCCTTCTTCCCGGGCTTGTCGAGCACGGTCGTGGTTCCGCGCTGCCCGACGGTGACCACCGGCGGCGGCACGGAGGAGGTGGGAACCGTCGACGTGGCGGGCGGCGCCGCCGGCGCGGTGGTGAGCGAGGCGGTGCTGGTGCCCGTCACCGGCGGAGGGGCCGAGCTGTCCGATCCGGACCCAGCGGTGGCACCCCAGACGACGCCGATCGCGCCGAGCAGCGCGGCCGCGCCGGTGAGCAACGCGGTCCGGGAGAACACCGGTGTCCGAGCCACCTCCGCCGCGGCGACCGGAAGCGTGGGCTCAACGGCCTGCTCACCGCGCAGGACCCGTGCACAGTCGTGCGCACTGGGCCGCCGCTTCGGCGTCAGCGACGTCATCATCAACAACAGCTGGGCCAAGTCCGCGGGCAGGTCCTCAGGAATGGCGGGCGCACGGTGCAGCCGGGCAACAGCCACCTCCGCCTCGCCACCCAGGTACTCCTGCCGCCCGGTCAGACATTCCAGCAACACCAACCCCAGCGCGTAGATGTCAGCAGGCGGCCCGACATCGGTACCGCGAACCTGCTCCGGAGCCAGATAAGCAGCCGTGCCCACAATTTCGTCAGCGCGGGTGAGCCGAGTGCTACCCACCAGATAGGCCAAACCGAAGTCGGCGAGATGGGCATTGTCCGCGGCGTCGAACAAGATGTTGGACGGCTTGACATCGCGGTGCACCACATACCGCGCGTGCACATACGCCAGCGCCTCAGCAACCTGCGCGCCCAGCCCGCGCACCACGGCCGCGGGCAGCGGTCCACCCGCCATCCGATCGCGCAGCGTGTCCCCCTCGACAAGCTGCAACACGAGGAACATCACCCCGTCGCTGGTCCCGGCGTCATGCACGCAGACCAGCCCGGGATGCGACAGCCCCGCCAAGGTCCGGACCTCGTTGTCGAAGCGCCGACCAGCCGAAACGTTCCACCCTGACCGGAACAGCTTGACCGCGACAAAGCGCTCGAGCACCGTGTCGTAGGCCCGCCGGACCTCCGCCGTCCCCCCGGTGCCCAGGCACTCGCCCAGCCGGTACCGCCCCGCCACCAGGTCCGCACCACACGGCACCGACACCACCGCACCTCCACCGCCCACCAGGACACGTTGGAATGCCCGCAGGCTCACAACCACAAACAACCACCACGCCGAAGACGCCAGGCACCCTACCCCCGACCCCGCTGCTCAAGAGCTGGCGTGGCGCCGTCTATTCGGATCCGACTCACCTGAACCAATCGGACCGACAACCCCTGCCTCGCTGACCGCGATTGGCGCAGCCGCTTTCGTGTTCGGGACCCGCGCCCGACCGCGGCGAACCGATCCGTCATCGCGGCCGTCCTCCGGCGGAGCGTGGTCACCGGAGCAGACGGGCGGCGAGTGCGGTGCGGGAGGAAACACCGAGCTTGCGGTATCCGGCCGAGATGGGTCTCCACCGTGCGCTCGCTGACCACCAGCCGCTCGGCGATGGACCGGTTGCTGTCTCCCTGCCGCCTCCAGCACCTCCCTGGTCCCGGCCGGCCACAGCAGCAGCTGGCTGGTCGCCGCGTACGGCGCCGTGGCCCGCAACCGCAGCTCCGGGGTCTTCGCCGGCAGTGAGCCGAGCAGGACCGTGGCGATCTCCCTGGCCTCCAGCGCCCGCCCGGTCAGCACCAGCGCCTGCGCGAGCTCCAGCCGCAGCTCCACGGCATCCCGGTCCTGGGTCCCGGGGTGAAGTTCGAGCGCGGCCCGCAGCCAGCTCGCCGCGGTGGCAGGGGCCGTCGGCACCACCTCCCGGGCCGCCTCGCGCAGCACTTCTCGCGCCTGGCTGTCACCAACCGCGGCCGAGCGGGCGATGTGCGGGGCACACACGCTGACCGGGGCACCTCGCCGCGCCAGCAGCCGGGCCACCCGACCGTGCGCGGCGGCGCGCCACAGCGGTGTGGCCGAGTGGTAGACCGCGTTGCGCAGCAAGGGATGCCGAAAGGTGATTCGGGGCCCTGCCTCGGTGGCGCGCAACAGGTCGATGGCGAACAGCTCCGCCGCGGCGGCTTGCACCTGAGCCGGGGGCAGGTCGGCGGCCACCGCGGCGAGCTCCGGGTCCACGTGGTCACCGAGCACGGCCACGGCCTGGGCGACCAGCCTGGCCGGTGCGGACAGCTCACAGCACCAGCCGCCCGGCCGGTGGGCGGCGCAACAGGGAGGCGAGCAGGTCGATCGAGGCCTCATCCGCCCAGTGCAGGTCGTCCAGGGCCAGCAGCCCGCCGGATGACGGTGGCAGGGGAAAGCGCTCCCGCAGCGCGTCCAGGAACATCCCGAACGGCACCGTGCTCCACCACCCGGAGCCTGACCTCGTGCAGCAACCGTGACTTCCCGATCCCCGGTTCACCGACGATCTCCACCACGCTGATCCCAGGCGATGCCGTGGCCAAGACCTGCTCCAGGAAAGCCAGCTCGTCCTGCCTGCCCACGAACGGTTCCACGCCGCACCCCCGACCACCACGGTAGCTGGGAGGATGCCGGAGTGGCCTACACCGAGGCGTACGAGTCCGACCTGCTCCGCGGCGACCAGGAACCCCCGCCCTGGCGACTCCGCGAAGAGATCGCCGCGCTGGCCCGCGGCACCGACCGGATGCTGGACATCGGATGCGGCACGATGTTCAAGACCCTCGCCCTCGCGCCGCTGGTCGGACAGGTCGTCGGCGTCGAACCCAACCCGCGCATGCTGGCCCAGGCCCGCGCCAACATCCTGGCCGGCGCGGCGGACAACGCGTTCGTCGTAGCCGGCCACGCCGAGCAGCTCCCGTTCCCGGACGCCTCCTTTGACCTGGTCACGGTGATGCTGGCCCCGCACGACACCGGCGAGATCAGTCGCGTGCTGAGGCCCGGCGGCAGAGCTGTCCTGGAGAAGATCGGCGACCGCGACAAGTCGAACTTCAAGACCGAGTTCGGCGCCGATGAGCATGGCCCGCGCGGCCAGTTCGCCGACCTGGCCGCCGGCGAACGCGCCCGCGCCTACGAGACCGAGTTCGCCGAGGCCTTCACCCGCACCGAAGTCCGGCAGGGGTTCTGGGCGACCTACTACACCCGCCCCGGCCTGGAACTGGTGCTGGAGCAGACCTCCGCCGTCCGCAACTACGACCCGGTCGTGGACAAACCGGTCGTCGACCGGATCTGCCAGGAGTGGACCACCGACCGAGGAATCAGGACCACCCAGAACCGCATCCTCATCCACGCCTGGAAGTAACCCGGAGACTGCGGGTTGCCGGCACTGTTTCCCGGGGCGGTGTCAGCGCTCCGGCCGGGGCAGCCGGTGCACCCGCGCCTGACCACCGCCGAGCACCGCCGTCACCGGACAGCCGTGGCGGTCCTTCGGCCGCGTGGCGTGGTCCGGATCATGGCGCGGTGAGCGACCCGTACAGCCCACTCTCCTCCGCGCGGCCGCCGCTGTGGAACTGGATCAACAGCCTGGCCCTGACCGACCCGGACAAGAAGGCCACCGCCCAGCTCGACGTAATCAAAACCGCCGCTGGCCTCGCCGTGGGCGGTTGTGGCCTGTTCGCCCTTTACCTCGCCGCCCGCCGCACAATACAAGAAGAACCCCGGCCTCACCCTCGACCCGGTCAAGGTCGAGAAGATCCTCTGCAAGACCGCGACCCAGCCTGCCTGCCCGAATCCACGCACTGTGTCTCGTACGTCAACGTGGGCCGCACACCGGCATTCGACGCCACCAACAAAAGGCCCCGGTCGGCTTGACCGGGGCCTTTTGCGTGCGACGAAAGTGGACTCTCCCCGACACCTTCGTCTGAAAGATCCGGCCTGCCTTGACCATGCCGTAGCGGCATAGTTTCAACTGGGTCGTGTCAGGGCCGAACGGAGGGAGACGTCGTGGGGTGGAGCGCCAGCCAGCTGGCCCATCTCGTGCGGGTGCTCAGGATCAAGCGCCTCACCGATCTCGGCCTGTCGCTCACGCAGATCGCGGAAACTCGGTGCCGGGGACGAACATCCCGGCGAGGCATTGCGCGAACTCGACGTCGAACTGGCATTGATCCTGCGCCAGGAGGCGCCGGCCGCGTTCCCGACGTGCACGAGACGCGTGCGGCGTTCCCGGATGCCGTCAGCGTGTACGGCAATTCGCCGCGGGGCAAGAAGTTCGCGATGCAGACGATGGTCAAGGTCATGGCCGAGCTCTACAACAAGGTCCAGATCGATGTCCTGATCCGCATGAACGGCTGACATTTCATTGGTTTGGCGCGCCGAATGGGGCGCGTCGTCGGGGAGGTATTCGCTAATGCGAAAAACGTTGTCGCTGGCCACGGTGGTGACCGCCGCCGCAGCGCTGGTGGCGGTACCGGGGGTGGCGTCCGCCGCACCGCCCGTGAAGCAGGTGCAGTGGGTCGCGTGTCCCGCTGACGTGGCGCTTGCCGGACTGGAGTGCGGAAAGCTCCAGGTGCCGCTCGACTACCGCACGCCGGAGGGCCGCCAGACCGAGATCATGATCACCCGGCTGGCCAGCAAGAGCCCTGAGAAGCGCAAGGGCATCCTGCTGACCAACCCCGGCGGGCCGGCCGAGGGCCTCACGTTCCCGTTCTTCCTGAAGGCACGGGGAATGCCGCAGAGCGTGCTGGACGCGTACGACGTGATCGGCATGGACCCGCGCGGCATCGGCTACAGCTCGCCTGCCACGTGCGACCTGACCGAGGCGCAGATGCTTGCGGGCAGCGTGCCGCCGTACGCCGTGACGCAGGCCGATGTGCGCAAGCGGGCTGAGGAGGTCAAGACGATGGCACAGCAGTGCCTCAAGTCGTCGACCGCCGACGAACTGCCGTACAACACGACCGCGAACATCGCCCGCGACCTGGACCGCGTCCGCGCCGCACTGGGTGAGAAGAAGGCCTCGTACCTCGGCTACTCGTACGGCACGTACCTGGGCTCGGTCTACGCCACGCTGTTCCCGAGGACCAGCGACCGCGTCGTGCTCGACAGCAACCTCCCCAAGGGTGGCTGGGACGTCGAGGGTGGCCGCATGTACGGCCCCGGCGTGGAGGACACGTTCCCGGACTTCGCGAAGTGGGCGGCGGCACACCCCGAGTACGGGCTGGGCGCCACGCCGCAGGAGGTGCGCGCCAAGTACTTCGACCTCGCGGGCCGGCTGGACGCGAAGCCGTCGGTCGAGGGCATCACCGGTCAGCAGTTCCGGATGCTGGTGTTCGGCGGCCTCTACGCCACCGGTGACGCGCCGTTCTCGAAGATGGCCGCGCAGTGGAAGGCGCTTGACAACGACCAGCCGCTGCCGCCCACGGAGGTACCGAAGGTCCCGCGCATGGAAAGCCTGATCTCCGGCCGCCTGCACGTGATCTGCGGCGACTCCCAGTGGCCTTCGTCTGTCAGCACTTACGAGCGCAACGTCGCCGTGGACCGCATCCGGTACCCGATGTTCGGTGCCGCAGGGGCGAACATCTACCCGTGCGCGTTCTGGCCGAAGCCGGTGGAGAAGCAGGTGCTGCCGTCCGACCGCGGACCGCGCAACATCCTCATGGTGCAGAACGAGCGCGACCCCGCCACGCCGCTCGTCGGCGCCCGCTCGACGCGTCGGGCGTTCGGTGACCGGGCCGCGATGATCACCATCGACCAGGGCGGGCACGGCGCCTACCTGTTCGGCAAGAACAACTGCGCCAACGACAAGGTCACCGAGTACCTGCTCGGTGGACAGCGTCCGAGCGATGTGAAGTGCGCGGCTGAAACCGGCTGATTCCCGAAGGGCCGGCTCGCTCGCCGCGAGCCGGCCCGCCCGGAGCGACTCCTGTCATTGCGACAGCCCGAGACGGTCACACGTCAGAACGACGAGGAGCAGACATGACGGTCACCGACCGCGACCCCTGGCTCTTGCGGGGTGACCGTCCCGTGTGGACGCCCGCGGTGCCGGCGGGCGTGGAGTACCACCGGGTCTACGCGTCCGAGAAGCGGCGCATCCTGCGCGGGATTGTCGCGATTGTGTTGCTGGTGGCCGGGTTCGTCGGGTTCGCGGTCCTCGACGCCGCTGTGTTCGCACGGTCCGGGCCCTCGACGCCGCTACGTCAGGCCGCGGGTGCGCTGGGGCTGGCCGCGTTGATCCCGTACAGCATGCTGGTGCAGCGTGTCCTCTACGGCGTGCCCGCGGGGTCGCTGCACTCGGTGGCGGGGCGGTTCCGGTTCGGTGTCCTCGGCCGCGCGCTGCTGGTGTTCGGCCCGCTCCTGCTGGTCGTGATCGCGGTGGGGTCGCTGGGGGCCGGCGGCTCTGTTCCGTGGACGAGCGCCAATCTGGTCTGGTTCTTCGTCATCGGCATGCTGCTGACCCCTCTCGGCGCGGCGGCCACGCGACACATCGCGGCTGGCCGCGGGGAGGGTCAGCAGTCATGAGCGCGAGCTGGAACCAACGCCGGCTGGCCAAGCGCGCGGAGCCCGGCGACGGGCGGGCGCTCAAGCCCTTCCGCTGGTGGCAGATGGTGTGGCGCTCGGTGTTGTCGATCACCCTGCCGGTCCACGGACGTCCGGTCGTGCACACCGTCGAGGTCAAACACGGCGGGGACGCCCAGTCCGGCGTGGTGCGGGCCGGGCTCTACCTCGACGGCCGCCTCCAGTTGGAGTCGAAGCTGCCGGCGCGCTTTCCGGTCGCGGGCGGTCACATCGAGGTCCGCAAGAGCGAGGCAGGCATGCGCCGCTGCCACTTCCTCAGCGACGACGGCACGGTGCGGCCTCTCGCACCCGACCCGCGATCCGCCGAGGGACGACGCATGCGCTTTGCCCGCGAGCATCCCACCGCCAGCGGGCTCATCGGCGCCGTCTCGATCCTGATGCTGCTCATCGGCCTCGGATTGAACCTGCTGCAGATGGCAGAACCGATCTCCCAGATCCCGCCGATCGCCGCCACGCTGGGCACGTTCGAGTCACCGCTGCGGCTGCCGGTGTGGCTCAACCTGACACTAGGTGTCGGCGCCGCGGTCGGCGCCATCGAGCGCGCGATGCGCATGCGCTACCACTGGCTCCTCGACAGCGGCGCCGGCACCTAGTACCGCAACGACACGTCGCGGTCGGTGCGTGCGGTGATCGTGCCGGCGGCGGCCAGCTTCAGCGCGGTGGCTGCGTCGAGGCCCACTGGCCTTGGTGGATCTACCACTCCTGCCGTCGCCTCGTCGAGACCGGCGAAGTTGGCCTGTCTCGGGAGGACCCAGAAGGGCTGGAGTACCTCCCGTTCCGCGTCAAGCAGCCCGCTGGCGGCAGCTTCGTCCCAAGACTGGCTGCGATGGCCAGCTCACGGGGTACATCGGTGGCGAGGTTGGCGGAATCGCTGTGCGACCTTTGAGGTCAACGTCGACGCGGCACGAAATGCGCCGGACGACGGTGCCAGGGTCCGCCGGTGCTGACTCTGATGGCGCTGCGGCCGGTCCAGGGCGCGTTGAGGGAGCGACCACATGTCCGCAGTGGACAGTTCAAAATGAACAGTCCCACCTACTGATGCAGGTGGGACCGATTCTGTATTGTGCGCCGCCAGGGACTCGAACCCCGAACCCGCTGATTAAGAGACGGCGTGGTGTCGTATTGCGTGATGTCGGGCAGGTTCGCCAGGTGTCGTTTTCGCAGGTCGTGTCGAGCCGCGCATGTCGGGGCATGCCGCGTGCTGTCGGCACGTTCTCCGCAGTGGAGCAACCACGGAGCAGCCAGATCAACGCGCGGCATGCAGCGGAGGCGTGCGCAGGTTGGTGTCCTCGGCGGGATCACCAAGAGATAGGAACAGGGTCGACCAGGGGATTCGCACCGGCGGCTTGGTCATCGAGTCGTCTTTCGGGTTGCCTGGAGCAGGGCGACGTTTGCCAAGCATGGGTGGCGTGGTGCTTCGCTTAGATGCTTGCCCATGTGGGGGCCTGACCGCGCACCCCGGGGCTTGGACAGCGCGTGAGTGGGCAGGGGGCAGCGCACGCCGCGGGCTCTGTTGGACTTGCCCCCTCCGGTGTGAACCAGGGACGCTACAGTGCGCCGACCTGCGGAAACGAAACTTCCCCAGGTCGGCGTGGTTCCGTTCAGAGCCGTTGAATGCAGTTCAGGGCCGTTGAGTGCGCCCGTCTGCTCCCCCAACTCCCCGCGCTGCTTCCCGACGGGCGGTAGCCGCTTCCAGTCGACGCTGATCTTTACACCGAGCTTGCCGGCGAACGGCATACCGACCGGCGCCGAAGAAGCCGTCCATGCGTAGTGGCATGCCTGCTTGACCCGAGTGGATGTGGTTGGTTGGCACGCACAGTGTCGTGATACGCAAAGATGCTCTTGTGAGGCACCGGCTGCTGCAGACCGTGCGCCGCCTGTTCGGACGGCGCGCACGGGCTCGCGTTGAGCGTCCAACATCTATCGTCGAGTGAGCGTCGTGAGGAGCCTTGTGAGCACCCTCGGTAGTTTCATCTGGTCGATCGCCGACCAACTTCGGGGTCCCTACCGCCCCAACCAGTACGGCAACGTCATCCTCCCTCTCACGATCCTGCGTCGCCTCGACTGCATCCTCGAGCCTGACCGGGAGACGGTCCGGGAGTTGGCGGCTAAGTATGACAACCCGAACCGGCTCAGGATCGAGGTCAAGAAGGCGACCGGCCGGCCGTTCTACAACACCTCGAACTACTCCTTCGTCAACCTGCTGGCTGACGCCGACGGGCTGGCGGACAACCTGGCCGACTACATCGACCGGTTCTCGCCCGATGTCGACGTGTTCGAGTACTTCGACTTCAAGAAGGAGATCCTCAACCTGGAGAAGGCCGGGCTCCTGCGTGAGGTCATCACGTCCTTCAAGGCCGTCGGCCTACATCCGGACGTCGTCTCCAACGCCGACATGGGCGACGCGTTCGAGTACATCATCCGCAAGTTCAACGAGGCCGCGAACGAGACCTCCGGTGACCACTACACCCCGCGGGACGCGATCCGGCTGCTGGTCGACCTGCTCTTCGCTGAAAAGGACGTCGACCTGGCCGAGGCTGGCATCGTCCGTACAGTGTACGATCCTACGGCGGGCACCGGCGGCATGCTCGCCTTGGCCGAGGAGTACCTGCTCACGCACAACCCCGACGCGAAGCTGAGCCTGTTCGGCCAGGAGTACAACCCGCAGTCGTACGCGATCTGCAAGTCCGACCTGCTCGCTAAGGGCCACGACGCGTCCAACATCGCCTTCGGCAACACGCTCACCGATGACGCGTTCAAGGGCCGCCAGTTCGACTTCTGTATGTCCAACCCGCCGTATGGCGTCGACTGGAAGCAGTACGCCAAGGCGGTCATAAAAGAGCGCGACGAAGCAGGTCCCTATGGTCGGTTCGCCCCCGGCCTTCCGTCGACCTCGGACGGGCAGATGCTCTTCCTGCTCCACCTGGTTCACAAGATGCGGGCGCCGGAGGACGGCGGCGGTCGGGCCGGGATCGTGATGAACGGCTCGCCGCTCTTCAACGGCGCCGCCGAGTCTGGCCCCTCCAACATCCGCAAGTGGCTACTGGAGAACGATCTGGTCGATGCCATCATCGCGCTGCCGACCAACATGTTCTTCAACACCGGCATCGCCACCTACATCTGGATCCTCGACAACGACAAGCATTCCGACCGCAAGGGCCTGGTCCAGCTCATCGACGGCACCTCGTTCTGGACCAAGATGCGCAAGAACCTCGGCTCCAAGGGACGCGAAATCAGCGATGCCGACCGCGACAAGGTCGTGAAGCTGTACGACGACTTCATCAATGCCGACCCGGACTGCTCCAAGGTGCTGCGCAACGACGAGTTCGGCTACTGGACCATCACCGTCGAGCGCCCCCTTCTCGACGAGTCTGGCCAGCCGGTAGTGGACCGCAAGGGCAATCCCAAACCGGACACCAAGAAGCGCGACACCGAGAACGTCCCATTCACCTACGGCGGCTCGACCGCTGGCGCTGTGGGCAAGGCCGAGGTCGTCCAGGCGTACTTCGATGCCGAGGTGAAGCCGCATGTCCCCGACGCCTGGATCGATTGGGCCAAGGTCAAGGTCGGCTACGAAATCCCCTTCACCCGCCACTTCTACAAGTACGTCCCACCCCGCCCTCTCGCCGAGATCGACGCTGACCTGGAAAAGCAGGTCGCCAAGATCCTCGACCTCCTCCGGGAGGTTGAGGGATGACCGACTCGGTCCGTCTCAAGTGGCTGCTCACCGAATCCGACGTGCGAGCGGGGGCGGAAGCCGAGGCCCTGCCGCTGCTGTCGGTCTCGATCAGTTGGGGCGTCCGACGTCGGGAGGCGTCGGACATGACCACGCGGGCGGCTTCCGAGGATCTGTCCAGCTATAAGCTCTGTCGCGCGGGCGACCTTGTCATCAACCGGATGCGGGCCTTCCAGGGCGCGCTCGGCATCGCGCCGGAGGACGGGGTCGTCAGCCCAGACTACGCGGTGCTGCGAGTCGCCCCAATGGTCGACAAGCGGTGGCTGAACTACTTCCTGACCAGCGGATTCACTGTGGCGACGATGGCGAGCCTGGTTCGCGGCATCGGCGGAACCGAGGCTGGGAATGTTCGAACTCCCCGGCTGAACATCAGCGACCTGCAGTCGATGACCGCACCACTAGTGTCGGCAGACGAGCAGCGCGCCATCGCCGACTACCTCGACCGCGAGACTGCCCGGATCGACACACTCGTCGAGGAGCAGCAGCGCCTGATCGAGATGCTCCGCGAGCGACGGCACGCACTCCGCGTGCACGTAGCCCTGCACGGAACGACGCAGGCGGCGGAGGCTGACAGCCCTTTGCCGTGGGCGAGCAAACTCCCGGCGAGTTGGCGAGTTGTCCCGCTTACCTCGGCAGCTCAACTCGAAAGCGGTCACACGCCAAGCCGATCACGGGAGGATTGGTGGACGGACTGCTACATCCCATGGGTGAGCCTCCATGACGTTGGCACGATGCGTGGCGCCAAGTACCTTCAAGACACAGCGCAGCGGATCAGCGACGCCGGAATTGCCAACAGTTCCGCGCGCCTGCTCCCCGTCCGCACTGTCGTCCTTTCTCGTGACGCGACTGTGGGAAGGACAGCGATCATGGGCGTTCCGATGGCGACGTCGCAGCATTTTGCCGCATGGGTATGTGGACCGCTTCTTGATCCTGAGTACCTCTGGGTCTTGTTCTCGGATGCGATGCAACCGTTCTTCGATTCCTTCCAGAACGGGTCGACGATCCGCACGATCGGCATGGGGGACCTCAAGGCTTTTCGTATCCCGCTGCCGCCTCTCGGCGAGCAGAGGCGAATCGTCGAGTACTTGGACGAGGAGACCCCGAAGATCGACACCGTGATCGCTGAGACGGAGCGGTTCATCGAGCTTGCACGTGAGCGTCGGGCGGCGTTGATCACGGCGGCGGTGACGGGGCAGATCGACGTGCGGGAGATGGTCTGATGGCCGATCACAACGAGGTCGTCTTCGAGTCCGAGATCTGCGAGTACCTGTCCGCTCATGGATGGCTGTACTCGGAGGATGACTCCGGCTATGACCGGGAACGGGCGCTGTTCCCCAAGGATCTGTTCGCGTGGTTGGAGGAGACCCAGCAGGCGTCGTACGAGAAAGCACTGAGGGCGGCGGGGTCGGAGGCGAAGTTCCTGGACGTGCTGGCCACGGCGCTCGACAAGCCTCTCGAACATGGTGGCGGGACGCTGAACATCCTGCGCAACGGGGTGCAGTACATCGGTGGTGGCCGGCTGAAGATGGCGCAGTTCCGGCCTGAGACCAGCCTGAATGCGACCACGAACGAGCAGTACGCGGCGATGCGGGTACGGGTTGCACGGCAGGTGCACTTCTCAACCGCTGACCAGCGCAGCATCGACCTGGTCTTCTTCATCAACGGGCTCCCGGTGGCCACCGTCGAGTTGAAGACCGAGTTCACCCAGTCGCTGGATGAGGCGGTCAACCAGTACCGCAAGAACCGGAACCCGCTGACCAACGGTCGGCCGGAGCCGCTGCTGTCGTTCGGGCACCGGGCGCTGGTGCACTTCGCGGTCTCCAACGACCTGGCCGCGATGACTACCAAGTTGGAGGGCGAGAAGACACATTTCCTGCCGTTCAACATGGGCCATGACAGTGGCGCGGGGAACCCGCCCGGCACGGGCGGGCGGTCAGCGACGGCGTACCTGTGGGAGCGGGTCTGGGAGAAGCACGCCTGGCTCAACATCATCGGTCGGCTGATGATCGTGGAGACCAAGGAGGAGTGGGACGTCGCGACCGGCATCTCAGTGCGGCGTACGAGCATGCTCTTCCCGCGGTTTCACCAATGGGAGGCCGTGACGAACATTGTGGCTGCGGTGCGTGCGGAGGGGGTGGGGCACCGTTACCTGATCGAGCATTCGGCAGGGTCGGGCAAGACGAACACCATCGCCTGGACCGCGCACCGCCTGGCGCGGCTGCATGTGAACGACGAGAAGGTCTTCGACTCGGTGCTCGTGGTCGTGGACCGCACGGTGCTCGATGGGCAGCTCCAGGAAGCGATCCGGCAGATCGACGGGTCGGGGAAGATCGTGGCCACGATCAGCCCGGAAGACGTTCGCAAGGCGGGGGCGAAGTCGAAGTCCGGGCTGCTGGCGACCGCGTTGAAGAACGGTGAGCTGATCATCGCGGTGACGGTGCAGACCTTCCCGTTCGCGCTCGAGGAGATCCGGGCCGATAAGGGGTTGAAGGGGAAGCGGTTCGCGGTGATCGCGGACGAGGCGCACTCCTCGCAGTCCGGGCAGATCTCCTCCAAGCTCAAGGCCGTGCTGACCGCTGAGGAGGTCAAGGAGATCGAGGAGGGTGGCTCCGTCGACGTGGAGTCGATCCTGGTCTCGGAGATGGTTGAGCGGGCGGAGTCGAAGAACATCTCCTACTTCGCGTTCACCGCGACGCCGAAGAACAAGACCCTCGAGCTATTCGGTCGCAAGGGCCCTGACGGGAAGCCGGTCGAGTTCCACCTGTACTCGATGCGGCAGGCGATCGAGGAGGGCTACATCCTTGACGTGCTCAGGGGCTACCAGTCCTACGACACCGCGCTGAAGATCGCCGGCAAGGCCGAGAGCGGCGATGGTGACGAGGTGGAGGAGGCGGCGGCCCGGAAGGGGTTGATGCGGTGGGTGAAGCTGCACCCAACCAACATCAGCCAGAAGGTGCAGATCATCGTCGAGCACTTCCACGCCAACGTCGCCCACCTGCTGGAGGGCAAGGCGAAGGCGATGGTCGTGACCGACTCGCGCAAGGCCGCGGTGAAGTACAAGAAGGCGATCGACGCCTACATCGCCAAGCGGGCTGCCATGGATGCCTCGTACAACTACCGCACCCTGGTCGCTTTCTCCGGCTCGGTGACGATGGCCGAGGGCGAGGAGTGGGTCTCGGACTGGGGGCCGCAGCCGAGCAAGGATGACGAGTTCACTGAGGCCAACCTGAACCCTGGTGCGGGCTCGGACTTGGCTGCCGCCTTCAAGGGCGCGACGTACAAGATCATGCTGGTCGCTAACAAGTTCCAGACCGGGTTCGACCAGCCGCTGCTCTCGGCGATGTACGTCGACAAGAAGCTCTCCGGGGTGACTGCGGTGCAGACGCTCTCGCGGCTCAACCGCACCCATCGCACTGCGAGTGGGGAGCAGAAGCGCAAGACGTTCGTCATCGACTTCGTGAACAAACCCGAGGACATCCAAACTGCGTTCGAGCCGTACTTCACCAACGCCACCCTGGAGACCGAGACCGACCCGTACGTCGTCTTCCACCTTGCCACCAAGCTCGCCCACGCTGGGATCTACACGCCAGAGCAGGTGCGCGAAGTCGCTGAACTGTGGGTCACCCGGAAAGGCAACAACGCGCTCTCGGCCGCGATCAGCCCGGCCAAGAACGAGTTCGCCCGCCGCTACGCGGCTGCGATCGAGGCCGACGACAAGGTCACCCTCAACACCCTCGACCTGTTCCGAAAGGACGTTTCCACCCTTGTCCGGCTTTACGATTTCATGAGCCAGATCGTCGACTACGGCGACCCGTACATGGAGATGCTGTCGATCTTCCTCCGGCTCCTGGAGAAGGTCATCGCAGATGCATCGTGGGCCGCGGAGGTCGACCTTTCCGATGTCGTCCTGGTAGGAGTCAAGCACAACAAGCGGACTGCGGTCGACATCTCGCTGACCGGCGACGGTGAACTGAAGGGAATCAGCGCAGCGGGCACCGGCACCCGGAAGGAGCCAAAGTACGTCGCACTCCAGGTCGTCATCGACAAAATGAACGACCTCTTCGGCGCCGAGTCGTTCACCGCGTCGCAAGTCCGTGAGTTCGTGCAGGGACTGGTGCAGCGGCTGCTCGCCTACCCAGACCTGATCAACCAGACCAAGGTCAACTCGAAAAAGCAGTTCATGGAGTCGCAAGACTTCCAGGCTGCGGTCACCGAGGCCGTTGTCGAAAACCAGGAAGCCCACAACGCCATGGCCGACTACTTCTTCAGCGACGGACCTGGCATCAGCGCTGTCATCATGGCCCTCGCGGACGCCTTCTATGAGGCCGCGATCGATCAGCATCCAGATGTATGAGTAATTTCGATGTCGGAAAGGGACTCTGGAGCAGAGGTTAGACAGCGACAGTGACCGCAACTCCACCGTTATCGAGGAACCGAAGTGCGACTGCATCGCACCTCGGAGGTAGGTGTTGATCTGCTAGGTGAAAAGACGGTATAAGCGGTAAGTTCAGGACGCCGTGGATGCCAACTCCAGGGATGGAGCCGACGACCACAAACGCCTTCCATATTACACTTTCTCCGGTAAGGCATGACAGCTGCCGTTCGCCGTTCGGGGATCATCACCCTGTTGGAGTTGTCCAGGGAGCAGGAAGCCGCGGTTGAACGCTGAAAGCAGGGACCGTGCTGGTGGGTCTGCAGAACACCAGCAGGATGTATCTGCGTCCGCAGCCGTGGCGGCCCGGCTTGAAGAGCCCCCTAACCATCGCTGGTGCCGCCGCCCTGCAGTCGCGCAACCGCTTCCACCGCCAGGTGCCCGTCCCCGGCCTACGTGTTCATCGCCGGAACGCCGGCCCTCCTAGCTGGTGGGGATCCGCAAACCTGGCGTTGTCAGGCGCTGTTGGTCAGCGCTGGTTCTTTGAGGCGAGTGCTGGCAGCGAATCGCGGTCCGGGTTCGGCCGGTCTGAGAATTATGACAGTTATACTAAATGCTGGAAAATTTCTGATTAATCCAGCGTAAGGCTAGGGTAGTCGCCCGGGGAGCGTATCAAGTGCCGTTTGGTCGGGCAAAGAGAAGCTGGGACTGTAATATAAACGAATTCCATTTTTGGCGGGAGTCCTGGGTCGTCCGTGCTGGCGGTGTTGGAGGCAAGAGCTGGGTTGAGTGGTGGCCGCCAAGATTGTGGATTTGCCGAAACCGCAGGGGAAAAGTGTCCTGTTCTGTCTTGATGTGAAATTGACTGTCGAGTGTAATCCTTTTGGGTGTTAAATTCAGTCTATAGGGGACTTGTTGGGCGGGGATCCGGGGTCTCTCCTGGTTGTGAGGGCGCCGATGCTTGGCTGGCCTGACGCGCCTTGGGCAGCGGCTCCCTCGGGTTTCCCTAGCTGTTACAAGATCGGATGACCTGTTGCTTGAGGATCCATAAGCGGGTGAGAGTCATGCGCAGAACGCGGTTCGTCGGTGTCTTTCAGCGTTGTCCGAAGCAGTGTCTGGCGCGTTGTCGTCGACATCGGTTCTGCTACTACGTGGAGCTACCGCCTGGTCCTGCTGGCCGTCGTCAGGTGACCAAGAGCGGCTTCCTGAGTGCGTCGGAGGCGGCGGCTGCTCGGGCGAAGGTGGTGGAACAGCATCGCGCCGGGTTGTGGCCGCAGCATTCGGGGACGACCGTGGGCGAGTGGCTGGAGTCCTGGTACAGGGCCAAGGTCGCAGCCGATGCGATTCGCCCCACGACCGCGGCGTGCTATCGGCAGCACATCGATCACTATCTCGTCCCGCATCTGGGGAACCTGCGGTTGAGCCAGCTGCGAGGAGTCCACGTCACCGCGATGTATGTGGCGGTCCGCCTTGGTCGCGCTGAGGCGATTGCGAGGTACCGCCAGTCTTCTCCTGGAACTGCAGAGGTCGAGAGGGGGAGGGGCCGGGGTCAGGCGCTTTCCAACGCTTCGGTGGTTCGTCTCCACGCGACCTTGCATGCGGCGTTGAACGCGGCAGTGCGTGCGGGGGAGTGTGCGGCCAACGTCGCGCGTCAGGCTGAGGTGCCCTCGGGGGTGCGGGCGAAGGTGAGGCCTTGGACACCTGAGGCCTACGGGGCGTTTCTGGACTTCGTGGAGGGCGGTCAGGACCGGATGGCGCCGTTGTTTCATGTGGCGGGGCATACGGGGCTGCGGCGGGGGGAGCTGTGCGGGCTGCGCTGGGAGGACGTGGATTTGGAGCGACGGAGCTTGGTGGTGCGGCGGCAGGTTGTAGAGGCCGGCTCCCGGGTGCTGGTTGGGAAGCCGAAGACCAGGAGCGGTGAGGATCGGGTGGTGGATCTGGATGCCGGCACGGTGCGCGTGCTGTCGAGGTGGAAGTCCAGTCAGTCTCAAATGGACAGTGCGGCCGAGGTGTCGGCATCTGGTTACGTCTTCACCGGCCCGGACGGCGGTCGCTGGCATCCTTCCTACATCACCCACCGGTTCGCCCAGCTTGTGTCGAAGGCGGGGGTGCCGAGGTGCCGGCTCCACGACCTGCGGCACCTGTGTGCGTCGTTGCAGCTGGCGGCGGGGGTGGATATCGCCATCGTGTCAAAGCGGTTGGGGCACTCGACGTACACCATCACCGCGGATACCTACTGTCACCTCCTGCCGGGGGTGGGCAGGGCTGCTGCGGAGGCCTCGGCTGCGCTGGTGCCGCGGGCGAGGGCGCGGTCGGCTTCCTAGCATTTCCCTAGCAAGGGCCGTAAAACACGACGAGCCGGAGCTGGGCTCCGGCTCGTTTGTGCTGTTCAGTTGTTGTGCGCCGCCAGGGACTCGAACCCCGAACCCGCTGATTAAGAGTCAGCTGCTCTGCCAGTTGAGCTAGCGGCGCTAGGTTTTCCGCGTCGTCCGGAGGGCTCCCCGTCCGACGTGGAGAACATTAGCACAGCGGTTTCGCAGACTAGAAATCGGCTGGTCATGGCCCTGCGGCTACTCCGTTCAGGCGATCTTTGGGTGATCAAGGACCTGGGGCAACCCAGCAAGCCGCCGTGGCGTCCTTTGGGGTAGAAGAGTGTGGTCCGTCCGATCTGGACTCAATCGTCCATTGGTCTTGCGGTTCCACCACGTACGGGTGCTTTCGTGTAGCACACTGTGCTTCCCCTGAACTTCGAACGGACGGATCGACCATGGTGGTGTTCGGTAGCCCCGCGGTGCGCCGCACGCCTCGCGCGCTGCTGGTGGCGACGCTGGGCTTGGCAGCCGTGCTGGTTGCTGGTTGCACGGGCAACGCGCCCGCGGAGACGCAGCCGAAGCAGGCGGCCGACACCTCTGCGGCGGCCGCGGCCAAGCTGCCGATCAACCTCGCGCTCACGCCCGCGGACGCGGCGGGCAACGTCGCGCCGGGTGAGCCGGTGACGGTGGCGGCCACCAACGGCGCGCTCGGCGAGGTCTCGCTGGTCAACGCCGAGGGCAAGCAGGTCGCGGGCGAGTTCACGCCCGACAGGACCAAGTGGACCTCCACTGAGGCGCTGGGCTACGACAAGAAGTACACGCTGACCGCCGCGGGCAAGGGCACCGACGGCAAGGACGCCACCGCCAAGTCGGCGTTCAGCACGGTGAAGCCCGGCAAGCAGATCGCCATCAACGTGTTCAACCCGAAGCACGGCGAGACCGTCGGCGTCGGCATGCCGCTGCAGTTCGGCTTCTCCAGCCCGCCGCCGGACAAGAAGGCGGCCGAGCGCGCGATCCAGATCACCACCGAGCCCAAGGCCGAGGGCGCCTTCTACTGGTTCTCCGACAAGGAGGTCCGGTGGCGCCCGCAGCACTACTGGAAGCCCGGCACCAAGATCAAGGTGAACGCGGCCATCTACGGCAAGAGCCTGGGCGGCAACACCTTCGGCATGGAGGACCGCAAGGCTGACGTCACTGTCGGCGACGAGTTCATCGCCGAGGCCGACGGCAAGTCGCACCAGATGATCATCAAGGTGAACGGCCAGGTCGTGAAGGAGATGCCCATCTCGATGGGCCGCCCCGCCTTCCCCTCCAACAACGGCACCCACGTCGTCACCGAACGTCACGCCAGCAAGCTGATGGACTCCACCACCTACGGCCTCTCCCTGGACCAGGGCGGCTACAAAACCCCCGTCAAGTGGGCCACCCGCATCAGCAACGGCGGCATCTTCATCCACGGCGCCCCCTGGTCAGTCCGAGACCAAGGCCGCCGCAACGTGAGCCACGGCTGCCTCAACGCCTCGCTCGACAACGCCAAGTGGTTCTACGACAACGCCAAAAAGGGCGACATCGTAGTAGTCACCAACACCGGCGGCCCCAATCTCCAGCCCTGGGACGGCTTCGGCGACTGGCAGATCCCCTGGGAAGAGTGGCTCAAGGGCGGCAAGAAGTAACCAGGCACGGCAAGCAAGCCAACGCGAAGGGCCCCGCAACCGCGGGGCCCTTCGCGTTGGGGAAGTGGCCGACATCTCAACCCAACCCCGCTGGTTCAGCACCACCCGCACCGTGGGGGTCCGGGGGCTCGGCCCCCGGTGAAGCTACGAAAACGCGAAACCCCCCTCTCAAGCGAAGCGCAGAGAGGGGGGCCCCAGAGCGGGTGAGTGACGGGACTTGAACCCGCGACATCTCGGACCACAACCGAGTGCTCTACCAGCTGAGCTACACCCACCATGTGCTGCTCACCGGTGCCGGTGAGCGGTACGGAGACATACTAGCGTGCCGGTGCCACAAGATTCTAATCGGCTGCCTTCTTGGGGCGGTGGGTGCCGAGGGCGCGGGCGGCGGCGAGGGTCTGTTCGGTGGTGGGGCCGGGCTGGGGGACGAAGACGGTGCGGCGGTAGTAGGCGAGTTCGGTGATCGACTCGCGGATGTCGGCGAGGGCTCGGTGGGCCAGGCCCTTGGCCGGCTGGCCGTAGTAGACCTTGGGGTACCAGCGGCGGGCGAGCTCCTTGATGCTGGAGACGTCGACCATGCGGTAGTGCAGGTGGGCGTCGAGCAGGTGCATGTCCCTGGCGATGAAGCCGCGGTCGGTGGCGATGGAGTTGCCGGCCAGCGGCGCGGAGCGCACTTCGGGCACGTACTCCTTGATGTAGTCCAGCACCTGCCGTTCGGCGTCGGCCAGGGTCACCGTGGAGCGGCGGACCTCGTCGGTGAGGCCGGAGCGCGCGTGCATGTCGCGCACGATGTCCGGCATGCTGTCGAGCACCTCGTCCGCGGCGTGGATCACGATGTCCACCCCGTCACCGAGGATGTTGAGGTCCGCGTCGGTGACCAAAGCGGCAATCTCGATGAGGGCGTCCTTGCTCAGGTCCAGCCCGGTCATCTCGCAGTCGATCCACACTAGACGGTCTGTCACCCGGGTGAGCCTATCCCGCGTCGGCGCGTCACACTCCCGTGGCGCACAGCAGGTCGGCGGCGTTTTTCCGTCTTACGCTCGATCGGCGGGTATCCGCACGGGCTGATGGAGGTCGGCATGGCCGAGCAGGCACACGAGATCGCCGCCGGGTACGCCTCGGACGGCGCCGCGCTGGAGCTGGGCGCGGTGGTCATCGGCGACGCCGCGACCCCGGAGGCCCGCGTCCGCCTGCCGCTGGCCACCTTGAACCGGCACGGCCTGGTCGCGGGGGCGACCGGCACCGGCAAGACCAAGACCCTCCAACTGATCGCCGAGCAGCTCTCCGCGGCCGGCGTCCCGGTCCTGATGGCCGACATCAAAGGCGACCTTTCCGGCCTCGCCCGACCCGGCGAGAACAGCGAAAAGCTGAAGCAACGCGCCACCGAACTGGCCGACGACTGGCAACCCACCGCCTGCCCGGTCCAGTTCCTCTCCCTCGGCTCCACCGGCCTCGGCGTCCCGGTGCGGGCCACCATCACCGGCTTCGGCCCGCTCCTGCTGAGCAAGGTCCTCGGCCTCAACGAGACCCAGGAGTCCACCCTCGGTCTGATCTTCCACTGGGCCGACTCGCAGGGCCTGGCCCTGCTCGACATCAAGGACCTGCGCTCGGTCATCCAGCACCTGACCAGCGAGGAGGGCAAAGCCGACCTCTCCGGCATCGGCGGCGTCTCCAGCTCCACCGCGGGCGTGATCCTGCGCGCACTGGTCAACCTGGAGTCCCAGGGCGGCGACACCTTCTTCGGCGAACCCGAGCTGGACGTCGCCGACCTGATGCGCGAAACCGACGGCCGGGCCGTGATCAACCTCCTGGAAGTGGGCGACCTCCAGACCAAACCGGCCCTGTTCTCCACCTTCCTCATGTGGCTGCTCGCCGAGCTGTTCGAGCACCTGCCGGAAGAGGGTGACCTGGACAAACCCAAGCTGGTGTTCTTCTTCGACGAGGCGCACCTGCTCTTCGACGGCGCGTCCAAGGCGTTCGTGGAGCGGATCACCCAGACGGTGAAGCTGATCCGGTCCAAGGGCGTCGGGGTGTTCTTCTGCACCCAGCTGCCCACCGACCTGCCGAACCCGGTGCTCTCCCAGCTCGGCGCGCGCATCCAGCACGCCCTGCGCGCCTTCACCCCGGAGGACGCCAAGGCCCTCGCGCAGACCGTGAAGACCTACCCGCGCACCCCGCACTACGACCTGGGCGAGGCGCTGACCTCGCTGGGCATCGGCGAGGCAATCGTCACCGTGCTCTCCGAGCGCGGCGCGCCGACCCCGGTGGCCTGGACCCGGCTGCGCCCGCCGCGTTCGCTGATGGACACCATCGGCCCCGAGGCGATCGGCCAGGCGGCCAGGGACAGCGAGCTGCACGCCCGCTACGCCGAGTCCATCGACCGCGAGTCCGCCTACGAGAAGCTCACCGCGAAGGTCTCCGGCGCCGAAGCCGAGCAGTCAGGGGAGGAACCGCAGGCGAAGGCCGAGCCCGGCCTGGTCGAGCAGGTGCTCGGCAACTCCGCGGTGAAGTCCTTCCTGCGCTCCGCGGCCAGCGCGCTGGGCCGGGAGATCACCAGGGGCGTGTTCGGCACCGCCCGGCGCCGTCGCTAACCGCGTTCCAGGAACGGGGTCAGCAGCTCCGGCACCGCGTCCTCGGCCAGCGCCAGCCCGTCGGTCTGGTCCACGTACTGCACCTCGTACAGCCCGGCCCCGGTGGCGCTGGTCGCGCCCACGGTGAGCAGGCCCACCCGCCGTTGCAGCAGGCTCTGCCGGATCTTCCAGCCGATGATCCCGGTGCGTTGCAGCACCACTGTGGTGCGCACCACCGAACCGGAGCGGCTGATGAGGTACTTCTCCGTCAGCGCGTGGCCGAGGTTGCGGTACTCGTCCCAGCTGATCAGCAGCACGATCGGGATCAGCGCCAGCGCGGCCACCCACGGCCACGTCGGCAGCACGTCCTGCCAGGCCAGCACGGCCAGGGTGCCGATGATCAGCGGCAGCACGATGAAGTCCCACAGCAGCAACCGCCGCAGCGCCGCCCGGGGGTGCCTGCGCAGCGGGGTCCGGGTGGGCGCGGGCTCGACCTCGAGCACCTCGGCGGTCACCCGGTGCGCCTCGGTGACCGGCGCGGGCGGCAGCAGCATGCCGCTGTCCTCCCCGGTGCCCAGGCCGGTGGCCACCGCCTTCACCGTGGCCGCCCCGACCTGGCGGAGCAGCAGCTGCTCGTGCAGCTCCACGCCCTTGACCCGGTTCTCCTCGATGGTCACCGAGCGCAGGGTGAGCAGGCCGTAGTTCACGTGCAGGGTGCCGTCCTCGCGGCGGGTGAGCTTGTAGTTCCAGTAGGAGAGCACGTAGACGACCAGCGAGCCGATCACCGCCAGCACCAGCAGCACGCCCAGCGCGACCGCGACGACCAGCGCGATCGGGGTGTGCCGGACCCAGCTCAGCAGGGCTTCCAGCACCGGCAGGTGCCGCAGGTCGATGTCCAGGGTGCGGGCCAGCCAGGCGCCTGCCGCGCCCAGCGCGCCGACCGCGATCAGGCCGAACAGGGTGAACGGCGCGTAGCGCAGCCACTTCGGGTCCAGCTGGGAGAGCACCCGCTCGGGCCGGCCGGTCTCCTGGTCGGTCGCCACCGCGTCGGCCACGGTGCCGTCCGCGCGCACCGGCGGCAGCGCCTCGGTGCTGGCCACCGGCGCGGGCAGCCTGCGCAGCAGCAGCGCGCGCAGCCGTTCGGCCTCGGCGTTGTCGATGGCGTCCAGGGACAGCTCGTCCTCGGTGCCCTGGTCCTGGCGGCCGGTGCCGATCTTGACCACGGACAGGCCGAAGATCCGGTGGAAGATGTCCGCGGTGGCGTCCACGGTGCGCAGCCGGTCCCGCGCCACCGAGCGCTCCTTGCGGAAGACCAGGCCGGTGTGCAGCTCCACGTGCGTGGCGGTGATCCGGTAGCGGGTGGTGTACCAGCGCAGCACGCCGAGGACGATCAGCGCCACCGCGGCCGCGATGCCGATGCCCATCTCCCACGGCCGCAGCCCGGAGAACCCGCGCACCACCAGCAGCAGGAAGGCGATGCCGAGCAGGCTCGCGATCTGTGAGAGCGGGGCGACCACGACGGTGCGCTTGTGCAGTCGCTGCCAGTCCTGCTCCACCCGCACCGCGTCCGGGGCCTCCGGCGCGACCGGGAAACCGTCCACTTCGGACGGACGTGCCTCGTGGCTCATGTCGCGTCACCAGGGGTGGCCTCGGTGATCGCCACCAGCTGGTCGACCAGCGCGGCGGCCACGTCCTTGTCCAGCCCCTCGATCTTCAGCGCGCCCGCGGCCGAGGCGGTGGTCACGGTGACCGTGGACAGGCCGAGCGCCCGTTGCAGCGGCCCGCGCTCGGTGTCCACGGTCTGCACCCTGGACAGCGGCGCGATCCGCCACTCCCTGGAGAACCAGCCGGTCTGGGTGTAGACGGCCTGGTCGGTGGTCTCCCAGCGGTTCCAGCGGTACCGCAGCCGGGGCACGAAGACCAGGTCGAGGGCCGCCCAGATGACGACCAGCGCCGCGGCCAGCGACCACCAGATGGTCACGCCCCAGATCAGGACGGTCACCACGAGCGCGATGAGGGCGAACACCCACACGATCACGCTCTGCAGTGCCCACCAGGTCTTGGCCTGCGGGCTGACCTGGTTGGCCGGTTCGCGCAGCCGGAGCTGGAGGCGATCACGGGTGTTCGGAGTTGATGCCACGTTCACAGGGGCAACTGTGCCCCAGTTGAGGGGGCGATGCCATGCGTTCGGCGCGGTGACCGACTTTGGTGACGCCGGGCTCGACTTTGGTGGGGCGCGACAGGGTGGTGTGTGTTCGGGGGATCACCCTGCCGCGCCAACCGGCCGGTCCCCGGGCCTCGGGGGGCGTCGACCCGGCAAAGCCGGACCGACCGGAGTCCTTGATCAACTCCAGTCTGCCCGGTGTGCCGGGGGTCACCGCGGGCGGGGGTAGGTCAGCTCGGGCGGGGCAGCTCGCGCTTGAGCACCTTGCCGGTGGCGTTGCGCGGCAAGGCTTCCAGGAACACCACGTCCCGTGGCACGCAGTGCCGGGCCAGGTTGGCCTTGACCAGCTCGCGCACCGCATCGGCGTCCAGCTCGGCCTGTTCGTCGAGCACCACGTAGGCGGCCAGCCGCTGGCCGAACTCGCGGTCCGGCACGCCAAGCACGGCCGCCTCGCGCACCTGCGGCTGCCGGGCCAGCAGGTCCTCCACCTCGCGCGGGTACACGTTCTCGCCGCCGGAGACGATCATGTCGTCGTCCCGGCCCGCGACGAACAACCGGCCTGCCGGGTCCAGGTAGCCGACGTCGCCGGTGCACATCATGCCGTCGCGGACCTCTTTGGACTTGCCGTTGGTGTAGCCGTCGAAGAGCAGCCCGTTGGCCACGAAGATCCGTCCGGTGCCCCCTTGCGGCACCGGGTCGCCCGACTCGTCCAGGATGGCCAGCCGGGTGCCCAGTGGCGGTTTGCCCGCGGTGGCAGGGGCGGAGGTCAGCTCGGCCGGGGTGGCCACGCTGACCCAGGAGACCTCGGTGGAGCCGTAGAGGTTGTAGAGCACCGGCCCGAACTGGCGCTGGAACTCCACCGCGAGCGCGCCGGGCAGCGCGGAGCCGCTGGAGGCGACGATCTTCAGCTGTGCCGGGTGGTACTTGCGCAGCACCTCCGGCGGCAGCTCCAGGATGCGTTGCAGCATCACCGGAACCGCGAACAGCACCGCGCACTGCTCCTTCTCCAGGGCCTCCACTGTGGACTCCGGGTCGAACCGGCGTTGCAGCACCAGCGGACAGCCCAGCAGCAGGCCGAGTTGCAGGGCGGCCAGGCCCCAGGTGTGGAACATGGGCGCGGCCACCAGCAGCCGCTGCCCGTAGCGCAGCGGGATCCGGGACAGCAGGGTGGCTGCGGAGAACAGGCCGTGCACTTCGGGCCTGCGCGCGCCCTTGGGCGTGCCGGTGGTGCCCGAGGTGAGCACGATGACCCGGCCGTGCGCCGAGGGCACCGGCAGCTCGGTGGCGGGGGAGGACTCGATCAGCGACTCGATGGTCTCGCTGCGGGTCTTCTCATCCGGCCAGGCGGTCACCCGGCGCACCCCGCGCGGGGCCTTGGCCAGCAGCGGGCGGAACTCCGCGTCGGCCACCACCAGGCTGATGCCCTCCTCCTTGAGCACCGCGCCGATCTGGGCCGCGGACGCGCCGGTGTTGAGCAGCACCAGGTGCACGCCGAGCTTGCCGGCGGCGACCATGGACTCGACCAGGCCGCGGTGGTTGCGGCAGAGCACGGCCAGCTTGTCGCCGGTGACCAGGCCGAGCCCGGCCAGGCCGTGCGCCAGCCTGGTGCTGCGGGTGTCCACCTCGGCCCAGGTCAGCGTGCCCAGCTCGTCGATGATCGCGGGGGCGTCCGGGTGGCGGTGGGCGCCGACCGCGTAGCCGCCGGGCAGGGTCAGCGACCAGCGGCGCAGCGCGCGGGCCATCTGGTAGAGCCGGTCGGGGCGGACCGGCATGACGATTCCGGTGCGGGCCAGCACCAGCAGGCCGAGCAGGCTGGTGCCGCATTGACCGAGTAGTCGGCGGGCGGTGGCGACCACGGTGGTCACGCTCAACTCCTTCGGCAGCGTGCTGATCAGACGGCGCCCAGGCGATAGATCACGTTCATCACCCGGTCCACCGCCTTGGGGGCAATGGCGTAGGAGGCAGCGCCGAGCGTGCCCACCGGCAGCGAGATCCTGGTGGGCCGCTTGATCAGCGCTTTCAGCACGAGGTTGGCGGCCTGTTCCGGGGAGGCCGCTGGCAGCCGCCGGTAGACCTTGGTCGGTTCGATCATGGGCGTGCGCACCAGCGGCATGTGCACGGTGGTGAAGGTGATCCCGTTGCCGTGCGCCTCCGCGCTGGCCACCCTGGTGAAGGCGTCCAGCGCGGCCTTGGAGGCCAGGTAGGCGGCGAAGCGCGGGGTGCCGACCTGGGTGCCCTGGGTGGAGATGTTGACGACGTGGCCGAACCGGCGCGCGGTCATGTGCGGCAGCAGGCCGAGGATGAGCCGGACCGGGGCGTGGTAGTTGATCGCCATGGTCCGCTCGAAGTCGTGCTGCCGGTCGGTGGAGCGCAGCAGTGAGCGGCGGATCGACCGCCCGGCGTTGTTGACCAGCATGTCCACCGCCTCGTGCTGGGCGAGCACGTCCTTGAGCATGGCCCGCACCGCCTCGGTGTCGGTGAGGTCGCAGGGGTAGGTGAACGCGGTGCCCCCGGCCGAGGTGATCTCCTCGCGCACCTGGGCCAGCTCCTCCGCGCGCCGGGCCACCAGCAGCGGGATGCCGCCGTGCCGGGCGACCGCGAGCGCGGTGGCCCGGCCGATGCCGGAGGAGGCGCCGGTGATCATCACGGTGCGCCCGCCGAGCGCGCCCCCGGACCGGGGACGGCGGGCCCGGTCCGGGTCGAGGTGGTCACGCCAGTACCGCCAGAGCGTGTCCGCGTACTCGCGGAGCTCGGGCACCCGCAGGCCGCTGCCGGCCAGCGCGCCCTGGGTGGCGGTGCTGTCGAAGGTGGCGGTCAGGGTCAGGTGCGGCAGTGCCTCCGCGGGCACGCCGAGCCGCTCGAACAGCAGCTTCGCGCCGGGGACCCGTTCGGCGGCGCGGCTGAGCGCGCGCAGGCCCCGGTCGCTGAGCGCGCGCAGCGGCGCGGAGAGCGGACCGGGCAGCGAGAACGCCATCGTTGGCGCGCCCGCGACCGCGGCGAAGGCGTTGTAGACCTCGGTGATCGGCTGCGGGCGCGGCGAGGTCAGGTGGAAGGTCCGGCCGGGCGGGTGCGCGGCGTGCGCGAGGTGGTCGATGGCCCCGACCACGTAGTCCACCGGCACCACGTTGGTCGCGCCCAGGTCCGCGCCGACCAGCGGCAACCGGCTGGGCAGCTTGGCCAGCCGGGCGAAGGTGGGGAAGAAGAAGTACGGCCCGTCCACCTTGTCGATCTCGCCGGTCCGGGAGTCGCCGACCACCACCGCGGGCCGGTAGATCCGCCACGGCACCGCGTGCTGGGAGCGCACGATCTGCTCGGCGGCGAACTTGGTCGCGTGGTACGGCGAGGCGAACCGCTGGCCCAGGTCGAAGTCCTGCTCGGTGAACACGCCGCGGTGCTCGCCGGCCACGGCCACCGAGGACACGTGGTGCAGCCAGGACACGCCGAGCTCGGCGGCCAGGTCGACCACGCGCTGGGTGCCGTCCACGTTGACCGCGCTGTTGTGCTCCTCGGTGGCGGTGAGGTCGTAGACCGCGCCCAGGTGCAGCAGGTGGTCGATCCCGCCGGCCAGCCGCCTGCGGTCCATGTCGCTGAGGCCCAGCCCGTCCTCGGCCAGGTCGCCGAGCACCGGCATGACCAGCTCCCGCCGCGGCCAGCGGGCCGCGATCCGGTCGAGCTTGTCCTGTGAGGCCGGTCTGACCAGCACATATACCCGGTCGCAGGTCTCACGGCCGAGTAGCCGCTCGACCAGCGCACTGCCAAGGAACCCGGTAGCCCCGGTCACGAAGTAGGTGCTCACCGCCACCTCCCTTGGCGGTGATTCTGACACTACCTACTCGCGAGTAGCTAGTCCCAGTTGCTCATTGGTCCACCCGGAGCTCGAGAACCTGGCCCTGCCAAGCCTCCACCTGAACCGATTCCACCGGCGTGAACCCGGCCCGCACGTAGTACTGGACCAGTGCCCCACCGCCGCCTGCCCAGCAGTCCACCCGAACCTTCTTCAACCCCAGTCGGACGGCCTCGTCTCGCGCGTCGGCCAGCAGCGCGGCCCCCGCGCCCCTGGCGTCCGGGGCCCGGCGGCCGACCAGGCCCATCACGTACAGCTCGGGCTCGGTGGCGGGGGAGACGTAGGCGGGCGCGGGGCCGACCGAGCTCATCGCCAGGGTCAGCCCGTCCCGCTCGGCCACCCGCAGCGCGCCGGCCTCGGCCCAGCCGCGGACCTGCTGGACGCGCTGCGGGATGGCGGAGAAGGGGGCGGTGCCCCATTGACCGGTGCGGCCGCGTTCGGTCAGCCAGCGCACCGCGTCGTCGAAGAGCGCCAGCATCGTGTCCGCGTCCCTGACCGTGCCGCGCCGCACGGTCAGGGACCCCCAGGTCTCTGTCATCACTACTCCGTAGTCACCGCCGCGTAGATGGCCGCCTCGCGAAGGGCGGCCCGTAACCGTCCCACCTCCAGTGGCTCCAGCACAGCAGCTTCGCCAGGTGGCGCGACGATCACGACCGAGCCCTGCTTGACGAAGACGGTCAGCTCACGTCTCCGCCCAGCCACATCCCGGCACCACACCTGCCACTCCCGTCGGACAACCACGGCCCCCGACCTCCAGCCTTGCCGTCTCACGTCCAAGGACGCTCGCGGAACCGGGACGTCTCGGGTTGCGCTTCGTGACGCACCTTCGCGCAGGTTTCTTGCTCCGTTCGCCCGCTTGACCGATAGAGGTATCGACAGGGTGACCCAGCACACTCATCCTTGATGCCCATGCGAACCCGAACGCTTCTCACGTTCCTGCTGGTCCTGGGCGTCACCGCCGCGCTGACCCCCATGGCGCAGGCCGAGCAGCAGTTCCCCCGGATCGCCAGCCCACAACGTCTTCCTGTTCTCAAAACTGATCTACCCCAACTGGGGCCAGGACCAGCGCGCCGACCTCATCGACAGCCAGGCCGTCCTGGCAGGCCAAGACGTCGTCGTCCTCCAGGAGGCATTCGACAACTCCTCCTCCGAGCGCCTGTTCACCAACCTGTCCGACACCTACCCCCACCGCACCCCCGTGGTAGGCCGCAGCAAGGCAGGCTGGAACACCACCCGAGGCGACTACACCGACCTGTACCCCGAGGACGGCGGCGTGGCCATCCTCAGCCGCTGGCCGATCACGGAACGGGTCCAGCACGTCTACAAGCCAAAATGCGGCACCGACGCCTTCTCCGCCAAGGGCTTCGCCTACGCGAGGATCAACTCACCCGGCGGCCCGGTGCACGTCCTGGGCACCCACCTGCAAGCCGACGACGGCGGCTGCAACGGCAAGGCCCCGGAGATCCGCGCCGGTCAGCTGGCCGAGTTGGCCGCGTACATCCGGGATCGCGACATCCCGGCGAGCGAACCGGTGATCGTCGCGGGGGACCTGAACGTGGTCCTGGGCACTCCGGAGCACGCAGCGGCCCTGGCGACCCTCGATGCCAACGCCCCGGCGCACACCGGCCACCCGTACTCCTACGACCCGCAGACCAACTCCATCGCCAAGGACCGGGACGCGACCGGGCCTCGGCAGCAGCTGGACTACGTCCTCCTGGTGAAGGGCCACCGGGGTCCGGCGAACTGGGTCAACGAGACCCGCGCGGTGCACTCTCCTAAGTGGACAGTTAAGTCGTGGGGCAAGGAGCACACGTACACCGACTACTCCGACCATTACCCGGTGTTCGCGGCAGGGAGCTAGCGAGGGGCTGGCTTTTCGAAAACCTGTCCGAAGTCTTGAGGTTCCCCATGCCCGTCAACCTGGAGACATCACACCACATCCCAGCCCACGGACGTGCACAGCAACCGCCGCCAAGGCCACGCAACGCGACGGCGGCCGTGGGCTGGGATGTGGTTTGATTTCGGAAGGTTGACGGGCATGGGGAACCTCAAGACCCGCCTGCGTCTCTGCCCTTGACTTTGACTTTCCCCCCCATGCTTTGATTCCTGCCCGTCCGGCGAGGACGCTCTTGATCTTCGCTCTTGACTGAAAACCCAAGACCAAGATCAAAAGAATGTCCTCGCCGGACGGGCAGACCACCGGAGGGTGGGGCAAGTCAAAAGCCGGGACGAGCAGGTTGCGGGGCGGGGTTTGTGTTGCCGGGGCCGGTTCCAGCGTGCTCGCGACCCTCTCGTCTTCTCCGCACAGCCTTCCGACAGCGAACCACATCCCCACCAGCGGCCGCCGTCACGTTGCGAGGGTTCGGCGGCGGTTGCTGTGAGCGTCCGCTGGCGGGGATGCGGTTAGCAGTCTCCAGGCCGTACGGAGAAGACGAGAGGCCCGCTTTGTGGGTTTTCACCCCGCGTTGGCGACCCTCGGTATCCCTCGGATGCGCGATGATCCCCACCATCGTTGCCACCCATCCGAGTGGTCTCCGCGTCACCTGCTTGCTGGCTCCTCCGCTCCCCGGTACGTATGCCAACACCCCGCCCACCGGGGTACCACCACACCTCCTGCCGCAAGGACGCGGACATGTCTTCTGCTGACCTGGCGCGCCGGGCTTTCCTTGCCCGGATTGGCGTTCTGGGTGCGGTCACCGGTGCGGGGGTGTTGCTGCCGCCCGTGCTGGGCGCCACGCCCGCCGCTTCGGCCGCGCCGCCGTTGCCCATCCTCGTTGACCTGCTTCGCCCGATCCTCGCCGAGCTCGCGCGGGACACCCTCAACGGCCTGACCACCTTCGTGGTGCCCGGTCCGGACGGCTACTCCCGCGCCCAGGGCACGCCCGTCTCGAGTCCCGGTGCGATGGAGATGGGCGCCACCGACTTCATGATCGAGGCGCTTGACCACTTCGTGCCCTTTCCCGATCAGCTGGCCAAGCCGCTGTCGATGGCCTTCGTCACCGCGCTCGCGGACACCGGGATCAAACTGCCGGAAAGTCTCCTCGGACTGATCGACCTGCAAGTGTCCACATTGGACAAAGCTCTGGCCCTGGTGTTGCAGAACGATGAGACACTTCCGCTCTCCCTGGTGATCGCGTTGCTGCTCAACCTGTTGGCGACGCAGGTGAACCCGCTGGCGCTCAACGGACCCTTCCTGTCGCCGTTTGCTCGGTTGTCCTTCGCGGACAAGGCCAAGGCGTTCGCGTTGCTGGAGGGGCCGGACGCGGATCTGGTGGCGTTGCTGGACCAGAACTTGCCGCAGCCGTTGCGGGGGAGTGTGTCCGGGCTGTTGAAGTTCGTGGGTGGGGCGCTGCTGGAGTTTCCCGCGTTCGGGGCCTACTCCGAGTGGAAGGTGTTCGACAAGCGGACCAAGAAGCTGCGGGCGCGGCCCATCGGCTGGCAGCTGACCGGGTACCAGCCCGCCGGTCCGGTTGAGGGCTGGGACGACTTCCGTGGGTACTACCAGGGCCGAACCTCGGTGGAGGACTGATGCGCGACGTCATCGTGATCGGCGCCGGTGGTGGCGGGCCGGTCGTGGCCGCGGAGCTGGCCGGGCGTGGGCTGGACGTGCTGCTGCTGGAAGCCGGGCCCCGGCATGCCAAGCCGCGCGAGGAGTGGACGCACTTCGAGAACGACGCCAACAACCCGCTCACCGGGTACCTGCGGTTCGGGCCGCAGGACCGGAACAAGCCCGCCTGGTTCCGGGAGACGCCGCAGAACTCCTTCCTGTGGCAGCTCTCCGGTGTCGGCGGCACCACCCAGCACTACTACGGCAACTGCCCGCGTGCCTATCCCGGGGTGTTCGCCGGTTACGACGGTCCGGACGTGGCCAACTACGACGTCGAGCACCGCTTTCCCTTCGCCTACAAGGACTTGGTGCCCTACTACGAGTGGGCCGAGGCGACCCTGCCGGTGCAGACCGCGGCCATGGGCCTGAAGGAGGAGACCTTCTTCCGGGGCTGTGAGACCCTCGGCATCCCGGTGCAGAAGACCAAGACCACGCTTGGCGCCTCCTACCGGCCGCAGGAGAACGCGATCCTGCAACCCGGGGGCACCGCGGGCCGCACCACCGACGCCTCCAAGCTGGTCTTCCCGATGGCCACCGGATGCACCTTCTGCGGCTACTGCTTCCAAGGTTGCATGCAGCCCGTGCGCGCCCCGCGCAACCAGTTCGCCAAGCGCTCCACCGACAACAGCTACGTGCCGCTGGCCATCACCGCCGACGCGGTCCGGCCCGGCGCGAAGCCGGCCACGCTGATCGCCGACGCCTTCGTCACCCGGGTGCACACCGAGCGCAGGGGCACCGCGCTCACCGCCACCGGGGTCACCTGGCGGACCGGGGCGGGCGTCGAACACCGCGAGGACGCCAAGGTCGTGGTGATGGCCGCCGGGTGCACCGAGACGCCCCGGCTGTGGCTCAACAGCGGGCTGCCCAACCCCAACGGCTGGGTCGGGCGCGGCTACACCGACCACCACTTCGACTGGGTGATCGGCCAGTTCGACCGGGACACCGACTCCACCAAGGGCGTCGGGTCCTCCGCGCGCTGCGAGTTCCCCGGCTACGGCGGCCTGGAGAACGTCGGCCTGCCACCGGCGTTGCAGGCCTTCAGCATGACGTTGAGCGACAGCGGCATCCGCGGCCGCTACGGCAACGGCCGCGGCGCCACCGGGCCATGGGACGGACCGGCCGGCCGGTTGATCGGGCCGGAGCTCAAGGAGGTGCTGGCCGGCGGGGTGAACCGGCTGCTCAACGTGCTGGTGATCACCGACGACGACGTGGAGGCGCAGAACCGGGTGGTGCCCTCGGTGCTGCCCGCTGACGAGCACGGGCCGGTCGCCAAGGTCGAGTTCCGCCAGCGTCAGCGCACCGCCCGCACCCAGCGCAACCGCGAGTACCTGGCCAAACGCGCCACCCAGCTGCTGCGCGGGGCGGGCGCGAAGAAGGTGTTCCGGATCGACTGGGCGCCGCTGATCCTGCACGTGCAGTCCACCATGCGGATGGGCCTGTCCGAGCAGAACTCGGTCACCCGGCCCACCGGCGAGTCCAGGGCCGTGCGCGGCCTCTACATCGCGGACAACTCGGCGCTGGCCAACGCCCTCGGCGGCCCCAACCCGACCCTGACCACCCAGGCCCTGGCCACCCGCACCGCCGAGCACATCTTCCAGACCCACTTCGGCGGCTCCCCGTGGGTGCGCACCGAGTCGCCGATCGTCTCCACCGACCCCCGGATCAGCCAGGCGCTCGGTCGCCTCGGCCTGTGACGCCCCGACCGGGGTCATCTGGCGCACGTGCGAGACTCCACCCCGTGACCGAGGAGCCCGAGGCGTGGTGCCGCCAGGCCGCGGCCCACCTGGCGAACGGCAAACCCAAGCGCGCCCTCCAAGCCGCCGAACGGGCCACCGAGCTGGCCCCGGACGCGGAAGCGCCGCACCGGCTCCGCGGCATCGCGCTCACCGAGCTGGGCAGGCACGCCGAGGCGGTGGCCGCCGCGCGGGAAGCCGTCCGGCTGGCGCCGGGGGACTGGCGCGGGCAGGTCGCGCTGGCCGAGGCGCTCGGCGCGGGTGGGGCGATGCTCGACCCGCAGCGGCCCGAAGGCCACCAGGCGGTGGCTGCGGCCCGCCGCGCGGTGGAGCTGGCTCCGGCCGAACCGCGCTGCTTCGAGGTGCTCGGCGACATCGCGCTGCGCGCCACCCGCTGGGACATCGCCGAACAGGCATACCTGGCCGCGCTCCGCCTCGATCCCGGCAACAAGCACGCCAAGCTGAACCTGGACCTGGTGCGCAAGAGCGCCAAGTCCGGTCAAGCCCCGGCCCCTTCCGGATCGGCCGACGATGCCCAACTGCCCACCGGCGAACCCCCGCCACTCCCTGCCGACGCCGTGGCCCGGCTGCTCTGGCCCACCGCGCGCACCCTCACCCTGGTGCTCAGCCTCGGCTCGCTGGCCCTGGTCATCGCCGGACTGCCGCAACCCGGACCCGGCCACGTCTGGCTCGGCGTGCTGCTGCTGGCCGCCACCGCGGTGCTGGCCGCGCTGCCGCTGCGCCACCTGCCCGCCACGGTCCGGCCCAGGCTGGTCCGCGTCCTGGCCAGCCGCCCCCGCCTCGGCCTGACCACCCTGCTGCTCGGCTTCGGCGCGCTCTGCTTGCTGGCCTGGACCGCCATCTCGCTGTTCCAGCCCGGCGACATCCAGCTGCCCGTGCTCACCTGCCTGAGCACCGCCGTGGCCGCGGTGCTGGCCAGGCTGCGCCGGGGCTAGGCGCGCGCCGGCTCGTCCTTCTTCGAGAAGCTGACCAGGCCGTCGATCACCACGATCAGCGTCCAGATGATCAACGGGCTGTGCAGGGCCTGGGTGCGGGCCGGATCGCCGGTGAGCAGGATCGCGCCGCCCATCAGCGCGGCCAGCACCAGGTACATCCGCAGCAGCCGGAACCAGGCCGAGCGCTCCCGCCGCGAGCGCGGCCACGACTGCTCCGGGTCGGTGAACTCGGGCGCCGGCTGACCGCGCTTGCGGGCGTAGCGGGCCTGGAACTTCCGGTCCAGCTTGCCGATGTGCCGCTTGCCGTAGGCGATGGAGTAGCCGAGGTAGATCGCCGCCAGCGAGTGCGCCAGGTTCGCGGTGCCGCCGCCGAGCAGGTCCCAGGTCGCCACCGCCAGCAAGACCACGTCGACCACCGGTGTCAACAGCAGAATTAGCGTCGACACCCTTGGCCACTGCACTGCGTAGCGCACCAGCAAACCGGTGAACAGAATCACCCAAAACGCGATTTCGCAGGCGATGATGACGAAGTACAACACAAGGCACGATTCAAACAGGTTGCTGATCCGGGCTCTACCTGCACAGACCCGACTCGTCCCCGCACGGGCTAGCAGAAGACCTGAGTACCACCTGGAGGTAAGCCTCCAGAATGATTTCTGGCCGTTCGGCTGGACATCGCCGGGCTCGCGTGCGATCGTTCGCCGCGTTGGGCTGCCCGGCATTGTCCCCCAGCGGTACCGGTCGCCCACGCTCTGCGCAGCCCCGGCTGACCTGCCTCCAACGCAGGTCACCCGGGGCTTTCGCGCTTTTTCTGACGCTTTCCTGACAGTTGCCTGAATTCCCTTTTCTCCGTGCAGCTGTACGAGAACGGAATGAGCGTCTGACGTTTCTTTGACATTGCTTTGACATTGGTCACAGTTGGCCTGGACTGCGCTGCGCGTATTACTGCTGTCACGCAGCGTTAATACCTTTGAAAATCTTGATGCGAACCCTGCTCCGTTCGCCCCAACTTTTTGAAGTGCTCTCCACCGCACCCAGTCGGCTCGTTAGGCTGACTATCGATCCATCTGGGGTGTGTCTGTCAGTGGCCGGAACTGAGTGCGCGTCGTCGCGCCCGCCGGCTGCCCCGGTAGCAAGGGGATCTCGATGATCCCGGCGGCGAGTGGCGACGTCGATACTGGCGATGGATGTGGGAAGCGGGAGAGCGGCAGTGGATCCTGTGGCAGCGAAGTTGGTGACGGCTGACTCGGTGCGTTCGGTGGGCGAGGTCGAACAGGACGCGCTCCGGGTGGCGGCGGTGTTGCGCGGCCGGGGCGTGGCGCCCGGCGACCGGGTGGTGCTCAAGGCGGACAACTCGGCGGGCTATGTCACCGCGCTGCTCGCGCTGGTGCACCTGGACGTCTCGATCGTGCTGGTGGACCACCGGCAGACCCCGGAGGAGACCCTTCGGTTCGCGGGGCTGGCTCGGGCACGGTGGGCAGTGCTCCAGCCGGCCCTGCCCACCGCCGAGGTGGGCACGCTGCTGCTCGACGAGCTGATCGCCGAGGCCGCCAACGGCCAGGACGTGCTCGGCTCGCTCTCCTTCGTGGACTGGTTCTCCCGCTCCGACGCGCTGATCGCCTGGTCCTCGGGCACCACCGGCGAGCCCAAGGGCATCGTCCGCTCGGGCCGCTCCTTCCTGGGCAACATCGAGCGCACCCAGCAGCGGATGAACTACACCGAGGCCGACGTCCTCATGCCGCTGCTGCCCTTCTCCCACCAGTACGGGCTCTCGCTGGTGCTGCTGTGGTGGGTGGCCCGCTGCTCCTTCGTGGTCGCGCCCTACACCCGCCTCGACCACGCGGTCGACATGGCCGGCCGCTACGGCGTCAGCGTGGTGGACGCGACCCCCGCGACCTACCACACCATGCTCAACCTGCTGCGCCGCCGGCCGGAGTTCGGCACCGGGCTGCGCGGGGTGCGGATGTGGTGCGTGGGCGGCGCGCCGCTGGACCGCGCGCTGGCCGACAAGTTCATCGCGGCCACCGGCCAGCCCCTGCTGGACGGCTACGGCAGCACCGAGCTGGGCAACATCGCGCTGGCCGCCCCGGACAACCCGGTCGGCTGCGGCAAACCGCTCGACGGCGTGGACCTGCAGATCATCAACGACAACGGGGTCACCGCCGCGCCCGGCGAGATCGGCGAGATCCTGGTCCGCTCCAGCGGCCTCATGCAGGGCTACCTGGCCGCCGACGGCAGCGTCACGCCGCGGGAGAACGACACCTACCGCACCAACGACATCGGCTACCGGGACGCCGAGGGCAACCTCTACGTGGTCGGCCGCAAGTTCGCCGTGCACCGGATGGGCCACACGCTCTACCCGGAAGCCCTGGCCCGCAAGGCCGAGGTGGTGGGCGCGCCGATCAAGGTGGTCGCGCTGGACGACCAGCGCCGGGGCAGCCAGCTGGTGTTCGTGGTCGCCGACCCCGAGCTGCGCGAGGCCAGGCACTGGCGCGAGCTGATCTGCGCCGAGCTGCCGCCCTTCGAGCAGCCCAACCAGGTGCTGGTGCTGCCGGAGTTCCCGCTCAACGCCAACGGCAAGCCCGACCCCCGGCAGCTGGAGCAGCTCGTGCTGGAAGCCCTGCCCGGCGCCAAGGACCGGGTGACCCGGACCACCGAGCCCGAGCCGGTTCCCGACCTGTCCGCGCTGCACTACCCGGAGCGGGTGCAGGCGCTCAACGCGGTGCTGGACTTCCTGCGCGCCAACCCGCAGCAGGTCATCGACGTGCTCACCGAGATCTCCAACCACAAGGCGGTGCTGGAGGAGATCGAGGCGACCATCAGCGCGCTGGAGGGCGCGGTCGAGGAGGTCTCGACCTACCGGCCGGGCCAGGTGGACAAGATGGCCGTGTTCATGTCCTCCAACGTGCTGCTCTACTCCTACGCGCTGTACATGCTGATCCCGTCGCTGTACACCGACGAGATCATCTTCCGGCCGTCCAGCCAGGTCGCGGGCACCACCAGGCGCGTGCACGAGCTGCTGGCCCCGGTGCACGAGCTGGAGTCGATCGAGCTGACCACGCTGAGCCAGCGGCAGTTCGTCGAGGTCCCGGTGGCCGAGGCGGACGTGCTGGTGTTCACCGGCGCGTACCAGAACGCGGAGCTGGTCCGTTCCGAGCTGCGCGATGACCAGATGCTGCTGTTCTTCGGCCAGGGCGTGAACCCGTTCATCGTCGCCCCCGGCGCGGACATCGACCTGGCGGTCACCGACGCGCTGCGCATCCGCATGGTCAACTCCGGCCAGGACTGCTTCGGCCCGGACGTGTTCATGGTCAACTCCGCCGAGGCGGAGCGGTTCACCGACCAGCTGGTCAAGCGGGTGGCCGACCTGCGCTACGGCAGCTACACCGACCCCGAAGCGGACTATTCTTCCCTCTGCTACGACACCGCGCTAGAGGCGGCGGCGGACTACCTGCGAACCAACAGAGAACACATCGTGCAGGGCGGCCGGGTGGACTTCCGGTCGCGGCATGTGGAGCCCACGGTGCTCGTGCGCAGGTACAACAAGAAGATGCCCATCGAGGAGACGTTCTCGCCCATCTTCAACGTGGTGGTCTACGAGAACGCGCAGCAGCTCAAGTCGTTCATCAACTCGCCGCTGGTCAACGAGCGGGCCATGGCCGCGATGATCTACGGCGAGGACCAGGCGGCGACCGAGCTGCTGGCCAAGCGGCACGCGGTGTGCGCCAACATGACGATCTTCGAGGTGGAGAACGGCAACAAGCCGTTCGGCGGGCACGGCGTGGCCGCCAACTACGTCGCCTACCAGGGAGAGCGGCACGCCGAGCCGATCCTGATCTCCAAGGCGGTCGCCGAGCACCTCCCCGCAGCCAAGCAGAGCAGGATGGCCAACGCATGACCGAGCAGACCTACCAGGGCGCCTGGAACGCCGCTGTCGACTTCCTCACCGCGGCGGGGATCGAGACGATCTTCGGCCTGCCCGGTGACGACCTCGGCATGCTGCGCGCCCTGGAGCCCACCGACCGGCGCATGGTGCTGTGCCGGGACCAGCGCAACGCGGTGTTCATGGCCACCGGGTACGCGCTGCAGTCCGGCAAGCCCGGCATCGCGGTCATCGGCAAGGGCCCGGCCGCGGCCAACGCGGTCACCGGTCTGCTGGAGGCGCACTGCTCGGCCGCGCCGGTGGTGGTGCTGGCCGGCGGCACCAGCGTGGAACAGCGCGGCAGCAACGCCTTCCAGGAGCTGGACCAGCTCGCGCTGGTGGCTCCGCTGACCAAGTGGGCGCACCGGGTGGACCACCCGGACCGGGTGGCCGCGGCGCTGGAGAAGGCGCTGCTGATCGCCACCTCCGGCCAGCCCGGCCCGGTGTACCTGGAGTTCCCGGACCACCTGCTCAAGGAAGAGATCCCGCGCACCCGCCCGTGGAACACCCTGGCCGACGTGGCCAGGGCCGACCACGCCCTCGGCGCCGCTGAGGGCGCTGCTCTCGAAGCGATCAAGGCGGCCAAGCGGCCGCTGATCCTGGTCGGCGGCGGCATGCGGCACCGCAACGCCGACCGCCTGGTCGAGCGCCTGGCCGAGACCATCGGGGCCGGCATCTACAGCACGGCCACCGGACGCTCCACTGTGGACGAGAGCCACGCCCAGTTCTGCGGCCTGGCCGGGCTGTACTCGCCGCAGCAGACCGCCGAGCTGTGGAGCGGCGCGGACCTGCTGATCACGCTGGGCTCCCGCCTTGAGGAGACCGCCACCTTCGGCTGGGAGGGCATCGGCTCCACGGTGCCGGTGGTGCAGGTCAACATCGACGCCGCCGGGCTGTCCGTGGAGTTCGCCGGTCCCAAGGTGATCGGCGACGGCGCGGGCACCGTGGCGGCCTGGCTGACCGCGCTGGCCGGGCACACCCCGGACGCGGACTGGGTGGCCACCATCTCCCGCTGCCGCGCCGCCACGGCCGCCGCCGCGCAGGACCGGCTGAAGATCTTCGGCGAGGACGGCTACACGCACGTGGCCGAGGTGCTCGCGGCCATCGACGCGGTGGCCCCGGCCTCCCGGATCCTGGTGCAGGAGAACGGGTTGCAGGACATGTGGTCCTACATCTACCCGTACTACTCCACCGGCGCGCAGGGCGGCTCAGTGGTCCCCTCCGAGCAGACCACGCTGGGCTTCGGCGCGGCCGCGGCCGCCGGGGTCAAGATCGCCGCGCCGGACCGCCCAGTGATCGCCTTCGTCGGCGACGGCGCGTTCAACCTGTTCCGCAGCGACCTGGAAACCCTTGGCCGGGAAGGCATCGGGGTGGTCTACGTGGTGCTGCGCAACGGCGGCTACGGCTGGTTGCAGTCCCAGCTGGACCAGCACGGCCTGCCCGCCGAGCGCTACCCGTTCGTCTCCAGCGAACTGGCCGCCGCCGCGCACGCCACCCCGCCGAAGGTCGAGCAGGTCGTGATCACCGACAAGGCGGCGCTCACCGACGCGCTCGGCCAGGCGGTGACCGCCTCACTGGAGGGCCGGGTCACCGTGGTGCACGTGCCGGTCGAGCTCTCCGACGCCCCGCCCGGGATCAGCGACCTGGAGGGCGACTTCCCCGGCGGCAACGAGAAGCACTAACCGCGCAGGTACGCCTCGCCCCGAGGGGAGAGGCGGTAGCCGACCTCAAGGCTCTCGGTCAGCCCGAGCTCCTTGAGCTTGCGCACGTCGTTCTTGAACGGCACCGTGTCCCGGCCGGTCCGGGCGGCCAGCTCAGCCGCCCGGACCCCGGGACACTCCGCGATCAGCCCGAGCACCGCGGCCGTCCACGGCCCGCGCTTGGCCCGACTGTCCATTCCGGACAGCTTCCGCGCGATTTCCGCTCTGTCCACTTCGGACAGTGCGTCCTGTTCGCGCAACGAGATCCGCGGATCGGCCCCGCCCAGCCGCAGCTCGATCCGGTACAGCGTGCCGCCTTCACCCTTGTGCAGGCTCCGCAACAGCGCCGCCCGGTCGGCGAACCCGGCCCGCACCGCCTCCTCCTCGCCGACCTCCTCGACCGGTTCCACCGCGAGGATCTCCACCAGCCCTGCCGCGGTGCGCAGCACGGTGCCCGCGCGCACGCTCGGCCGCCGCCAGCGCCGGAACGCCAGGGTGACCGCACCGGCGGCGATGCCCTCCAGTGCGGCACTGGTGAACAGCATCAGTCCTGGTCCAGCTCTCCCAGCAGGCGCTCGATCTGCCCGGTCAGCCGGTTGCCGTCGGCCGGGCTCATCGTGGTCCACGGCGTGCCGTCGGAGCCCCGGTGCTCCTCCATCAGGTAGCGCCCGGCCGGGGTGTCGTAGAAGGCCACCACGTGGTCGGCCCGGTTGCGCCGCCCGAGCCGGTCGGTCACAGTCGCCCCGAACTGACCGCTCTGCTCCGCGCCCTCGATCATGATCGCCACACTCTGCGCGTCGGCGGCGCTGATCCCGTTGTCGCGCAAGGCTTCCGCGAACGCCTTGACCGAGGTGCCGACATCCCGCGCGGCGGTGTCGATCACCGAGCTGGGCAGCGAGATCGAGTGACCCGGCCCGGCCTTGCGCACGGGCAGCAGGCCCACCACCGCCCTGGCCAGCCCGCCGGGGTAGATCGGCCGCAGGCTCAGCTCGTCCTCGCTGAGCACCGCCAGCACCGCGTCCTCCCCGGCGCTGACGGCCAGCGCCCGCACCTCCCGGCCCAGCCACAGCCGCGCGTCCACCGCGCGGGCGGGCTTGGCCAGCAGGGTCAGCGCGTCCACCAGCTCCGGCCGCACCCCACCGTTGCTGACCAGCTCGTTGCGGTGCAGCTCGTCCCAGGCCTCGTTGACCGCCTCGGTGCGCTCGTGTTCTTCGTAGCCGCGCGGGTTCACGTGCAGCACGATCGGCATCTCGGTCAGCCGCAGCTTCTCCCACAGCACCTGGTACGCCGAGGCGGAGAGCCGGAACTCCGGCGCGGCAGAGGTTTCCAGCATCGCCTACTCCTGGTGCTCGCCGATGACCGGCGGCGCGACCAGCCGATCGTCGACGAAGATCTCGTCGGAGTCGAGCACGTACTGGTTCTCGTGCTCCTCGTCCTCCTCGCCGGGCCGCGCCGCCCCGGCAGGCGCCGCCTGCTGCATGAACTGCCCGGCCCGCCCGGCAACCGGCGACCCGGTCCGCGAGGCGGGCACCTGCGGCGAGCCACCAACCCCAGCCGCCCCACCCCGCCCAACCTGGTTCCCGGCCCCAGCACCGCCAGCACTGCCGCCGCTGCTGCCGCCGCCGAACCCACCACCGACAAAGCCGCCGCCGAACCCGCCACCGCCGGTCCCGCCACCACCCCCGGTCGGCCCGAAGTTCCCCGGCACGTTTGCCGCCCCCTGCGTCGGCACCGGCGTGTACTGGCTCGGCGTCACCGCCGCCACCCTGGTCGGATCCTCGGTCCCACCGGGCCGATCACCCACCGGCCGATCACCCGTCGGCTGCTCCGGCCGCTGCGGATCCCGCGGCTCCTGCGGTTGCGGCCCAACGGGATCAGTCCCATCCCGGCCGCTGCCAACCCCACCGGGGTAGCTCTGGTCGCCACCCCCGCCACCACCACGCCGGGTCGGCGCGCCCACCGGCCGCCGCCCGCCACCAGGCCCCGGCGGCGGGGGAGTGACCTGCTCGTCCACCGCCACCAGCGGCGGCTCGGCGATCGTCGGCAAGGCCCGCACGTTCGCACTGGAGGAGGTCGAGTAGGTCGACATCACCTGCGCGGCCCGGATGTGCGCCTCCTTGGCCGCCTCTTCCTCCTCCTGCCGATCGGTCTTGACCCCGAAGAAGTTCTTGACCCCCTTGACCGGCGCCCAGTCCTCCCCGGACTTCACCTCCACCGGCTTCGGCATCGCCGTCTTGGCCGCACTGAACGCATCCGCCTGCGAACCGGTCGCCCTGCCCGCGTTCTCCACCGCGGTCCTGGCCAGCTCCAGCCACGGCCCCAGCCCACCGATCGCGGCCTGCGCGTTGTCCGCCGCCTGCCCCTGCCAGACCCCGCCGAGCTTGCTCAGCCCGGTCTTGAGGTCGTTGACGGCGTTGTAGAACCCTTGCGCCAGCTCGGCCTGGACCCGTTTGGCGGGTTCGGCAGTGGCGGGGCCGCGGCCCTGGTGCAGGTCGTTGTAGAGCTTCTGGTGCGGGACGGCCATCCAGTTCCGGCACACGTCCAACGAGTTCATCATGGTTCCCCCTGTTGCTATTTCTTCGACAGCGTGGCCACCGCGGCTTCGGCGACCTGGGCGGCGCGCTTGCACAGCTCGGCCCGGCCGAGCGGTTGCTTCCGGTTGCTCTCGCTGTAGTGCGAGCGGAGCACCTGGCCGTCGGCGACGTCGACCTGCACAGTGCAGAACTCGTTGCCCGGCATGCTCGGCGTCCACACCTCGTAGGCGAAGTAGCCGGAAACGGCGACCTGGCGCACCTCACCGGTGACCTGTCCAGGCGCGAACCGCGCCACGCCTTCCTTCGTCATGGCGGTCAGCACGAAGCCGACCTTCTCCTTGTCGTTGATGAAGTTGCAGTCGTCGGCGTTCAAGGTGTCGCTGTGCCCGGCCTGGATCGGGCGGTCGATGCCGAACGGCGCCTGCTGTTCCTTGGTCAGCAGCTCGCACGGCCGCACCCCGTTGAGGTCGAGCACCTTGGGCCGGGCCGGTGTGGCCGGGGAGGTGCTCGTGCTCGACTGCGCCGTCGAACTGGTGCCCGGTCCGGCGTTGCCCCCGCCGCACGCGGCCAGGCCGAGTGCGAGCGCGGTGGTGGCGGCGATCAGGATGCGGCGGTCAGCCACGCGCGTCTCCCTGGAACTTGCCCCGGTTGCCCTCATCGGAGAGGCGGTACTGCTGCTGCACGGCGGTGAGCTGCTCGATGATCGTCTCCAGGCGCGCCTGGAAGGCGACCACCGCCGCGTACACCGAGCCGGTGCTCTGCAGGTTCTTGGCGTTGAACTCGGCCGCGACATCCTTGCTGACGTCGTCATTGCCCATGGGTTGGATCTGGAGGTCCGTCTGCGCCTTGCGCGCGAGGACGAACATCCGGTCCTTGGTCTGCTGGTACAGCTGGATCGTGGCCGGGACCTGGGCCAGGTCGATCTTCATGCCGTCCACTGAGACGCTGCCTTGTGGTGCCACTTTCAACTACCCCCTGAGATCAGCTCATCTCAGATCGTAGCCGCGGCAAACGACCCTCACCGGCCTGTTCAGCCTGCTCGGGCGACTCCACTCGTTCGGGTGACGTGCAACTACTTAGCGCTGGTCAGCGTCCCTACCGCGGCCTCGGCGACCTTGGTGGCGCGCTGGCAGACCTCGTCCTTGGCGAGGGGCTTGTCGCGGCCTTCCTCGATGTAGGCGGCGGTCAGCACGCGGTTCGGGGCGGCGTCCAGGTGGACCGTGCAGAACTGCTCGCCCGCGGGCTGGTCGGTGCGGACCCGGAAGCCGGGGAAACCGGCCACGGTGACCGGGTCGGTCTGGCCTGCGGCCTTGCCGGGGCCGAACTCGGCGATGCCGCGGTCGCCGACCAGGACCACCGACAGGCTCACCTTCTCCTTGTGGCTGACGAAAACACAGCTGGGGGCGTTGAAGGTGGGGCTGGTGCCGTCCTCGGCGGGCTGGTCGACGCCGAGCTCGGTCTGCTGCGGCTGGGGCAGCAGCGCGCAGGGCTTGACGTTGTCGAAGGCCAGTTCGCGCGGGCGGGCCGGGGAGCTGCTCGTGCCGGGGTCCGCGGTGGAGCTGCCGCAACCTGCCAGGCCTAAGGCGAGAGCGGCGATCGTCGCGGCGACGAGCGGGCGGCTGGCGAACACGGCGGGCACGGGGGTCTCCTGGCGCTTGCGCGGTCCGGTCCGGATCCGGACTCTGCGTGCAGTACAGATTACCGAACGTGCGCCGAGGGGCCGCGAGCGCCTGCGGGCGGGCCGCTCAGGTGTGCTTCACCGTGACGTCGCCGCGGTCGGAGCCCACCTCGATGCGCGGGCCGGGCCCGTTCGGCACCTCGACGGTGGCCTTGCCCAAGCGCTCCTTGACCTTCGTGGTCACCTGGTAGGACCGGCCGCCCGGCACGGTCACGGTGACCTCGCCGCCCTCGGTGTGCGCGGCCAGCCGGTCGAACTCGCCGGTGGCGCCCACCACGACCTCGCCGAGCTTGGTCCTGGCCTCGATCTCCTTGGCCGCCACCGCGTTCAGCGTGATGCTGCCGGTCTTGTTGACCACCTTCACGGTGACGCCGCCCGGCAGCGCGATGTCCCAGTTCACCGCGCAGTCGCCGCCCGCGCCGGCGCAGGTGCCGGTCAGCCGCAGGGTGCCGCCCTCCTTGACCACCTCGGCCTGGGACGTGCGGGTGGTCTGCTGGGTGAGCTCCCGCTTCACCACCAGCCGGTCGCCGCCGGTGATCTTGATGGTGCCGACCAGGTTGGTCAGGTCGATCGCGGTGATCTCGGGGCCGAACTCGTCGGACTGGCTCTCCACCGTCTCGGTGACCTTGTTGACCACCGCGCACCCACCGGCGGCGATGGCGACGGATCCGGCGAGCACGACACCCGCGAGCCGTGCGGGAAGCTTCACTGTCAACGCTCTTCTCTCCACTGCGGGGATGAGGGACCGGGTCCCGTTGGCTGAGCTGTCGGCCAAGGTGTACCCAGCGGAGCGGCGGTCGTCGACGCGCGGCGGCACAAATCGGTCTGACGGCTGACCCCCGGGACGCCGGTGTCGTCCGCGGGGGAGCGCGGCATCCGCATCGAGGCGGTCGGCCCGTAGTGTGCTGGGACGATGAGCGGACTGACCTCAGTGGCGCGGCCCCTGCCCCGCCCGGACGCCACCCGGATGCTGATCGGCCTGAGCTACGCGGGCGGCGGCACCGCGCCACTGCGGCCATGGGCGCGGGCGCTGCCTGCGGACACCGAGCTGGTGCTGATCTGCTACCCGGGAAGGGAACGCCGGTTCACCGAGCCGATGCCCGCCGACTTCGCGGACCTGGTAGCCGACGTGGTGACCGCGGTGCGCTCGGCGGCCCGGCTGCCGTACGTGCTCGCCGGACACAGCATGGGCGCGCTGGTCGCCTTCGAGACCGCGGTCCGCCTGGCGGACACGGCGGAAGCGCCGGCCGCGCTGGTCGTCTCCGGCCACCACGCCCCGCCGTACCTGCGCTTCACCGGCGACACCGGTCCGGTGGCCCGGCACGCCGACGCCGAGCTGCTGGCCTGGATCAGGGAGTACGGCACGCTGCCGGAGGAGATCCTGGCCGACGAGGACCTGGCCCAGGTGGTGCTGGCGGCCTTCCGCGCGGACCTGGCCCTGCACGGCACCTACCGCTACCAACCGGGAACCACGGTCAACATCCCGGTCCAGGCCCTGATCGGAGCCCAGGACCCGGTGACCCTGGCAGGCGCACGCCGCTGGCAGGAGATGACCACCGGCGACTTCCGCGCGGACGAACTCCCCGGTGCACACTTCTACACGCCGGAGGTGTGGCAGCACCTGCCTCGGCACATGGCTGCCGTCACCGGCGGGAATCTGGCCTGAGGCAAAGAAAAGGGACGGTCCACACAGGACCGTCCCTCACTTGCGGTTCGCGAAGCTCAACCGCCCGCGAACCTCACTCGTCGTCGCCGCCGAAGAAGTCGCCCACCTCGTCGATCATCTCCGCCGCGACGAACCCGCCGACCACACCAGCGGCACCGGCCGCGACCATGCCGCCCATGCCCATCCCGCCACCGCCGCGGCGGTGGTCGTCGTGGTCGCCGTAGTGCTGCTGGTGGCCGTAGCCCTGCTGGTGGCCGTAACCGGGCTGCTGGCCGTAGTGCTGGGCCATCCGGCCCGCGGCCTGGCCCAGCCAGCCGTCGATGTGCGCGGCCCAGTCGGTGCGCTCGGCTTCCTGGTGGCTGAGGTGGAAGCGGCCGAAGGCGTCGCCGCCGCTGCGGAACAGGCCGCCGCGCTTGTCGGCTTCCAGGACCACGGCGAGTTCGCCGGGGCTGGCCACGAAGGTGAGCTCGACCTCGTTGATCCGGCCCGCGTACTGGCTCGGCGGGAAGAACTCGATCTCCTGGTAGAACGGCAGCTCCTGGCGCACGCCGTGCAGGTGACCGCGTTCGACGTCGGCGTTCTTGAACTGGAAGCCGAGGCGGCCGAAGGCGTCCAGCACGGCTTCCTGGGAGGGCAGCGGGTGCACGTGCACCGCGTCCAGGTCGCCCTTGTCCACGGCCTTGGCCACGGACAGCTCGGTGCGCACGCCCACCGACATGCCGCGCAGCGGCGCGCCGCCGACCAGGGTCACCGGGGTCTCCCACGGCACCGGGAGCTGGAACGGGATGCTGCGCTGCTCGCCTTCGCGCAGCTGGAACCGGCCGGCCACCGCGACCCGGAAGAACTCGACCACGGCGTTGTGCTCGCTGTCGCCGCGCTCGACCTCCATCCGGGTCACCAGGGACAGCGTCACGTGTTCGATGTCGACGTCGGCGCTGCCGCCCGCGAGGCGGACCTCACCGGAGAGCTGCCCGCCCGGCCGGCAGTTCGGGTCGTGGAGCACCGTGTCCACGGTCGGCCCGCCAACGCCGAAAGCCTGGAGCATCCGCTTGAACACCAGTAACCGTCCTTATTCCCTGTGAGGATTGTGTGGCCCAGCGTAAGGCCAACGAACGGGACGAACGACGCGTTCCCGGCCTCGGTGGTTCACTGGAGAGTTCGGCGCTCGTTCACCTCGCGCCAGCGCAGCAGCAGCGCGTAGGCGACCAGGAACAGCACGCCCGCGTTGCACAGGTGCCACAGGAAGTGGGTGCCGATGACGAACTGGCCGCACACCGGGCCGTCGACCGTGCGCAGGAACAGCGAGACCGCGAACAGCGCCGCGGTCAGGCCGAACCACTTGCGGTAGGGCCGCAGCGCCGGGTCCCGGTGCAGGCCGAGGGCGACCGCGAAGGCGATCATGGTGATCAGCGCGGGCAGGTACTGGCCGCCGCCCCCGCCGACCAGTCGGCCGAGGGTGAGCGAGATGAGCTGGCCGACGACCAGGTAGGCGGGCACGCCGAGCCAGGCCCAGTGCCACTTCAGGCCCCAGAACCAGTGCAGGAAGCAGACCACGTAGAAGTGGATGAACAGCGCGATGAAGCCGACGTCCAGCAGCACCGACCAGCCGTTGGCGAAGGTGTGGAAGGCCAGGCTGCCCAGGCCGATCAGCAGCAGCAGCGCGGCCAGCGTGTGCAGGCTGGCCGGTGCGGACCGGCGGCGCATCAGCCACCACAGCGCGAACGCGGCGATGATGAAACCGGCGTTGCTGACCGCGTTGAGCGGTTCGCCCCACAGACCGGGCGCCACGCGTTCGCAGTAGTTGTCCAGCGGGGCGTTCCAGTCCACGCGCTCACCCTGGCAGGCGCGCGCGTGCCCCACAACATCACAAGCAGGCGTAAACCGCCGGTACCAGTCGCCGCCACCGGGGGTCCGCGCCGTGCAAGGTGGTGATCGTGCGGCTCGGCGTGAACCCGAAGCCCAGCCGGGCGTCCGGATCGGCGAACCCGAGCGCGCCGCCCGCGCCGGGATGGCCGAAGGCCCGCGGACCGGGGGAGAACGGCCTGAGCTCGCCGGGGAGCATGAAACCGAGGCTGAACCTGGTGTGTCCGAGCAGCACCGCGTCCCGGCCCGCTGAGCGCTCCTCAACCGCGCCGGGGAGGTCCTGGCAGGCCAGACCGCCGTACAGCTCGGCGAGCGCGCGGGCGTTGCCGTGGCCGTTGGCGGCCGGGATCTCCGCCTGCCGCCAGCGCGGGTCGGCCACCAGATCGGGGGTCAGCAGATCGGGCGGGTTGACGAAGGCGAGCGCGGCCATCGACGTGGGATCGGCCAGTGCGGCCAGCAGTTCGCCGCCGGGCTCGCCGGGGCCGGGCGGGACCAGCGGCGCGGCGGTGATCGGCGCGGCGCGGTGGGCCTGCCCGAGCGGCAGGCCGATGTGCAGGTCCAGGCCGAGCTGGGCGACCAGTTCGCGCGGGGTGCGGCCGGAGACCCGGCGCAGCACCTCGCCGACCAGCCAGCCCCAGGTCACCGGGTGGTAGCCGTGCGCGGTGCCCGGCTCCCACCAGGGCTGTTCGGCGGCCAGCGCGGCGGCCATCTGCGCCCAGTCGAACAGCGCGCCCGGCGGCTGGGCAGCGCGCAGCGCGGGCAGGCCGGCGCGGTGCGCGAGCAGGTCGGCGACCGTGACCGGCGTGGTGAGCTCCGGCCAGTACCGGGTCACCGGCGCTTCGGGGTCGAGCTGCCCGCGCTCGATCAGCCGGTGCGCGCACGCCGCGAGCACGCCCTTGGTCACCGAGAACAGGTTCACCACGGTGTCCCGCTGCCATGGGCCGCCCCACAGGTCGACCGCGGTGCGCCCGTCCACCCGCACGGACACCGCCGCGGCCTGGTCCTCACCTGAGGCGAACCCGGCCGCGAACGCCTCCCGCACCGCGGCGAAGGCGGGATCGCAGTGGCCGTGGACCGTAAGCTCCATGCGACTAGTCAACCACAGTTGCGCAACCGTGGTTTCGTAAATTTCGGAGGGACCGCCGTGCTCGACCCGGCCGACGATCTTGTGCTGCTGTTCACCGCGCTGTCCGCGGCCGCCGACGCCGAGGTGCGCCGCCGGGTGGAGGCGGCCGGGTTCACCGGGCTGCGGCAGGCGCACGGCTACCTGTTCCAGCACCTCATCCCCGGTCCGGCGCGGATCTCCGAGCTGGCGGCCAAGCTCGGCATGACCCCGCAGGGGGTGTCCAAGACGGTGACCGAGCTGGCCCGCCTCGGCTACGCGCGGCGCAGTGTGGACGAGGGGGACCAGCGGGGCCGGGTGGTCGAGCTGACCGAGCGGGGACTCGGCGCGATCGAGGCGGCCCGTACCGCGCGAGCTGATCTTCGGGCGCACTACCAGGAGGTTCTCGGCCCGGCCGCGGCCGAGGCGGTGCTGACCGGGTTGCGCAGGCTGGCGGTCGAGACCGGGGCGCTGGCTGAGCTGACCGCGCGCCGGTTGCGGCCCATACACGGGACCTGACCCTCCGTGGTTACCCAGTGGTATCTGTCACCAAACTTCGCCCTTTGAACCCCTAAAGCTTGCTTCCCGTTATCGCTGGTGGTTACCGTCCCGGCCGAACGTCACGGTTCGGTCACGCGAGACAACCTGTGGTGGACCCCGAATCCGCCACAGACCCGGATCCCCCGCCGGGTGTCTCGACCGGGCTCCCCGAGACGGAAAGGCAACGAGTCTGTGGCTCGACATAGAGCCCGCGCCACCACCCCGAAGTGGCGCGGAAGCACAATGGCGGCTGCCGCCGCACTGACCACGACGGTCGTGGTGGGCAGCCCGTTCCAGTTGATGACCTCCTCGACCTCCGGGGCCAACCCCGAGCCGGCCGACCTGCAGGCGAACTTCGCCGGAGTCGCCCGATCGGCCCCCGAGGTCCTGCCGAGGGCGGTGACCACCGACCCCGGCATCGAACTGGCCAAGCTGGCCAAGGCCGAGCGGATCGCCGACGAGCGCCAGTCCGCCCAGAAGGCCGAGGCGGAGAAGGTCGAAGCCGAGAAGGCGAAGGCCGAGGCCGAGAAGGCGAAGGCCGACGCGGACAAGGCGGAGGCCGAGAAGGTCGCCGCCGAGGCGGCCAAGCGGGCCGCGGCCGCGGCGGCGAAGGCCGCGAGCAAGCCCGGCGGCGAGTTCGTCCGGCCCGCCGAGGGCCGGTTCACCTCGAACTTCGGCATGCGCGGCGGCACCATGCACTACGGCGTGGACATCGCCAACTCGATCGGCACCCCGATCCTGTCCGCAGCCGACGGCACCGTGGTCGAGTCCGGCCCGGCCAGCGGCTTCGGCCTGTGGGTGCGGGTGCAGCACAAGGACGGCACGATCACCGTCTACGGCCACATCAACGCCTCCATGGTCCGCGCGGGCCAGCAGGTGCAGGCCGGGCAGCAGATCGCGACCATGGGCAACCGCGGCCAGTCCACCGGACCGCACCTGCACTTCGAGGTGTGGGCGCCAGGCGGCAAAAAGGTGAACCCTGGCACCTGGTTGGCCGAACGGGGCGTTCGCCTCTAACCCCGATAGCGGCTGGTGAGAGCCCCTGGGTTCGTAGCAGTCTCGGACCATGATCCGGGTGGGCGGTGGACGTGCGCGGCATCGCGCGCGCCCACTGTCCGACGCCCAGGCGGCACAGTTGGTCGCGGTGATCGCCACCGCCGAGTGGAAGCGCCTGGTGCGCCGCCGCACCATCGAGCTGGCCGGTCAGCCGTTGTGGACCTCGTTCCAGTTCGGCCTGCGCCCGGCCAGTTGCCGCCGCCTGGCCCGGCAGTCCCGCAGGCTGCTCTCGCCCAACGTGTTCCGCCGGGCCGCGGCCAGGGCGGGCGGGTTCCTGCCCGGCCGGTGGTCGGTGGAGCGCAAGATCGCCAACCGGATGCGCCGCGGCTGCCGCCTGCCCGGCGAGCAGGGCAGGCTGGCCACCGCGCGGGCGCTCCAGGTGCTCGGCGTCTACGCCTGCGTCCGCATGCAGCGGCCGCCCGCGGAGTGCCAGTGCCTCAACGACCTCACCAAGGAGCTGTCCCCGCAGGGCCTCACCCGCAGCCTGCGTGAGGCGCTGACCCGGATCTAGCGGTTACCGGGTAAGGTTGTTGTCACCGAGGGTATGTCGCGCGGAGGCAATCAAGCTGACGCCGCCTTGGGCGCACCACGATTCCCGGCCGGCATTCGCTGGCCGGAGGCGGGAGCGCCGGGATGAGTTCGGATCCACGTATGGCCACCGGCGATGAGCCGGTCTGCCTCGCCTGCCCGCACGCCTGGCACGACCACGACCAGATCGCCGCGCGGTACTGCGCGGCGTCCGCGAGCAGCGGACTCAACCGAGGTTGTGTCTGCCCGGGTTAGGAGAACTCACCATGACCACCACCATCACCCCCATGTCCCGCTACGACCGCCGGATCGAACTGGTCAAGAACACGCTGCGGGAAAACTCCAAGCTCAACGAGAAGGACGCCACCGCGCTGGCCGCACACGTGCTGCACGCGATGGACCACATCGCCGAGACCGTCCGCTGAGCGCGGACCGGCTCAACCTCGGCGTGCTGGCGCGCTCAACCAAGGAGAACGAGCGCAGGCTGCCGATCCACCCCGCCCACCTGCGGCTGATCGACGCCGCGCTCCGGGAGAACATCTTCCTGGAGCGCGGCTACGGCGCTCGTTTCGGCGTCTCCGACGACGCGCTCGCACCCTACGTCGGCGGACTGCGCTCGCGGGAGTGGCTGCTCGCCAAGTGCGAGGCGATCCTGCACCTCAAGCCGATGCCTGAGGACGTCGCCGCGCTGAGCGAGGGCCAGCTGCTCTGGGGCTGGCCGCACTGCGTGCAGAACGCGGAGATCACCCAGCTCGCGGTGGACCGGAAGCTGACCCTGATCGCCTTCGAGGCGATGAACCACTGGACCGCCGACGGCGGGTTCAGCCTGCACGTCTTCCACAAGAACAACGAGCTGGCCGGCTACTGCTCGGTGCTGCACGCCATGCAGCTCGTGGGCAGCACCGGGGACTACGGCAGGCGGCTGCGGGCGGTGGTGATCGGTTTCGGCGCCACCGCGCGCGGCGCGGTGACCGCGCTCAACGCGCACGGCGTGCACGAGGTGACCGTGCTGACCGGCCGAGGGGTCACCGCGGTCGGCTCGCCGATCCACTCCGCGCGGATCAAGCACCTGGAGCACAACGGCGATGCCCGGAGCAGCCAGGTGCTGGCCGACCGGGGCCGGGTGCCGCTGGCGGAGTTCCTGGGCGAGCACGACATCATCGTCAACTGCGTGTTGCAGCGCACCGACGCGCCGCTGACCTTCCTGGCCGAGGCGGACCTGCCCGCCCTGGCCCCCGGCAGCCTCATCGTGGACGTCTCCTGCGACGAGGGCATGGGGTTCAGCTGGGCCCGGCCGACCACGTTCACCGAGCCCATGTTCACCGTGGGCGACAACATCCACTACTACGGCGTCGACCACAGCCCCTCGCACCTGTGGAACTCGGCCACCTGGGAGATCAGCCAGGCGGTGCTGCCGCACCTGGCGACCGTGCTCGACGGCCCGGCCGCCTGGGCGGCCGACGACATCCTGCGGCGCGCCACCGAGATCCGCGACGGCGTGATCCAGAACCCGGACATCCTGTCCTTCCAGCACAGGTCACCGGACTACCCGCACCAAGTCCTGCCAGGGGCGGCTTAAAGCCGTCCGGCGGCGATGATGCGGCTGAGGAACTGCCGGGTGCGGGGCTCGACCGGGTCGCCGAGCACCTGCTCCGGCGGGCCCTGTTCCAGCAGCACGCCGCCGTCGAGGAAGCAGACCCGGTCGGCGACCTGTTTGGCGAAGCCCATCTCGTGCGTGGCCATCAGCAGCGTGCGGCCCTGCCCGGCCAGCTCGCGCACCAGGGCGAGCACCTCGCCGACCAGTTCCGGGTCCAGGGCGCTGGTGATCTCGTCGAGCAGCAGCAGGCGCGGCTCGTAGGCCAGGGCGCGGGCGATGGCCACCCGCTGCTGCTGGCCGCCGGAGAGCCGGTCCGGGTAGCTGTTCGCCTTGTCCGCCAGGCCGACCCTGGCCAGCAGCGCCAGCGCCTGCTCCTCGGCCTGCCCCCGGTCTGCCCTGTGCACGACCCTGGGCGCCAGGGTGACGTTGTCCAGCACGGACAGGTGCGGGAACAGGTTGAACGCCTGGAACACCACGCCCATCCGCCGCCTGGCCACATCCGGGTCGGTGCGCGGGTGCGAGATGTCCTCGCCGTCGAGCAGGATCTGCCCGTCGTCCAGCTCCTCCAACAGGTTCACGCAGCGCAGCAGGGTGGACTTGCCGGAGCCGGAGGCGCCGATCAGCACCACCACCTCGTGCTCGGCCACGTCCAGGTCGACCCCGCCCAGCACCGGGTTCCCGTGGTAGCGCTTGACCAGGTTGCGCACCCGGAGCACGGGTTCGCTCATGCCACACCTCCGCCGGACTGCCGGCGCGCCGCCCGCGCGCTCGCCCAGTCGGCCAGTCGGCCGGACGGCACCGCCAGCAGCACGAACAGCAGCCCGGCGAGCACGTACGGGGTGAAGTTGTAGGCGGTGGCCGAGGAGATCTGCGCCGCGCGCACCGCGTCCACCGCGCCCAGCACCGAGATCAGGCCGCAGTCCTTCTGCAGCGCCACGAAGTCGTTGAGCAGTGGCGGCAGCACCCGGCGCACCGCCTGCGGCAGCACCACGATCCGCATGGTCTGGGCGTGGGTGAGCCCGATCGAGCGGGCCGAGGCGCGCTGCGAGGGGTGCACCGAGTCGATGCCGGCCCGGAAGACCTCGGCCACGTAGGCGGAGTAGACCAGCACCAGCGCGATCGAGCCCAGCACCACCGGCTCGTTCGGGATGCCGGTCAGCCGCAGGCCGGGCAGGCCGAAGCCGACCAGGTACAGCACGATGATCAGCGGCAGGCCGCGGAAGAGGTCCACGTAGCCGGTGCCCAGCGCGCGCAGCGGGAACCACACCGGGCCGCGCAGCGTGCGCAGCGCGGCCACCGCCAGGCCCAGCGCCAGGATCAGCACCTCGCAGACCACCAGCACCCTGATGTTGAGCCACAGCCCGTCCAGCACCGCGGGCAGCGCCTTGACCGCGGCCTCGTAGTTGAAGAACGAGTCGCGCACCCGTGGCCAGCCCGGCGCGCTGGTGATGGTCAGCCAGGCCGCCACCGCGAAGACCACTGTGGACAGCAGAGCGACCACAGTGGACTTGCGGCGGCGGGATCGCTGGTACGCCAGGCGTTCCCGCTGGATCGAGCTGGGTTCCACTGTGGTCACGAGAGTTCCGGCGCCTTGCCCGCCGCGGCCAGCCACTCCTGCTCCAGCTTGGCCAGCGTGCCGTCCGCGCGCAGCGCCTCCACCGCCTTGGTGAAGCAGCCGGTGAGCGCGCTGCCCTTGTCCAGCACCGCGCCGAACTGCTCCGGCTTGCCGCCGCCGGCGGGCAGCTGGCCGACGATGACCGCCTCGGAGATCTCCGCCGAGGTGATGTAGAACGCGGTCGGCAGGTCCACCACCAGCGCCTGGACCTGGTTGTTGCGCAGGGCCTGCTTGGCGTCGTCGTTGGTGTTGTAGACCGAGGCCTGCTTCTTCGGCTTGACCTGGTTGGTCACCGCGTCGTAGCTGGTGGTGCCGACCTGCGCGCCCAGGGTGAACCCGGCCAGCTCGGCCACCGACTTCGCGGTCGCCGCCGGGGACTCCTTCAGCGCCACCACGGCCTGGCGCACGGTGTAGTACGGGGCGGAGAAGTCCACCGCGTTGCGCCGCTCATCGGTGATGGAGAACTGGTTCAGGTCCGCGTCGAAGGTCTTCGGGCCGGGCTGGATGGCCGCGTTGAACGGCACCCGCACCCAGCTGACCTCCTCCTTGGCGAAGCCGAGCTTGCCTGCCACGGCGTAGGCCACCGCGGACTCGAAGCCCTTGCCGTTGGCCGGGTCGTTGCCGGTGAACCACGGCTCGTAGGCCGGCTCGTCGGTGCCGAAGGTGAGCTTGCCCGCGGCCACGGTCTTCAGCGAGCCCTTGGCGCAGTCCGAGGGACCGCTGGCCCCTGGTGATCTGCCCTGGTCAGCCGGGGCGCAGGCGGTGGCGGCCGCGACGAGGGCCAGTGTGGCGGCGAGGAGGGAAACGCGCATGGGCGCATCTAACCGCAGCACCGCCGGGAACCGGAGCAGCCATGCGCGCGTTCCAATGGGCGGACACGTTTCCGGCGATTCGGACACCGCTCGTTCGGGTAGACCGGGAACACCCGACCGCTGAACTTGAGGAGTTGAGATGGCCGGACTGTTCGCCAAGCTCGCCCGGTTCGCTTCCAGCCCGAAGGGCCAACGACTGATCGACCAGGCCCGCAGGCAGGCGGCCAAGCCGAAGAACCGGGCCAAGCTCCAGCGCCTGTTCGCCCGCTTGACCGGCCGCGGCCGGGGTGGCGGTGGCGGTCACTACCGGCCCTGACCGTGCGTCACGGCAACGGCAGCCAGCGCGGATGGATGACGTAGGCGATGCCTCCCGGGCCGCCGGCCACTGAGCCGTCGGCCCGGTACCGCTTGGTGCGCTGCCAGATGTTCTCGAACTGCGCCCGCTTGTACACGTGCCGCACCGCAGGGTTGTTCGGCGAGGCCGGGTCGTTGGCGATCACGTCGCCGGTGCGGGTGAACCCGACCACCACCATGATGTGCCCCGTGGTGCCGTAGCCCGCGCCATCGAGCTCGGAGGCCAGGAACGACTGCGAGGTGATCACCGGGATGCCCTGCCGGATGTAGCGCTCCAGCTCGGTCAGCGAGCTGAGCCTGGTGATGTGCCCGGCCAGCCCGAAGGAGGCCGCGTAGGCGGTGTTGAACGGCCAGTTGCCGGTGCCCCGGTAGTCGTAGTCGTAGTTGTGCCGGGCCGCGTAGGCCACGCTCGGATCGGTGTAGCCCTGCGGAATCCAGGACATCTGCTCGGCGGAGGGCTTGCGGCCCCAGTACTCCAGCACCATCTGGGTGGAGGTCGGGCTGCACCACACCTGACCGCCGCCGCCGTACTCCGGGAAGTTGCCGCGGTGCACGTTCTGCGAGTAGCGCGGCACCGGCAGCTCCATGCCCCAGGCCCCGCCCGGCCCGCTGGCCGGCACGATGAACCGGTCCGGGATGGCCGAGGCCAGCGCGCCCACCTTGGTCACCTGCGCGGCGGACTTCGCGCCCGGCACCCGGTACAGCGTCACCCGCAGCTGGTAGGAGGTCCACGGGGTGGTGGCCTTGAAGGTGTCCACGTCCACGGAACCGTTGGCGTCACCCTGGTCCGGCACCGTGGTCCGCTTGATCAGCGAGTCCGCCGAGGCCCACCGGCCCATCACGTACCACTTGCTGTCCACAGTGGACGATCCGCCGCGGCCGCGCAGCTCCACCTGCAACCAGGTCTCGGCCGGGGTGCTCGCGTTCCAGGAGGCGATGAGCTCGGTGGCGGGGAAGGACAGCGCGCGCCGGGAGGAGGTCCAGCGGGCGTACTCGAACTGCTGGGTCTTCCCGGTGTGCGGGTCGGTGTAGCCGGTGGTGCCCGCGGGCGTGGCCATGGTCAGCCCGCTCGGGGTGGCCGTGGTGCCCTCGTTGGCGCCCTGGTGGAAGTCGTGCACGGACTGCCAGGCATGGAAGTCGATCATGGTGGACTTTCCGGCGGTGGCCGAGGCGGGAGCCGCGAGCAGAGCGCATAACGCGGCCAGTGGGGCAACGAGGAATCGGCGCATCAGAACTCCCAGAAGGCGGGCACCCAGACCGGGCGCGGCGTGCTCTCCCGGTGGGTGCGGTCCAGGGCGGTGACCAGGTAGGTGAACCGGCGGTCCGTCGGCGCGCCCGCGTCGAGCAGGGACTTCTCGCGGGTGGTGCCCAGCAGGGTGGCCGGATCGGCGGTGGAGCACTCGGTGACGGACTGGTGTCCGGGCAGCCGGTACACCGCGAACGCGCTCGCGCCCGCGGTGGCCTGCCAGCTCAGCTTGTAGCCGCCGCCGGGATTCGGCTCGGCGCGCACACCGGCCGGCGCGCCGGGCGGTGTGCCGGGGACGGTGCCGCGGACCGGCACCAGCGCGGGATGGCGGTGCTGGTCGGCATTGAGCCGGTCGGCGAAGCCCAGCGGGTTGGCGAAGACGCTGTTGACGTTGTAGTAGATGTCGCCGCCGACCTGCGGGTGCGACCGGTTGAGCGCCAGGTGCTTGGGCATCTCCTCCGGGTCGGTCCAGGCCGCGGGGTTGCTGGTGCCGATCTTGTAGGCGCCCTGTCCGATGTAGAGGGACACCCCGGTGCCCTCGACCTCCTTGGCCCACCAGGGGATCAGCTTGTCGTAGGCGGCCGGCGGGTAGCCGATGCTCCAGTACACCTGCGGCGCCACGTAGTCGATCCAGGCGTTGCGGATCCAGGTCCGGGTGTCGGCGTAGAGGTCGTCGTAGTTGTGCACGCCCGCGGTGGTCTCCGAGCCGGTCGGGTCGTGTCGCTTGTCCCGCCACACGCCGAACGGGCTGACCCCGAAGGACACCCAGGGCTTGCGCGCGCCGATCTGCTCGCCGACCTCCCGGATCAGCCGGTTCACGTTGTCCCGCCGCCAGTCCGCCTTCACCGGGAAGTCCGCGCCGTGCTGGCGGTAGGTCGCCTCGTCCGGGAACTCCTGACCGGCCACCGGGTACGGGTAGAAGTAGTCGTCGAAGTGCACGCCGTCCAGGTCGTAGCGGCCGAGCACATCGCTGATCACCTCGCGCACGTGCGCGCGGACCGCGGGCAGGCCGGGGTTGTAGACCAGCCCGTTGCCGTAGCGGATCACCCAGTCCGGGTGCACCCGCGCGGGGTGGCTGGGCGCCAGCTTGGCCGGATCGGGCTGGGTGCTCACCCGGTACGGGTTGAACCAGCCGTGGAACTCCAGGTCCCTGGCGTGCGCCTCGGCGACCAGGAAGGCCAGCGGGTCGTAGCCGGGGGACTGGCCCTGGGTCCCGGTCAGGTACTGCGACCACGGTTCCAGGGTGGACGGGTAGAACGCGTCCGAGGCCGGGCGGACCTGCACGAACACCGCGTTGAACCGCAGCTGCTTGGCCCGGTCCAGCAACCGCCGGTACTCGTCCTGTTGTTGCGCGACGGACAGGCCGGACCGGGACGGCCAGTTGATGTTGGACACGCTGGCGATCCACAGCCCGCGCAGCTGCCGCTTGGGCTGGGCGGGTTCCGGGCAAGCGGCCAGGGCGGTCGCGCCCGCCGGTCCGGAGGCCAGCAGCGGCGCCACCAGCAGCAGGCACAGGAGCATGCGCAGGAGGCGGAGCATGCCGGTGATTTTCAAGAATCGGCCCGACCTTGTAAACCGCTGACCGGGTCAGTCGCGCGCAACCACCTCATCGAGGGAGCGGTAACCGCTGGCACGAAGCCTCCTGGACAGGTCTCGGTGGATCCGCCACGGCCACAGCGGGCCGCCGTAGATCAGGCCGGTGTAGCCCTGCACCAGACTCGCACCAGCGCGCAGCCGCTGCCACACGTCCTCGGCCGACTCGATGCCGCCGACCGAGACCAGCACCAGCCGATCACCCGTCCGTGCGCGCAGCCGCCGCAGCACGGCCAGCGACCGCTGCTTCAGCGGCGCCCCGGACAGCCCACCGGCCCCGGCCCGCTCCACCTCGGCGGCGGGGCTGGCCAGCCCCTCCCTGCCGATGGTGGTGTTGGTCGCGATAATCCCGTCCAGGCCCAGCTCCAGCGCCAGGTCGGCGACCGCGTCCACGTCCTCGTCGGAGAGGTCCGGCGCGATCTTGACCAGCAGCGGCACCCGCCGGCCCGCCTCGTCCAGCGCGGCCCGCACCCCGGTGAGCAGCGGCCGCAGCTGGTCGACGGCCTGGAGGTTGCGCAGGCCGGGCGTGTTGGGCGAGCTGACGTTGACCACGAAGTAGTCGGCGACCCCGGCCAGCAGCTTCGCGCTGGTCACGTAGTCGCCGACCGCCTCGGCCTCGGGCGTGGCCTTGGTCTTGCCGATGTTGACCCCGACCACCCCGGACTGCCCGCGCGCCCGCCGGGCCCGCAGCCGCTGGGCCGCGGCCGCCGCGCCACCGTTGTTGAAGCCCATCCGGTTCACGATGGCCCGGTCGGCGAAGAGCCGGAACAGCCGCGGCTTCGGGTTGCCCGGCTGGGCGTGCGCGGTGAGCGTGCCGATCTCCACGAACCCGAAACCCAGCGCGGCCAGTGCGTCCGGCCCGGTGGCGTCCTTGTCGAACCCGGCGGCCAGCCCCAGCGGCCCCGGCAGGTCCAGCCCGAGCACCCTGGTCCGCAGCGCGGGGTCCTTCGGCGCGAGCAGGCGGCGCACCAGCGGCAGCACCCCGGGAATCGCGGCCAGCAGCTTCAGCGCGCCGAAGCTCAGGTGGTGCACCCGCTCGGCGTCGAACCGCCGCAGCACCAGGGTGAGGATCAGTCGGTAGAGCACGAGTGCCCAGCTTAGGTCCTAGAACATCGTGTTGCTGTTCGCGGCCTGCTCAGGCACCTCCTGCGCCACGTCCCAGTGCTCCACGATCCGCCCCTCCCACAGCCGCATGATGTCCATGATGGCCGTGCCCCGGCTCTCCGGCGTCAGCTTCAGGTGGCAGTGCGTGATCACGTGGTCCCGGTCGGCGAAGACCCGCTTGATCTCCAGGCTCAGGGCGGGGAACCGGGCGACGAAGTCGGTCAGGTGCGCGGCCGAGGCGGCGGCGCCGTCCGGGGCGTGCGGGTTGTGCTGGACGTAGTCCGGGTGCACGTGCCGGGCGAAGGCCTCCGCCGGGCGCTTGTAGTTGAAGGCCAGGTTGAGGAAGTCCTGGACGGTCCGCTTGTGCTGTTCGCTCATCTCTCCTGCCTCGGTCACCACGGGATGATGCCGTCCTCGCCCCAGAACTGGCCGGTCGGCCCGTCCGCGCCCAGCAGCGCCAGCCGGATCGGCAGCGCCGCTCCCTCCGCCGGGGTGCGTTCGCCCCTGGGGAACGGGGACCCGGCGTTGAGGTCGGTGGCCACCAGGCCGGGGCTGACCGCGTTGACCAGCACGCCGTCCGGGCGCAGCGCGTTGGCGTAGAGCAGGGTGACCGCGTTCAGCGCGGCCTTGGACGAGCTGTAGGCCAGCAGGTGGCGCTGCGCGATCGGGCTCTCCGGCGTGCTGAGCAGGCCGAGCGAGCCCAGCGGGCTGGACACGTTGACCACCCGCCCGACCTCGGCCCCGCGCAGCAGCGGCAGGCAGGCCCTGGTCATCGCCACCGCGCCGAAGACGTTCACCTCGAAGCTGCGCCGCAGCGCCTCGGCATCCGCCCCGGCCGGGCCGTGCGCCCAGTCCAGGGCCACGCCCGCGTTGTTCACCAGCACGTCCAGCCGCCCGGTCTCCGCCTCGATCCGCGCGGCCGCGCCGTCCACCTCGGCCTGGCTGGTCACGTCCAGCCGCAGCACCCGCACCTCGCCCGGCAGCTCCGCCGCCGCCCGCGCGCCCCGCTCCTGATCGCGGGCGCCGAGGTAGACGGTCAGCCCGGCGGCGGCCAGGCCCCTGGCGATCTCCCGGCCGATTCCCTTGTTGGCGCCGGTCACCAGCGCCACCGAATTGCTCATGCGTTCACCCCACCAGGGCCGGGGCGCGGCCGGAAATACCGGCTTGGTCTGTGCTTATACCCTGGCGGCATGAGCGAGGTGGAGGTGCGCGAGCTGCGGTACTTCCGCGCCGTGGCCGAGCAGCTGAACTTCTCCAGGGCGGCGGCCGGGCTCGGCATCGCCCAGCCCGCGCTGTCCAGGGCGATCCGCCAGCTGGAGCGGCGGCTCGGCGTGCCGCTGTTCCTGCGGGACACCCGCACGGTCGAGCTGACCGCCGCCGGGCAGGCCCTGCTCACCGAGACCGGCCGGGTGCTGGACGCGCTCTCCGCCGCGGTGCACCGCACCCGCCGCGCCGGCACGCCCACCCCGACGGTGGTGATCACCGCGAAGGCCGGTGTGGCCACCGAACTGTTGCGCCGCATGGTCACCGCGCAGGCGGCGCTGCCGGATGCGGTGCGGGTGGAGGTGGTGATCAGCGGTTACGGCGAGCAGACCGCCATGCTCAGCGACGGCCGCGCCGACCTGGCCCTGATCGGCTCACCCGCCGAGCACACCGGGTTCGACGTCGAGCCGCTGCTGTCCGAACCGAGGGTGGCCGCGCTGCCGCTGGGGCACCCGCTGGCCGCGCGGGCGGTGCTGGACTGCGCCGACCTCCGCGGCCACCCGATGCCGCAGTGGCCGGGCGCGACCCCGGCCGCGCGGGCCTACTGGGCGGGCCGGGACCACGACCTGCCGGATGGGCCCGAGGTGCACGACAACTCGCTGCTGCTGGAGACCGTCGCGCTCGGCCAGGCGATCGCCCTGGTGCCGTCCTCGCTGGCCAGGCACAGCGCACGGGCGGACATCGAGTACCGGCCGGTGCGCGACGCCGCCCCGTACCGGACCGTGCTGGCCTGGCCCGCCGGTTCCCGAGCCCCCTGGATCGCGCGGTTCCTGCGGATCGCGCGGGAGCTGGCGGCAGAGTCTTCGTAGCGGCAGAGTCCCCATAGACGACGCGCCCGACCGGATCACCCCCGGACCAGCGCCTCCCCGCGCCGGATCCCCCTGATGATCGCCCTCCCCCTGAGGTCCGGGCGCGTCGTCTGCGGCAAATACTCGCCGAGACCGGCGGCGCGGCACAGCGGGGAACTACTCAACCTCGGCTGGGGGACTGCCCGGACAGCAGCGCCCGCGCGTCCTCCGGCGTGCCGGCCACCCCGAAGTAGGGGCCCTGGGCCGCGTCGCAGCCCAGCTCGGTCAGCCGCCGCACCTGCTCGGCGTCGCAGACGTGCTCGACGATCACCGGCAGCTCCAGCACGTGCGCCAGCGCGATCAGGTCCGCGACCATCCGCTCCCGGGCCGGGTCGACGCCGTTGCCGAGGGTGGACAGCGGGACCCGGTGCACCTTCACCGCGTGCAGCGGCAGGTTGCGCAGGTGGGCCGGGTCGGCCGGGGACTTGCCGAAGCGGTCCAGCAGGATCTCCACGCCCATCTCGGCCAGGATGGTCAGCGTCTCGATGGCCTCGGTGGCCTCCACCGGGACAGCGCTCTCCGGGATCTCCAGCCACAGCCGGTCCGGGGCGAGCCCGGTGTCCCGCAGGATGGTCTGCACATCGCGCACCAGGTCGGCGTCGCGCAGCTGGCGGGGGCACAGGTTCACGCTCACCGCGGGCGCCCGCGCACCCAGCTCGGCGGTCCAGGCCGCGGCCTGCGCGCAGGCCTCCCGCAGCACCCAGCGGCCCAGCCGGACGATCAGGCCGATGTCCTCGGCCAGCTCGCAGAAGTCGTCCTGCACCAGCACGCCCAGCTCCGGGTGGTCCCAGTGCAGCAGCGCCTCCACCCCGCGCACCAGGCCGTCGCGCAGCCGCACCACCGGCTGGAACTCCAGGTAGAACTCCTCGTTGTCCATGGCCAGCGCCATGGTGGTGGCCATCTCGTAGCGCACCCGCTCCCGCCGGGCCCGCTCGGTGTCGAACAGCGTCCACTGCCCGCGCCCGTCGGTCTTGGCCCAGTGCAGGGTGAGGTCGGCGTCGCGCAGGAGGTCGGGGGTGCGCACCCCGGCGGCGGGGCGCTCCACCACCCCGGCGCTGGCCGAGACGGTCAGCCGGTGCCCGACCACCTGGATCGGTTCGCCGATCGCGGCCAGCACCCGCTCGGTCAGCGCGACCGCGGCCTGCGCGCCGGAGCTGCGGGGCAGCAGCACCGCGAACCGGTCCCCGCCGAGGTAGGCGGCCAGCGACTCCGGCTCCGCGGCCACGCCGTCGCTGATCCGGCCGCCGACCTCCTTGAGCACCTCATCGCCCACCACCGGCCCGAGTCCGCCGTTGACCACCCGGAACCCGTCCAGGTCGAACAGGCACAGCGCCACCCGCGCGTTCGGCCCGGCCTGGTTGAGCAGGCCGTCCACCGCGCTGGTGAACCTGGCCCGGTTGGGCAGGCCGGTGAGCTGGTCGTGCAGGGTCTGCCTGCGCAGCTGTTCGTAGAGCAGGTGGCGCTGGGAGATGTCCTCCACCATCGCCATCCGGTAGGTCGGCAGGCCCCTGGCGTTGTGGATCAGCGCCACCGACAGGAAGGCCCACACCAGGTCGCCGTCGGGCAGCAGGAAGCGTTTCTCGGTGCGGTACAGCTCGATCCCGCCGCGTTCCAGCTCGGCCTCGCACCGGGTCAGCGCGGCCGCGTCGTCCGGGTGCACCAGCTCGGCCAGGGTGCAGCCGGTGAGCGCGCTCGCCGGGCTGCGCAGGATCTCCTGCAGCGCGCCGTTGGCCTCCACGATCCGCCCGTGCAGGTCGGTGATCGCGATGCCGATGGGGGAGACCGAGAACACCGCCCGGAACCGGGCGTCGCTGGCGCGCAGGGCGGTCTCGGCGTCGTCGCGGGCGCGCAGCACGGCCCGCTTGATGGTCTCCTGCTCGTCGAAGGTGCGCTCGCGCAAGGCATCGGCATACCCGGCGGCCAGCGCGGCCATCAGCGCGACCACCCGGCCGGGTAGCTCGCCGTGACGCGGGTAGTTCCCCCTCTGAATATCCACTGTGGACAGAAGGTGGTCGCCGACCAGGCGTAACGTCCGGTCCAGCACGGTGGGGCCGGTGTAGTGCGCGGCGACCAGGTCCTCGGCCACCTGCGCGGCGGGCACCGCGCTGAACGGCTCCGCGGTCAGCGCGGCGACCAGCCGGCCGGTCAGGCCGAGCAGGAAGTGCTCGGTCTCCGGCCGGGACATCGAGACGAAGCTGGTGCCGTAGACCTGCGCGGTCCAGGCCCTGGCGAACGCCGCGTGGTCAGCCATCCACGGTCACCGCCGTCGCCCGACCGCGGCGTAGATCACCGACCGCTCCGGGTCGTCACCGACCTCTTCCGGGCTCTCCGGCCGCCAGGCCGAGGTGAACACGATGCCCGGCGCGATGAGGTCGAACCCGTCGAAGAGCACCTCCAGCTCGGCCTTGGTGCGCGAGGTCATCGGGTTCTGGCTGTTCTCGTACAGCTGCCGGACCTGCTCGGTGATCGCGGGCTGGTGCTCGAGGGTGGCGTGCGAGAGGGCCAGGTAGCTGCCCGGCGCGAGCGCGTCCCGGTACTGGGCCAGGAACGCCTTGGGCTCATCAGCGGGCGGGACGAAGTGCAGCAGCGCCACCATCAGCAGCCCGACCGGCTCGTCGAAGTCGATCAGCGCCCTGGTCTCCGGGGCGCCGAGGATCGAGTCCGGGTCGCGCACGTCGGCCTGCACCACCGCGGTGCGCGGGTCGCCGGAGAGCATCATCCGGCTGTGCGCCACCGCGACCGGCTCGTTGTCCACGTAGACCACCCTGGCCTCCGGGTTGATCTGCTGGGCCACCTCGTGCACGTTGCCCACGCTCGGGATGCCGGAGCCGATGTCCAGGAACTGCCGGATCCCGTGCTGCACGCAGAAGCGCACCGCCCGCCGCAGGAACACCCGGTTCTGCTGGGCGATCATCGGCAGGCTGGGCAGCAGCGCGATGGCCTTGCGGGCGAACTGCCGGTCGGACTCGAAGTTGTAGCCGCCGCCGAGGTAGTAGTCGTAGATGCGCGCGGCGCTGGGGCGCTCCACGTCCACGCCCTGGGGCACCCAGCCCGACCTCGGGTTCTCGGTCACAGCAGCCTGCCAGCCATGCCGTACCAGCCCGCGTCCTGCGGGCGCTCCGGGCGCTCGGCCAGCGGCTCGGGCCGCCACAGCGGGGTGAACACCACACCGGGCTCGACGATCTCGAATCCGTCCATCAGCTCGACGCACTCCTGCTTCGTGCGGGTGATGACCTTGTTGGGGCTGCGGTTGTAGAGCTCCTGGATCTTCCTGGCCGAGGGCGCCTGCTCCTCCAGGGTGCCGTGCGAGAGCACCAGCACACTGCCCGGCGCCAGCCGCTCGCGGTAGCGGGCCAGCACCGACTTCACCAGCTCGGTGTCCAGCACGAAGTGCAGCACGGCCACGATCAGCAGCCCGACCGGCTGGTCGAAGTCGAGCAACCGCCTGGTCTCCGGCGCGTTCAGGATGGTGTCCGGGTCGCGCAGGTCGGCGTGCACGATCGCGGCCCGGTCCGAGCCGCGCAGCATCATCCGGCTGTGCGCCACCGCGACCGGCTCGTTGTCCACGTAGACCACCCGGGCCTCCGGCGCCACCTCGTGCACGTTGCCGGAGGTGGGCAGGCCGGAGCCGATGTCCAGGAACTGCCGGATCCCGTTGTCCGCGCAGAAGCGCACCGCGCGGCGCAGGAAGGAGCGGTTCTCCCGGCACACCATGGGCAGGCCGGGGTGGATGGCGATGGCCTGCTGGGCGAAGGCCCGGTCGGCGGCGAAGTTGTAGCTGCCGCCCAGCAGGTAGTCGTAGACCCTGGCCGCGCTCGGCGCGTCCACGTTCACCTCGGTCGGCACCCAGAGCCGACGGTCCACCACGGTCACGGTTTGCGCCCCACAATCGCGTAGAACCCGGCCAGCTCCGGCTCGTCCGGCACATCCGATGGCGACTCCGGCCGCCACTCCGGGGTGAACACCAGGCCGGGCTCGACGATCTCGAAGTCGCCGAGGAACGCGGTGATCTCCGCGCTGGTGCGGGTGGTCACCCGGTTGGCCCGCTGGTTGTACAGGTCGCGCACCGCGTGCACCTGCGGCGGCTGCCGCTCCTCGGTGCCCTGGGACAGCGCGAGGAAGCTGCCCGGCGCGAGCACCTCCCGGTAGCGGCGCATGAACTCCGCGGGCTCGTCGGCATCGGGCACGAAGTGCAGCAGCGCCACCATCAGCAGCGCCACCGGCTGATCGAAGTCGATCAGCGCCCTGGTCTGCGGGGCGTTGAGGATCCAGTCCGGGTCGCGCACGTCGGCGTGCAGGATGGTCGCGCTGTCGTTGTCCTTCAACATCAGCTCGCTGTGCGCCACCGCGACCGGCTCGTTGTCCACGTAGACCACCTTGGCGTCCGGGTAGGCCGCCTGGGCGATCTCGTGCACGTTGCCGGTGGTGGGCAGGCCGGAGCCGATGTCCAGGAACTGCCGCACGCCGTGGCCGAGGATGTACTGCACCGCGCGGCGCAGGAAGGAGCGGTTCTGCCTGCACACCATCGGCATGGTCGGCGCGACCGAGAGCAGCTGCTGGGCGAAGGCGCGGTCCACCGCGAAGTTGTAGCTGCCACCCAGGAAGTAGTCGTAGACCCTGGCCGCGCTCGGTTTGGACACATCGACTTCCTTCGGCACCCAGCTCGGCCGCTGCTCCACGGCTCACCTTCCCCTGACACCGGTGACCGAACGGAACCGAGTGCGCCCGGTCCGTAGCGGTGAGTGTACTGACCGTGGCGGCGCGGGCCATTCATTCACTCGATGGTCATCCCTTCGCCTCTACCCAATGAACGCCTGCCGGGTGAAGTTGGCGGAATGACCGCTGTCTCCCGCCGCCGGGTGCTCGCCACCGGAGCCGCCACCCTCGGCGCCGCCGCACTCGGCTCGTTGCTGCCGCCGTCCCTGCACCGTGCGCTCGCCCTGCCCGCTCCCGCCGGGGGCCTGCGCGACCTGCGGCACGTGGTGGTGCTGATGCAGGAGAACCGGGCCTTCGACCACTACTACGGCACGCTGCGCGGGGTGCGCGGCTTCGGCGACCGCAATGCGCTCGAACTGCCCGGTGGCGGCTCGGTCTTCGCCCAGCCCAGGGCCGGTGGCGAGCCGGTGCCGCCGTTCTCGGTGCGGCAGGCGGCCAAGGACAGCCAGCGGCCAGGGGACGCGGTGCACTACATCGGCGACCTGGACCACGACTGGGACGGCGGGCACAAGGCCTGGGGCCAGGGCAGGCTGGACGGCTGGATCGGGGCGAAGTCCCCGGCCACCATGGCCTACTACGACCGCGCGGACATCCCGTTCCACTACGAGCTGGCCGACACCTTCACCCTGTGCGACGCCTACCACTGCTCGGTCTTCGGCGCGACCAACCCGAACCGGATGTACCTGATGAGCGGCACGGTCGGCTTCGAGCCGCCGCCGAACCAGCAGCGCCGCGCGGTGCGCAACTGGGCCTATGACGAGGACAAGCACGCCGGGTACGACTGGACCACCTACCCGGAACGCCTGCAGCAGGCCGGCCGCAGCTGGCAGGTCTACCAGGAGTGGGACAACTTCCAGGACAACGCGCTGGAGTTCTTCAGCCGCTTCAAGGCCATCGCGCGCAAGGCGCTGGCCCCGGCCGGTGACTTCAAGAGCCTGGACACCTTCTACGGCAAGGTCCGCAAGGCCGAACCCGTTGAGCGGCAACGACTGCTGGACCTGCTGGCCAAGGGCGTGGCCACGCTGACCGCCGAGGAGCGCGCGCTCTACGACCGCGGCCTGCACCGGGTGCCGACCGGTCAGCTGGCCGCCTCGCTGCGCGCCGACATCGCCGCGGGCCGGTTGCCGGAGGTGTCCTACCTGGTGCCCTCCGCGCTGGACTCCGAGCACCCCGGCGCGTCCTCGCCGGCGGCCAGCGCCGGGATCACCTACCAGGTGCTGGACGCGCTGGCCTCGGACCCGGAGGTGTGGCGGCACACCGCGTTGATCATCAACTACGACGAGAACGACGGCTACTTCGACCACGTGCCCCCGCCGGTCCCGCCGCCGGGCACCGCGGACGAGTTCGTGGACGGCCTGCCCATCGGCCTGGGCTTCCGGGTGCCGGCGACCATCGTGTCCCCGTGGACGGTCGGCGGCTACGTCAACTCCCAGGTCTTCGACCACACCTCGGTGCTGCGCTTCCTGGAGACCTGGCTCGGCGTCCGCGAACCCAACATCAGCACCTGGCGGCGCACCGTCACCGGCGACCTGACCTCGGTCTTCGACTTCCACGGCCGCCGGCCGGGCCGGGTGCCCACGCAGCCGGTCAAGACCCCGCCCGCGATCTCCCGCTGGCGGCCGGCGCCCCCGGCCAAGGGCGTGCTGCCCACCCCCGAACCGGGCACCCGCCCCGCGCGCCCGCTGCCCTACCAGCCGGACGCCACGGCCGCCCTGGACGCCACCGGCACCCACCTGCTGCTGCGCCTGACCAACTCCGGCCGGGCCAGCGCGCACCTGTCCCTGCACTCCTACGGCGGCGAGTTCCTCGCGCCCCGGCACTACGACGTGGCAGGCGCGAAAACCGACGCAGTCCCGCTCACCGGATCGTCCTACCGGTTGACCCTGTTGGGCCCCAACGGTTTCCGCCGCGAGTTCGGCGGTGACAAGAGCTCGGCCGCCGAGGTCACCAGCGAGGTCGCGGCCATCTCCCGCCTGCTCCGCCTGACCCTGCGCAACACCGGCGGCACCCCGCTCACCTTCGATCTGGACGGCCGCAAGATCCGCGTCGCGCCCTCGTCCAGCCGCACCGTGCACCACTCGGCAGCGGCCACCCGCGGCTGGTACGACCTCACCATCCGCGTCCAGGGCGACGGCGCCTTCCGCCGCCGCCTCTCCGGCCACATCGAAAACGGCCGCGACAGCTCCAGCGGCTGACCCCACCCCGCCGTGTTGGCCGATCTCGTACACCGTGTTGGCCGAAGTGGGACACCGTGTTGGCTGAACCGGTCGACCCGGCGTCCCACTTCGGCCAAGACACCGTCCGTATCGGCCAACACTGCGTACAAGTTCGGCCAACACTCGGGGCGGGGTTGTCAGCCTGCGGCTTCGTCGACGGCGCTGAGGGTGACTACGACCTGGTCTAGGAAGGCGTCCACCTCGTCGACGTTGTAGCCGCGGCGGCCCAGTGGCGGCTTGCTGAAGGTGACCTCGTCGACCTGGCGGGCGGTGACCGAGTCGGCGCCCCGCAGGGTGGCCTCGACGCGGTCCAGGAAGGCGTCGACCTCGCCTTCGTCGTAGCCGCGGCGGAGCAGCGTGGAGTTGCTGAACTCCACCTCGCGGATGTCCTTCGGGGTGAGTCCCCGCTCGTTCATGGCAGTCCTCCCCGGGTGGGTGACCGGGGCAGTATCACGCCGGTGGGGGGTGCGTGCGCCATGAGTGGGTCAGGCGTCACCCTTCGGGGTAGCCGCTGTCCCCGGAGTGAGTGTGACGCGGATCCCGGCGAGCACCACGTCCAGCTTGGCGCCGAACCACTCGTCCTGATCTTCGACCATGGCCTCGAAGGCGATCCGGCGCAGCTCCGCGTCGTCCGGGCCGGGGAAGGTCTCGCGCAGCTGCTCGGCCACCGCGTCCGCGCCCAGCCGCCGGGCGTCCACCGCGGTCACCGCCGACTCGTCCACCATGTCCACCACCACGTCGGCGGCCAGCATCGCGGCATCCGGCGCGAAACCCAGCACCACCAGGTGCCGGATGACGGGCAGGGTGCGGGCGGCGAAGGGGTCGGTGGGCGAGGCCAGGCCGGAGATGGCCTGGCGGATGCCCGGGTACTCGGTGAAGATCCGCCAGCGCACCCAGGCCTCGCCGCGCAGCAGCTCCTCCCAGTCCGGGCCCAGCAGCGGTTGCGGCGCGCGGTCGGCGACCCGTTCGATCGCGGCCCGCACCAGGTCGTCCCGGTCGGTGACGTGCCGGTACAGCGCGGCGTGCGTGGCGTTGAGCCGCTGCGCCACCGCGGTGACCGTGACCTCCTCGAAGCCGACCCCCAGCACCGCCTCGGCGATGAGGTCCCGGCTCAACCGGGGTGCGGGACCCGGCCTGCGTCGGCCGGATGTCGGCGGTGGAGTAGTCACGATCAAGAACCTACCCGCTCGGCGGTGCGGTCGGCCGGGGGCGACAACCGCAGCGCCTCCAACGCCAAATGCAGCTGGCTCAACGCTTTCGGGCTGGTCAGTGCCAGTCCGGTGAGCTCCTCCAGCCTGCGCAACCGATACCGGACCGTGTTGCGGTGGCAGTGCAGTTCTGCCGCCGCGGCACTGGTCGCGCCGTCGTGCGCCAGCCAGACCCGCAAGGTCTCCAGCACCAGCTCCCGGTCCCGCGCGGGCAGGTCGAGCACCGGGCCGAGCGCGGCCTGGGCCACCGCGCGGGCCGCCTCCGGCGCGCTGGCCAACAGGATCGGCACCGGGGCCTGGTCGTGCCGGAGCACCCCGGGACCGCTCGTGCCCACTGCCGCGCGGGCCAGCCCGGCGGCGTGCCGGGCGCCCGGGGTGGCCTCGACCTGGTGGTACTCCGCGCTCACCCCGACCCTGGCCCTGGTGTGCCCGGCCAGGTGCGCGCACAGCTGCTCCGGCGAGCCACTCGGCGGCAGCAGCACGATCCCGGCGTGGGCGTCGATCTCCTGCCGCCACACCGACACCGTGCCGCGCAGCCGCAGCCGCTCCTCGATCCTGGGCAGCGCGTGCGTGTCCGCGACCACCACCAGGAACCGCCCGGCCGCGGGCAGTCGCAGGTCGGCCGCGCAGTCCAGCAGCGAGCGGCCGGCCGCGGAGTTGCCCGCGAACAGCGCCTCCAGCAGCGCGGAGCGGACCTCGGTGTCGGTGCGTGCCCGGTCCTCGCTGGCCTGCCGGTGCCCCTCGGCGAGTGCGGCGGAGTAGGTGTCGATGAAGGTCCACAGCGTGGTCGCGGCGGCCAGCACCGCGCGCTGGTCGCCCAGGTCGGCGCCGGCCGCGCTGACGAAGGTCTCCCACATGAACTGCCCGCCGATGCGGTAGCTGCGCAGGGTCGCCTCCACCGGGAAGCCCTGCTCGGCGCGGCGGCGGCCGAGGCGGCGGGCCGCGTCCGTGCCGTTCCAGGACGGGCTGTCCACATCGCGCAGGCCCTGCGCCAGGTTGGCCTGGCACTCGGCCACCAGGTCGGCGAAGTTGACCAGCCGTTCGTCCTGGTAGACGGGCACCTCGGCGCGGACCCGGGTGGCCAGGGCGAAGGCCAGCTCGGGCACGCGGCCGGAGAGCTCCCTGGCCAGCCTGCGCACCGCGGCCGGGAAAGTCGGAGTCATCACCTGGGGGACCGCCCAACCTCGTCGTTGTGCGTGAGCACAACCGGGGCCGAGCCAAGGCTGTGCTCGCACCCATTCCACCACAGCGTGACCACGATCACGATTAGGCCGGGGCCACCCGTTGATGGAAGGGACACCTGGTGTCGATGAGGATGTTGCGTGCCCTGGTATTTGCCCTGGTGACAGCCTTGACCGCACTGGTGGTGGGCGCCGGGGCGGCATCCGCCGCGGTGCCGCCCACCGAGCCGGGCTCGCCGCCCGGCGCCAACGACTGGGCGTGCAAGCCGAGCAAGGCCCACCCCGAACCGGTGGTGCTCGCGCATGGCGCCAGCGCCAACATGACGCTCAACTGGTTCGCCCTGTCGCCGAAGCTGAAGGCACAGGGGCACTGCGTGTTCGCGCTGACCTACGGGGTGCCTGCCGGGACCCCGTTCCCGATCAACCAGATCGGCGGCCGGCTGCCCATGGAGCAGAGCGCCAAGGAGTTCGGCGCGTTCGTGGACCGGGTGCTCCAGCACACCGGCGCGCGCAAGGTCAACATCGTCGGGCACTCCGAGGGCAGCCTGATGCCCAACTACTACGTGAAGTTCCTCGGCGGCAAGGACAAGGTCAACCGCTACGTGGCGCTGACCCCGCTGTGGGACGGCAGCCAACTGCTTGCCCTGCCCAAGCTGCTGGAGTTCGCCCGCAAGCTCGGCCTCGGCCCGGTCATCGACGGCATCATGGGCCCGGTGTTCCCCTCCGCGCTGCAGTTCCTGCACGGCTCGGAGTTCCTGCGCAAGCTCAACCAGGACGGCGTCGCGGTGCCGGGGGTGACCTACACCAACGTGATGACCCGCTACGACGAGGCGGTGGTGCCTTACACCAGCGGGTACATGCACGCGTCCAACGCGACCAACTACGTGCTGCAGGACCTGTGCAAGTTCAACATCTCCGAGCACGTCCTGGTCGCGGTCGACCCGCTGGTGCACCAGCTGGTGGCCAACTCGCTGGACCCGGCCAACGCCAAGCCGATCCGCTGCTGACCTGACACCGCGGCCCACCGTCCACTGTGGACGGTGGGCCGCGGTGTGCTCAGGCCGCCAGGAACTCCCTGATCAGCTTGGCCACCTCGGCCGGGTGCTCCCGGACCATGGCGTGACTGCTGCCGATCCGCTCGACCTGCACGTTCCACACCTCGGCCAGCGTGGCCAGATCCCGGACCAGTCCCCGGCGGTACGCCTCGGTCAGCTCGGGGAACTGGTCCTGGGCGGGCAGGTTCTCGGTGGCCGCGACCACCAGCAGCGGTGAGCGGGCCGCCCGGCAGGCGGCGATGTGGTCCTCCTCCACGGCCGCCCTCAGCTCGTCGATGATCTCCGCCAGCGGCCCGGTGACCGCGGCCGCCTGCTCGTCGAACATCGCCCGCAGCCGGGTGAGTTCCTTCTCCCGCAAGGCGGGATCGAGGCCGGGGTAGTTCTCCGGCGCGGTCAGGTACCCGCGCAGGCCGTCCAGGTTGACCGCGCCGGGACAGCCCGGCCGGGCCGCCCAGCGGGTGGCGACCATGCCCCCCAGCGACATGCCTGCCACCGCCGGGCTGCCCAGGTCGAGTGCGGTGACCACCGCCTCGACGTCGGCCAGCGCGGCCGGCCAGCTCCACGGCCCCACCCCGGAGCCGCCGTGCCCGCGCAGGTCCATCAGCACCACCCGGTGGGTCCCGGTCAGCTCCGGCACCACCGGGTCCCAGTGCGCCATCGACCCGCCGAGCCCGTGCAGCAGCAGCACCGGCAGGCCGTCGCCGCCGTGGTCCCGCACCGCGATCGGCACCGGACCAGACTCGACCGTCAGCTCAATCATGTTGTCCCCCATGCGTTTCCGTCCTCTCTGGCGAGTAGCCGGGCGCGGACGGACTCGGTGCGTACGCCGCCGTCGGGGTGCCGGTCGAGCTTGTGCCGGTTGACCAGGTCGTGCACGCCCTGCCGGGTGACGCCGAGCATCGCCCCGGCCACCGAGTACGGGACCGCCTCGGTGGCCGGGTGCCCGATCCGGCGGGCCACCGCCTGGCCCAGCGGCGTCCGCCACCACTCCAGCGGCGGGTCGAACGGCTCATCGCCCGGGTACAGCGCGCCGATCACCCTGGCGGCCGCCTGCCGGGCCAGTTGTTCGTCCCGCCCGAGCAGCTGCGCCGCCTGGGTCTCCACCGCGGCGCGCAGGTAGGTGCGCGCGGTGGTCAGGGGATCGGCCGACTGGAGCAGGATCTCCAGCGGGTCGAGCAGCCGCTGCTCGCTCAGTCGCAGCAGTTGCCCGACCAGGGCGGTGTGCACGGTCGTCGGACTGGGCATCGAGTACCTCCGCTTGCTACTTGACGGCAAACGTAAAGTACTTGACGCCAGGCGTCAAGGAGCCTGCGGTCAGAAGACCTGCCGCCGGGTCACCTGGAAAGCGCTGATCAGCCACCTGTCCTCGGTGCGCACCACGACCGCGGTGGTCACCGAGTCGCGCTCCGGGGCCGGAGCGTCCTCCCCCGGCAGGGTGCTGCCGCCGGAGTTGACCACCACCGCGACGTCGGGACCGAGGAGCTTGACCGAGGGCGGCGCGGCCTCGGCCGACCCGCCGCCGAGCTTGACCCCCTTGAGCGGACCGGCGAACAGCTTGGCGTGCCCGGACTCCAGCTCCGCGCGGCCGCGGATGTGCATGCCGTGGAAGGTGACGTAGTCGACGTCCTCGGTGAACTGCGCGGCGTAGGCGGTGGCGTCGCCGTTGTTCCAGGCCTCGACCAGGCGCTGGAAGGTCTCGTTGATCTCGGGCATGCGGATGCTCCTCCTCGGCTGGTCCGCGTGGCGCCCCCGGCTATCCTGGGTTCGCGTTACCGGGCGCGAGAGCCGCCACGCGGTGCTTGCGATTCCACTTCTCGGCGCGGTGTTGGCGCACCGCGCCGAGAAGCGCGTCAGTCCACTTCGGACTGTGCGTCTGGTGGGCCGAACGGCGGCAGCTGACCCGGCTTCGCGCCCCGCGCATGCCAGTCGCGCCACCAGTCCGCGCCCTCGATGGTGTGCTGCTCGATGCCCTCGGCCACGCCGGACACCCAGCGGTGCTCGGCCTCGATCATGGCCACCCGGTACTCCAGCTCGATCCAGGCCAGCGCGGGCACGCCCTGCGCGCGCAGGGCGGCCATCACCGAGCGCAGCCCCTCGGCCTGTCCGGACAAGGTCTCCGCGCGCTGACCGAGCAGGCGCGCCGCCTCCTCTGGCGACAGGATGCCGAGCAGCGAGACCCCGGCCTCGAACCGCGGGTACTCCTTGTGCGGCACCGCGATCAGCTCGCGCAGCCAGTCGTTCAGCTCGGCCAGCCCGGCCTCGGTCAGCCGGTACCGGGTGCGTTCCGGGCGCCGTCCGTCCCGCTCGGCCTCGGCCGCCTCGATCAGCCCGTGCTTGGCCAGCGACTCGACCACCGTGTACAGCGTGCCCCAGTTGAGCTTGACGCTCTCGTCCTTGTGCCGTTCGCGCAGCGTGGTGGCCATCTCGTAGGGATGCATCTCGCGTTCCCAGAGCAGCGACAACAGGGCGAGGGCCAGCGGGTTCGAGCGGCGGTATGTGGCGGCCATCTTCGCTCCGTTCCGAGTACTCGTATCCGAGTATACGGGGACGGAGGTCCCGTGGCAACCAGGACTCCGCTCCCGCCCCGGTAGTGGCCGGTCCCCTGCTGGCGGGAGGTTCCACGTGGAGCCAGCGGCGAGGCTGGTTCTCGTGGATCTCCGACACTGGCTGGGCAGCGCGGTCGACCTGGTGGACAACTGGGCGGCGACCTTCGGCCCGGTCGCCCCGCACCCGGCGAACGCGGTCACCGACGCCGACTTCGGCCGCGCCTTCGCCGAGTTCGGCGACCGGATGCGGGCGAACTACCCGTTCGGCCACCCGCGCTACGCCGCGCAGATGGTCAAGCCGCCACACCCGGCCGCCGTGGTCGGCTACCTGGCCGCGATGCTGGTCAACCCGAACAACCACGCCCTGGACGGCGGCCCGGCGACCGCGCGGATGGAACGCGAGGTGGTCGCCGCGCTGGCCGGGATGTTCGGGCTGCCGGTCCACTTAGGACATCTCACCACCAGCGGCACCATCGCCAACCTGGAAGCGCTGTTCGTGGCGCGGGAAACCTACCCCGGCAAGCTCGTCCTGCACAGCGCGGAGGCGCACTACACGCATGGCCGGATGTGCCGGTTGCTCGGCGTGCCCAGCGAACCGGTGCCCACTGATGTTCTCGGCCGGATGGATCTGGTTGCCCTGGAACGGAAACTGCGCCGTGGCGACGTGGGCACCGTGGTGCTCACCCCCGGCACCACCGGACTGGGCGCGGTGGACCCCATCCACGAAGCCCTTGCGCTGAAAGAGAAGTACGGCGTGCGCATCCACGTGGACGCGGCCTACGGCGGCTTCTTCGCCCTGCTGGCCGGGGAGCTGGGCGTGCCCGCCGAGCCGTTCGCCGCGATCCGGCACTGCGACTCGGTGACCATCGACCCGCACAAGCACGGCCTCCAGCCCTACGGCTGCGGCGCGGTCCTCTTCGCCGACCCGGCGGTCGGCCGCTTCTACCGGCACGACTCGCCCTACACCTACTTCACCTCCGACGAGCTGCACCTGGGCGAGATCTCCCTGGAGTGCAGCCGGGCCGGGGCCGCCGCGGCCGCGCTGTGGCTGACGCTGAAGGTGTTGCCGCTGACCAGGGACGGCCTCGGCGAGGTGCTCGCGGCCGGGCGGCGGGCCACGCTGCACTGGGCCGAGCTGATCGAGAAGTCCGCGGAGCTGGTGCTCTACCAGCAGCCGGAACTGGACATCCTCACCTACTTCCCGCGCCGCGACACACTGTCCGAAGTGGACGGAGGGTCGGCGCGGGCGCTGGCCGAGGGCATGGCCGATGAGGCCGATCCGGTCTACCTCAGCACCCTGCGCGTCTCCGCCGCCGAGCTGGGCCGCCGCCACCCCGGCGTGCGCGCCGACGCCGCCGCGGCCCGGGTGCTGCGCAGCGTGCTGCTCAAACCCGAGGCGGAGCCGGCGATCGACCGGCTGCACCGGCGGGTCACCCAACTCGTCCGACAACGGGAGGACACATGATCACCCTGGACCGCCTGGTGCGCAAGGGCACCCCGGCCGACGTCCCGGCGCTGACCCGCCTGCTCGCCGAGTCCTTCGCCACCGACCCGCTGGTCGAGTGGATCTTCCCGGACCCCGTGCGGCGCAAGCAGTTGCTGCCGGGGATGTTCCGGGTGTTCCTGGACCTGTCCCTGGCCAGCCACGGCGTCTACACCACCGTGGACCTCGACTGCGCGCTGCTCACCCTGCCACCGGGCGCGACCGCGCTGAGCGAGTTCCAGCAACGCGAGCTGGACCGCCGGTTCACCGCCGCCCTCGGCCAGGACGCGGCCAGGCTGCGCACCATCAGCGCGCTCCAGGACGCCGCGCACCCGCAGCGGGAACCGCACTGCTACTTCAGCTTCGCCTGTGTGGCCCCCGACCTCCAGCACACCGGCCGCGGCAGGCTGCTCGCCCCGTACGTCATCGACCGCTGCGACCAGCTCGGCCTGCCCGTCTACCTGGAGGCCAGCTCACCCGGCGGCGAGGCGGCCGCCCGGCTGCTCGGCTTCACCGCGCACGGCCCGGACATCCGGCTGCCCGGCGGCCCCAGCCTGCGACCGATGTGGCGCGCGCCCAGGACAGTCCGATGACCCCCCGGCTCTGGACCGCGACCGAGGTCGAAGCCGGTCTGCCGCCACTGGCCGAGCGACCCCCGCTGGAGCGGGTCCTGCGCTGGGCCAAGGACTTCCTCATCCCCGGCCACCCCGACCTCGGCCGCAGCGGCCCGGTCTGCCCGTACACCCGCCCCGCGCTGCGCCGGGAGCTGTTCCACCTCGGCGTCGGCTCCGGCAACCTGCGCGAGTCGCTGACCGCGCTGCGCACCGGCTACACCGCAAAACTGTCCACAATGGACTCCGAAGACGCCGACCTGCTCACCTACCTGCTGGTGCTGCCGGATGCCGACCCCGGCCAGGTCGACGCGGTGCAGCGGGAGCTCAAGTCAGAGTTCGTCGCCGAGGGCCTGATGCTCGGCCAGTTCCACCCGCACTGCGCCGAACCCGGCCTGTGGAACCAGGACTTCCGCCCGCTGCGCTCACCGGTGCCGCTGCTGGCGATCCGGCGACTGCTGCCGGTGGACCTGCCGTTCCTGCTGGCCGACAACGGTCACCTGGACGCTTACCTGGCCAGGTTCGCCCCCGGCATCCCGGCCCGGCTGCGCGCCCAGCTCATCTCGCGCTGAACCGGTGGCGGCCACTTTTCCGTAGTCCGGTCCTGACCACGCAGGCACGACGAAGGAGAACGGCATGCCCCTGCACCGGTGAGGCCGCAGAGTCCTGCGCGGCCAGCAACGCAACCCGGACCCGCTCGCCGCCGCCCGCACCGCCAACCGCCAGGCCGTGGTCGAGCTGATCCAGCAGCGCCGCAGAACCGCGGGCTGCACCGGCGAGACTCCCGGCGGCGCCTCGGCTAGGACCAGTGGAAAGGAGTCCGGCCCGACTGCGCTCGCAGCCGGGCCGGACGGTCCACTAAGGACAGATCACACGGTTCCCGCGTACTGGCTGATCCAGCTGCGGAAGTACGGCACGTCCACGTAGATCGACGGGCCGGTGGCGCAGCGCGGGTCGCCGTTGCCGGAGCGGCTGGTCGCGCCGACCAGCTGCCAGGCCCCGCCGACCTGCTTGACCTGCGGGCCACCCGAGTCGCCGTAGCAGGCGCCCTGGTTGCCACCGGTGTTGTTGGTGCAGATCTCCGCGGCCGCGTTCATCCCGTTGGTGCAGCGGGTGTCCGCCACGATCGAGGTGTTCAGCTCCTTGAGGTAGGTCGCCGCGCCCGAGCCGTCCGCCCGGGTGGCGCCCCAGCCGATGATGCGGGTCGCGGTGCCCACCGGGCCGGAGGTGGAGGCCACCGGCACGGTCGCCTGGCTCACCGGGGAGGCCAGCTCCAGCAGGGCCAGGTCGATCGAGGGGTGCCGGACGACCCGCTTCACCGCGGCGGTGCTGCCGCCCTGGTTGCGGTACAGCGAGCCGACCCGCACCTGCCGCGGCGTGCTGTTGGTGCAGTGCTTGGCGGTCACCACCCAGGTGGGCTTGATCAGCGAGCCGCCACAGCCGGTGTCCAGCGACACCATGAACGAGTAGGTCTGGGTCGCGTTGCCGCCACCCACGATCAGCGGCGACACATCGTCGCTCGGAGCAGGGGCGGCCGAGGCGGAACCGGCGAGGCCACCGACGGCGGCAGCCGCGGCGACGAACAGGCTTATCGCGATACGACGGATCTTCATGAGAAAAGCGCTCCTTCCCGTCCGCGACACCCCGCGAAGCAGGGGAGAGCGGGGACCGTTAATCGGACGGTGGTGTTCGGGCTTCGCACAGAGCATCCGACACCGGTCCGCGCCAGGGGAAGAGCCGGAATTTCACACTCCGAGGAGTGAAACGGTTCCTACTTATGGCGGGGAGCCAAGCAAGCGTGGGTGACTCAGTATGTTCGATCGGCCATCAGGCGGACTCGTGATAGACCCGCCGGGCGATCTCCTCGACCTGTTCGACGGTGAGCACAGGAGTGGCGGGCGCCCGCAGCGCCTCGGTGAGCAGGCGGCGCACCAGCGCCGAAGTGGGAATGTGTTCGGCATCCGCCCGAGCCTTCAGCTCGGCCACCAGCGACGCGGGCACCCGCAGGGACAGCGCGGCCTGCTGGTTCTCCGCGACCTCCGCCGCGATGGCCTCGGCCTCTTCCGCCGCGACCTCCTCGCGCAGCCGTGCGTGCCGCGACCGCCGCTCGCGCTTGACCGGATCCGCCTCGGCCTCGGCGGCGTTTCGCTGGTCGGCGATTTCCTGCCGGATGGCGGCCAGGGCTTCATCCCGGGTGGTCTTGTCAGTCATGACCTGCCGTCCTCTCCCCGTCGATCGCCCAGGTACTCCCGCAGATCAGCCCCGCTGGTCTTCCACGCCGTGACGCCGGAGTGATCCTCGGGATCGATGATCACGGTCAGAACGAATCCCGCTGACAGCGAGTAGCCGACGATTCGGGTGTGACCACTTCGGCTTTTGGGATCGGGTTCACGGGTGATCCGGTGCGGATCGGCTGCTGCTTCCAGTGTCCAGGCGGGTTCGATGTCCGTGGCTCCCGGATAGCGAGGGGAGCGCTGGCGAATGTGCTCCGCGTCTTCATCATCCCACCACAGGCCGAGGATCACAACACACGTTGTCACACATCTGCACACACCTGCTGGCGGTCAGGCCTTGGTCACCCCGCGCAGCTTGGCCTTGAGCGCGCGCCGGGCCACCGGTCCCAGGTTGTCCACCACCTCGGCCAGCACCGCCAGTTGTTCCAGCGCGGCCAGCCCGTCCTCGGCCCCCTGCGGATCGGCCGCCGCCCACAGCTCCACGCCGATGAAGCTGGCCGCCACCGCGCGGGCCAGCCCGGCCGGGTCGGCCAGCTCGCCCACCGGGGAGGCGGCCAGGATGCGGCGCAGCACGAGCTCGATCTCGGCGACCCAGAGGTCCAGTGCGGTGCGGGTGGCCTCGGCCAGCTTCGGGTCGCCCTGGGCGCCTGCCAGCATCTGGGCCAGCACGGTGACGTTGCCCGCGGCCCGTTCCTCCTGTTGCAGGGCGCGGCCCAGGTTCAGCAGGGCGCGCAGGTCGGAGACGGTGGCGAAGCGGTCGCGGTAGGCATCGACCCTGGCCTTGGTGCTGGTGAGGCAGGCCGTGCCGAGCAGCTCGTCCACGCTGCCGAAGTGGTAGAAGATCAGCGCCTGGTTGACGCCCGCGGTGGTCGCGATGGACCGCGCCGAGACGCCGCTGATGCCGTGCGCGCGGATGGTGTCGATCGCGCCGTCCATCAGCCGCCTGCGGGTCTCCGCGGTGCGGGCGTCCTTACTCACGCAGCTCCTCCCGATAGGGCCGGACCGTCGCCGGCACCCGAGCCGCCGCGGTGTCCCAGTACCGGGCGGTGAAACTGCCGCGGTAACCGAACAGCGGACCGGCCCAGCTGCTGGCCACCCGCACCTCGATCCGGAACTCCCCGGCCTGCTCGTCATACCACTCGCGCACCTCGGCCCGCGCCAGCAGCGCCCGGGGCACCCGCAGGTCGAGCAGGCCCGCGCGCAGCCGCTGCTCGCCGCTGCGGATCACCAGCCCGCCCCTGCTGTCCACCGACAGGTCCAGGTCGACCGCGACGTGCTGGTGCGTGCCAAGGTAGTCGACCACGCATCCGCGCCGCGTGCTGTGCACCACGGTGGCGTCGAAGCGCCGCCGCAGGCCGCCGCCGAACTCGAAGGTGCGCACGAAGGTGACCGTGTCCCGGCCGAAGTCGTCCAGGTAGGCGTAGTTCTCGATCACGAACGGCACGTCCCTGCCGGTCTCCGGGAACAGGATGTTGCGGGCCGCGCCCAGGTGCAGGAACGGCACGGTGAACGCGGGGCCGCGCCAGATCTCCTCCATCACGCCCTCGCCGGCGCAGGCCACCCCGTCCGCGCTGCCGAAGCCGAACCGGCGCTGGAGCTGCGGGTGCAGGCGGTCGAAGTCCGCGCCCAGCGCCTTGCGGAAGATCGAGCCGGTCTTGGTCAGGGTGGTGGTCATGGCAGCTCCAGTCGGGCCAGGGTGGCTGGGGGAGTGGCGTCGCGGGCCGCGCGCCGGCAGCGCCGGGCGGCCGGGGTGCGGGCCGAGGGCGGCAGGAACAGCGCGAGGGCCGCGGTCGCGAGCGCGAGTGGCAGCGGGGTGAGCAGCAGGGCGGCGGTGGTCAGCAGCAGCCGGGCGGCGAGCTCGAACAGGGCGCGGCGCAACGAGGACTCCGGGCTGATGCCGTGTTCCAGCCACAGCCGCAGCCGGTCGAAGGACCAGGCGGTGGCCCAGCCCATCAGCGGCCGGAACACCAGGTCGGCCAGTGGTCCGAGCCCGCCCCAGCCGGGCCGGTAGTCATAGCCCGTGCAGAACCGGACGCCGTCCGGGCCCGGCCGGTAGCGCCAGTAGCCGGAGCCCGCGCGGATCAGCGACAGCGGGTGGTCGCAGGCAAAGCGCAGCGCCGAGGTGCTCGATCCGTCCGGGGTGTGCCGCTCGCCGACGCTGATGCCGACCCCGGCGATGCCGAAGGTCGCGTAGCGGAACCGCTGCGGCGCACCGTCTTCCTTCGGCAGGTACTCGATGCGGTGGAAGCGCAGGTCCCAGCGCTGGTGCTGGGCCGGGTCCTGGGTGCGAACCCACAGCTCCGCCGGGTCCGCCCTGATCGTGGTCTCGATGTAGAGCCGCATGTCACCACCGTTCTTGAGCGTCTGCTCAATTCAACGGGCGCAGCGTAACTCTTCTTGAGCGAGTGCTCAAGTAGCTAGCTGGTGATCCACCGGATGCCGTAGTTGCCGGCTTCCGGCTGCGGCACCACCAGGTGCGTGGTGTGGTACTGGCCGACCCACAGCTGTCGCACGGTCTCGGACTCGCCGTCCGGGCGCAGGTAGCCGAGGCAGTCGGCGGGCACCGCGGCCGGGTCGAAGTGCACCTGGAGCAGGTAGTCCCGCGCGCCCAGCGGCAGCCGCCGCTCGTGGTGGTCGACCGGCTTGCCACCGTGGAAGGCCAGCTCGTAGTCCAGCACCGCGGTCTCCTCCACCGCGAGCGGGCGCTCCAGCAGCAGCTCGGCCAGCAGCAGCCCGGCGGTGGGGTCGGTGCGGATCCGGCCGATCCGGCAGCCGCCGGCCGCGGTGAGCGCGGGCAGCGGCGATTCGCCGTGGTAGTAGACAAAAGCCCGGCCGACGCCGTCCCGCTTGGCCCGCACCACCTCGCGCACCCGCAGCAGCCGGTGCCGGAAGTCCGGGCCGAGGTGGTAGTTCTCCTGCACCATCAGGCGTTCCAGCCGCGGCGTGCGCATCCGGCGCTGCAACTGGGCCAGGTCGGTGCGTGGATCCGCCGGGTCCTCATCGGCCAGCAGCGCGCCGAGTGAACCGGGCGGCAGGCTGAGCACGCTCTCCAGGGCCGCGATCTCCGGCCGCTCGCCGTCCTCGGCAGGGAGGGCGTCGCTGCACCGCCAGTCACTGAGCGTGTTCGGATCCAGCCGGGCGCCGCGGGCGGAGAGCTCGCGCTGGATGTGTTCGAGGGTCAGTTCGCTGCGCTGGATGGCCAGGTCGAGCGCCCGGCCGAACGGTCCGTCGGCCAGGGCCCCGGCGAGCGGGTCCCGCGTGCTGCTGAAGTCCTTGTCCGAAAACGGATCCGTCATGCCTGCCCCTCCCTCCGGCGAGGGCGAGACTACCTGCTGAAAGGCAACCTTCTTGCCCTCTCGGAAACTCCAGCGGGACGTCACCGAGTACACGTTCAGTTAACAGATTTCGTCACAGATTTTGGCCATTCGATCGGGGGACGGCGATGGTCGTGACCACCAGCCCGTCGGCCACCAGCCAGCGCCCGGAAAAGCCCTCGACCGGACCGGGAACCAGCAGGTCAGCGCGGAAAGTGCCGCTGGAGGGGTGCACCGTGAGCCGGGCCTCCTCGAAGCCGAGCCAGCGCCGGGCGAGCGGGAACCACGCCTTGTAGACCGACTCCTTAGCACTGAACAACAACCGGTCCCAGTGAACTTCGGGGTCGGTGCGGGACAAGGTGTTGAGCCAGCTCCGCTCCTCGGCCAGCGAGACCGACTCCAGCACGCCCTCGGGCAGCGGGGCGTGCGGTTCGGCGTCGATCCCGATGGTCTGGACAACCGAGTCCTCGGCCACCGCGGCCGCCCGGTACCCATCACAGTGCGTCATGCTGCCGACGATGCCGGCAGGCCAGATCGGCGCCCCGCGCTCACCGCGCAGCAGCGGCGCGGGCGGCCGGCCCAGTTCGGCCAGCGCGCGCCGGGCGCAGTGCCGCACGGTGGTGAACTCGCGCCGCCGCTTCTCCACCGAGCGGCCCAGCAGCGCCTCCTCCTCGGCGAAGAGCACGGCTTCGGCCGGGTCGTCGAAGGCCTCGGACACCGCGATGTTGTTCGGCAGGATCTTCTCAAGCACCCGATCAAAATACCTGTGCCTGCGCGGAATCCGGTGCTTGACCTCAAGTTAGGTCGAGGTTGTTGGCTTGCCCCATGACCACTTCAGCCACTGGCACTGACCGACTCAAGATCGCCGTCATCATCAGCAGCACCAGGGAGGGCCGCCTCGGCCCCGCGGTGGCCCGCTGGTTCCTCGGCGAGGCGGCGACCAACCACGACGTCGACCTGGACCTGGTCGACGTGGCCGACGGGGTCGAGGGCTTCGCCGCCCGGATCGCCGGCGCGGACGCCTTCGTCATCGTGACCCCCGAGTACAACCACGGCTATCCGGCCCCGCTGAAGGAGGCGATCGACTCCTCCTACGCGGAATGGCGGGCAAAACCGGTGGCCTTCGTCTCCTACGGCGGCATGTCCGGCGGCCTGCGCGCGGTGGAGCAGCTGCGCCAGGTGCTGGCGGAGATGCACGCCACCACGATCAGGGACACCGTCAGCTTCCACTCCGTCTACGAGAAGTTCGACGCCAACGGCCCGCTGGCCGAGTTCGAGCACAGCGCGACCGCGGCCAAGGTGCTGCTGGACCAGCTGACCTGGTGGGGCATCGCACTGCGGGAAGCGCGCGCCAAGCGGCCGTACGCGGCCTGAGTGAGCGGTCCACAGGCTGCGGATGGGGGTCCGCAGCCCGTGTGACTTGACCCTGCCCCTGGGGCAGGCCCGCACGCTGTCCCCCAACGAGGAAGGGGGGACAGCGTGCGGGTGTTCGGAGCGCTGTGGCACCGGTTGCGCGGACGGCGGCTGGTGCCCGAGGGGGCGCGGACCATCGACTACGCGGGTGGGCTGGCCGCGCCGCTGCTGGTCATGGTGGCGGCGGCGGTGATCGAGATCGTGGCCGGTGAGCTGCTGGTGCCCTGGCTCTGGCTGCGGCTGGTGCTGCTGGCGATCGGAGCCTACGGCCTGCTGTGGGTGCTGGGCCTGCTCGCCGCCACCAGGGTCTACCCGCACGCGGTCGGGCCGGAGGAGCTGCGGCTGCGGTTCGCCTGCTTCACCGAGGTGGTGGTGCCGCTGACCAAGCTCGGCGCGGTGCGCAGGGAGTTCTGCGGCAGGCACGAGCGGATGATCGAGGTGGACGGCGGCACGCTGTCCTTCGCCTCGCTGGGCACCACCGGGGTGCTGGTCGAGCTGACCGAACCGCACGAGGTCGACCTCGGCAAGCGCGGCCGGCACCGGATCGAGCGGATCCGGCTGCACGCCGACGATCCGGCCGCCGCGGTGGCCGTGCTCAGCGGCGCCCGGCTACCGTGAGGATCGTGCTGACCATCGGGGAGGTGGCCCGGCTCGCGGGCACCACCGTGAAGGCCGTGCGGCACTACCACGCGCACGGCCTGCTCCCCGAACCCGGCCGCGACCACGCCGGCTACCGGCGTTACGGGGCAACGGCCCTGGTCCGGCTGCTGCGGATCCGGCGGCTGCGCGAACTGGGCCTGTCCGTGCCACGGATCCGCGAACTGCTCGGCGACGGCCCGGCCACCGTGCGCGCGGCCCTGGACGAGCTGGACCGGGAGCTGGCGCAGCGGCAGCGCGAGATCGAGGAGCAGCGCGGGAGGATCGCCGAACTGCGATCGTCCACAATGGACCTCGATCTGCCGGAGCCGGTGGCCGAGGTCTTCGACCGGCTGGAGCTCGACGGCCTGCCCGCCGACCTGCTGGAGCTGGAGAAGAGCGCGGTGCTGCTGCTGCACGCGCTCGCCCCCGAGCACGCCGGCGCGGTGGCCGGGTTCTGCCGGCAGGTGTGGCAGGAGCACCGCGAGCTGTCCCAGCGGATCGCCGACCGCCTCCAGGCCCTCGCCGACGCGCCTGCGGACGACCCCGGGATCGAGCCGCTGGTGGAGGACCTGGCCGCGCTGGTCCAGACGGGGGAGTGGGACGCGGTGACCGGCCAGGCGACCGAGCAGCACGGCCCCGCGCTGATGGCCGACTACCTGAGCGGGTTCTCCCCGGCCCAGCGCCGGGCGCTCACACTGCTGGCGGAACGGCTGCCCGCACCCGCCCCACTACCTGGGTGACGATCAGCACCAGCCCGCCGATGACCACGTTCTGCAGCGCGGCCTGCAACCCGTTCCACTGCTTGGACTGCCACATGCAGAACCACTCGCCGCCGATGGCGATGAACCCGCCGCCGAAGAGCAGCAGCTGCATGCTCAGCCCGAGGCTGCCGATCCGGCGCGCGACCTCCACATCGGCGCGCACCCAGCTGACCGTGGCGATGACCAGCACGACCGCGGTGGCCGCCTCCCAGGCGATGATCAGCAGGTAGGCGAGGTTCACCAGCGCGGGGCTGGTGATCGCCCGCCACATCGTGTTCGGCGACTTGAACGTGGTGTCCATGGCGAACACGTGCTGCACGAAGGCGTGGTTGGTGCCGAAGTCGGTGAGGTTGTTGAAGACCACCAGGGCCAGGTAGAGCGCGGTGACGCCGGTCAGCACCGCGCCCACGGTGCGCGGGCCGCCCAGTCCCATCAGGAGACGCATAGCCGGACTCTAGGTCACTGGTCCGGACAGGGTGGCTCGTAGTCCAGCTGGGGCAGATGACGACGCCACTGGTCCTCGGTGAGCACGTCCCTGGTGCGCGCGCACACCCGCTGCTGCGCGTCCTCCAGGTTCAGGTCCCACAGCCGCAGCGTGTTGTCCGAGCCCGGGGTGACCAGGAACTGCCCGCCCGGGCTGTACACCGGGCTGCTCCAGGTGGCGAAGCTGGTGGTCAGCGGCACGCCGACCGGCTCGCCCCCGGGCACCGACCAGCGCCGCACGGTGCGGTCCGCGCTGCCGCTGACCAGGGTTTTCCCGTCCGGGCTGAAGTTGATCTGGTTGACGCTCTCGGTGTGCCCGGTCAGCACCTTGCCCGCCACCGGATGCCGGGGATCGGACAGGTCCCAGAGCCGGATGGTGTTGTCCCCGCCGCCGCTGGCGAGGGTCTTGCCGTCCGGGCTCAGCTCGGCGGTGCGCACCGCCTCGGTGTGCGCGCTCAGCGGCTCGCCGATCGCGGCCGGCCGGACCGGGTCGGTCACGTCCCACAGCCGGATCCGGTGGTCGTCGCTGGCCGAGACCAGGGTCCTGCCGTCAGGGGTGAAGCGCAGCGAGGTGATCGACCCGGTGTGCGCCTCGGTGGGTGTGCCCAGCGGGCGCGGACGGGCCGGATCGCTGACGTCGATGAGCTGGATCATGTTGTGGTCCATGGGCGCGGCCAGCAGCTTGCCGTCCGGGCTGAACCGGATCGGCAGACTGTACTTCTGCGCGCCGGGGATGGGCGCGCCGAGCGGGACCGGCTTGGCCGGGTCGGTGACGTCCCAGAGCCGGATGGTGCGGTCGGTGGAGGCCGAGGCCAGCACCTTGCCGTCGCCGCGGAAGGTCACCCACCACACCGGGTCGGTGTGCCCGTTGTCGATCGCGGCCAGCGCCTTGGGCGCGTTCGGATCGGCCACGTCCCACAGCCGGATGGTGCGGTCGCCGCCGCCGCTGGCCAGCACCCGGCCGTCCGGGCGGAACTCCGGCGTGCCGACCGCGACCGCGTGGCCCACCAGCGCGCCGCTGGGCAGCGACCACAGCCGCGCAGCGCCGTCCTCGCCGCCGACGGCCAGGCTGCGCCCGTCCGGGCTGAAGGCGACCGCGTACAGCTCGTTGTTGCGGCCGGTCAGCTGTGGTCCGAACTGGGTGACCCCGGCCGGGTTGCTGATGTTCCACAGCCGCGCGGTGCCGTCCGCGGAGGCCGAGGCGAGCAGGTTCTGGGTGCGGCTGAAGGCCACCGACCAGATCTGCGCGGAATGCCCGACCACCGGCGGACCGGCCGGGTTGGCCGCGGCCGGGTCGCTGAGGTCCCACAGCCGGATCGTCTTGTCATCGCTGCCGGAGGCCAGCAGCTTGCCGTCCGGGCTGAAGGCCACCGAGTGCAGTCCGGCCAGGTGCCCGGTGAGCGGGCGGCCGATCGGGGTGACCCGCGCCGGATCACGCACGTCCCACAGCCGGACCTGGGTGTCGTCGCTGCCGGTGGCCAGCATGGTCCCGTCCGGGCTGAAGGCGAGTGAGCGGACCTGACCGCTGTGCCCGGCCAGCGGCTCGCCGATCCGGACCGGGCGGGCCGGGTCGCGGACGTCCCACAGCCGCGCGGTCTGGTCCTCGTTGGCGGTGGCCAGGGTGCGGCCGTCCGGGCTGAACGCGAGCAGGTACGCGGTGCCGCCGCCGGTGTTCAGCGGCTGCCCGAGCAGCCTGGCCCGCGCCGGGTCGGTGACGTCCCAGAGCCGGATGGTGTTGTCCGCGCCGGTGGTGGCCAGGGTCCTGCCGTCCGGGCTGAACACCGCGGAGCTGAGCCACTTGGTGTGCCCGGTCAGCGGCTGACCGAGCTGGCGCGGCCGGGTCTGGTCGGTGACGTCCCAGAGCCGGGCGGTGCCGTCGTAGCCCGCGGTGGCCAGGGTCCGGCCGTCCGGGCTGAACGAGGTCAGGTAGACCGCGCCGTTGTGCCCGGTCAGGCCGGTGGCCAGGGGCAGCTGCTGGGTGGCCAGCACCCGGCTGCGCACCTCGGTGTCGCCGGGGCGGAGCTGGTGCGCGACCAGGCTGAGCTGGGCCGAGAGCGAGGGGTCGGTGTCCAGCACCCGGTCCGCCTCGGCCATCACCTGGCGGAACTGCGCCTCGTCCCGCTGCTCCAGGGTGACCACCGCGGCCACCGAGGCGATCAGCGCGAGCACGCACACCGCGGCCACCGCGGCCCGGCGCAGCCACACCGCGCGCCGCCACTGCCGGGTGGAGGTGGCCAGGAACTGCCTGGCCAGCTCGCTCGGTCCGGCGCCGGCGACGGCCTGCCTGCTGGTCTGCAGCCGGGCGCCGCGGTAGAGCAGCGAGGCGTCCCGGTGCTGCGCGGCCCAGGTCTTGGCGTCCTCCTCCAGGCGCTGCCGGGTGAGGTGGCCCTCGCGGTCCTGGTCCAGCCAGCCGTGCAGCCGGGGCCAGGCCCGCAGCAGGGCCTCGTGGGTGATCTCCACCGACTCGGCGTCCAGGGTGACCAGCCGGGCCGAGACCAGGGTCTCCAGCGCGGTCTCGGTCGCGGCCCGGTCCGGCGCCTGGGCCAGCACCTCGTCCCGGCTGGCCCGGCGGCGGGTGTCCTCGGTGTCCTCGCCGATCCGGACCAGCCGCAGCAGCAGCGGCCGGGCCGCGGCCTGCCCGGCGGCGTCCAGCTCGGCCCAGGCCCGTTCCGCGGTGGCCGCGACCGCGCCCTGGATGCCGCCGGCCGCCCGGTACCCGGCCACGGTGAGCCGCCCGCCCTGCCGGTGCTGCCAGGTGGCCAGCAGCGCGTGCGAGAGCAGCGGCAGCGCGCCCGCGTCGTAGGTGTCCTTCTCCCCGCGCACCCGGCCGCGCCGCTCGCTCACACCGAGATCGCGCATCAGCAGCTCGACCAGCCCGGTCTCCAGCTGCAGGCCGACCGCGCGGGCCGGGGCGGTGACCGCGGCGCGCAGCTCGGCCACCGTCATCGGGCCCAGCACCAGGTGCCGGTCCTGCAACGCGGCGACCAGCTCGGGGTGGTCCAGGCAGCGGCCGTAGAAGTCGGCGCGCAGCCCGAGCACCACCAGGGCCGGGCCCTCGGTGGCGGCCAGGTGCAGCAGCCGGATGAAGGTGCGCCGGGCCTCCTGGTCGGGGCAGAGGGTGAAGACCTCCTCGAACTGGTCCACGATGATCACCCGGCGCTGCTCGCCGAGCGCCTCCCGGACCTGCGCCGCGGTCTCCGCCTCGGCCATCCCAGGCAGGTGCCGGTCCAGCTCCTTGACCGGGTGCACGCCAGGGGTGAGCAGGGTGACCGGCCAGTCCGCGGTCTCGGCCCCGCCGGCCAGCGCGGGCACCAGCCCGGCCCGCAGCAGCGAGGACTTGCCCGCCCCCGACGCGCCGACCAGCATCGCGAGCCCGTCGCCCGCGCGCAGCAGGCGGAGCAGGGCGGCGGTGGCCCGTTCCCGGCCGAAGAAGTGCGGCGAGTTCTCCGGCTGGAAGGCGGCCAGCCCCCGGTACGGGCACAGCGTCTCATCCGGCGGCGGCTCGGCCTCCTCCACCGGACTGGCCTGCGCGGCCGACCACAGCTCCCGCCAGCCGTCCCGGTCGTAGAGGCCGGGCAGCACCGGCGCCGACCGCCGGGCGCGCGCCTCGCCGATGAGGATCTCCAGCACCACGGCCAGCCCGGCGAACCGGGCCGGCACGTTGCGGCCACGCCGCCAGTCGCTGATCCGCTGGGTGGTCACCTGGACCGGCCTGCCGCGCTCGTCGGTGCGCCGGGCGCGCGCCACCGACTCGGCGACCCGCTTCAGCGGTGGGTCACCGGCTTCGGCGTACAGCAGCGCGAATCGTTCGGCGAAGGCCGCGCGGGCCCCGGATGCGACCGACAACCGACATGCTCTCCCCGCTCCCCAGCGCTCCGCCAATCCGGACCGGAAAACTCATCCTATGCAGGTGACCTGCACCTTCGGGTATCCGGTCCGGTGCTGACAGTGCGGCGGACAACCGGGGCTTGAAAGGTTGACCCAGCGAAGAGGTGTCCATGGGATCGGCGGGAAGCGCTGCTGAGAGTCCAACTGGGGGTACTTCTCAGCGGCGCGTCTCTGCCTCCTCCACCGGGACACCTTCCGCGTCTTCGGCATCCACGTCATACCCGACTGGCTCCCAGCGCACCAGCAGCAGGGCGAGCAGCCCCAGCGCGGGCGCGAGCGCGATGACCCAGAACACGCCGGTTCCCAGGCTCGCGCTCAGCACCGGGAACAGGAACAGGGACACCGTGGAGCCGATGCGCAGCATCCCCTGGTTGAACCCGACGCCCACCCCGCGCAGCGAGGTCGGATAGCTCAGCGTCGCGAAGGTCATGTAGTTCGCGCCCGGCCCCCAGCCCTGGGCGAACAGGAACGCCCCCAGCGCGAGCAGCGCGGCCACCGCCAGCTCCTGTCCGCTGGGCCGCCCGATCAGCGCGAGCGCGACCAGCGCGGCCAGCTGCACCCCGAACCCGAGCGCGGTCAGCTGCCACGCGCCCCGGCTGCGCACCCAGCGGATGCCGAGCAGGCCGCCGGTGACCGCGAAGCACACGTTGAGCACCAGCGAGGCGCTGATCGTGGTCAGCGGCCCCTGGGCGAGGAACCCGGCGATGATCACCGGCAGGCCGTAGGCGACCGCGTTGTAGCCGAAGGTCTGGGCCAGCGCCACGGCGAGGGAGAGCCAGGTGCGGCGGCGGTAGGTGCGGTTGAACAGCCGCCCGAACTCCGCCCGGACCGACCGCTTCGGCGCCTTCACCACGGTGGCCTCCGGCGCGACGACCGCGTTGACCCCGTAGGACCTGCGCAGGATCGCCGCGGCGCCCTCCAGGTCGCCCTGACCAGCGGCCCAGGCAGGCGACTCGTTCATGTAGCGGTGCCGCACCAGCAGCACGACCAGCGCGGGCACCGCGCCGAAGCCGACGGTGAACCGCCACAGCACGCCGTGGTTCTGCGCCGGGATCAGGAAGTACAGGCCGAGGATGATCAGGTAGCAGGCGCTGGTGGCCACGAACCAGGCCGCCGACCAGGACGCGGTGCGCGAGCCCTTGCTGCCCTTGCCGCGCAGCCGGGAGAACTCGGCCAGGAAGGCCATCGCCACCGGCAGGTCCATGCCGACACCGATGCCCATCAGGAACCGGAACAGCACCAGCACCTCGGCGCTGGGCGCCAGTGCGCAGCCGAGCGCGGCCACCACGAAGAACAGCATGTCCGCCATGAACACCCGGTACCGGCCGATCTTGTCGACCAGGTAGCCGCCACCGAGCGCGCCGACCACCGCACCGACCATGATCGAGGCGTTCACGATGCCCGCGCCCACCGGGCTGAGCCCGAACTGGACGGTGATGTCGCGCATCCCGTAGGCCAGCGAGCTGAAGTCGTAGGCGTCGATGAAGATGCCGCCCAGCGCGATGATCACGATCATGGTGGCGTGACTGCCCCGCGCGGCCCCCGAGTTCACCAGGTCGGTGACATCGCGGGCCGAGCGGATCAGCACGGGTTCGGCCTGGCTCACCAGGGCAGTCTGCGAACCCCGCCGCGCCCCGGGCAACTCGTTCCGCCAGGTGGGAACGATTCGGCTCAGATGCCCAGCCCGCCGTCGACGTGCAGCTCGGCGCCGGTGATGTAGCCGGCGTCCGGCCCGGCCAGGAACACGATCGCGGCGGCCACCTCGGCCGGCCGGCCGTAGCGACCGAGCGCGGTGAACGCGGTCCGCTGCGCCGCGGCCTCGCCCTCGTTGGGGTTCATGTCGGTCTCGATCGGACCGGGGTGCACGGTGTTGACGGTGATCCCGCGCCCGCCGAGGTCCCGCGCCCAGCCCTTGGCGAAGACGGTGATCGCGGCCTTGGTGCCGGAGTACTCGGCCATGCCCCCGAAGGGCTGCCGGGTGGCCAGCACGCTGCCCACGTTGATGATCCGGCCACCGTCGCTGAGCAGCGGCGTGGCCGCGCGCACAGTGGCCGCCACCCCGCCGATGTTGACCGCCAGCTGCCGGTCCAGCTCCTCGTCCCCGTTGTCCCTTGCGGCCACCCCGGCGTTGTTGACCAGCACGTCCAGCCGCCCGAAGTGCTCGTGCACCGTCCGCACCAGCTCCTTCACCTGCGCCGGGTCGGCCTGGTCCGCCTGCACCGCGAGTGCCCTGACCCCGGCCTCTTTCAGCTCCGCGACCACCGCCTCGGCCTTGTCCGGACTAGCGGTGTAGCTGATCGCGACCTCCGCCCCCGCCGCGCCCAGCGCCCGCGCGGTGGCCGCGCCGATCCCCCGCGAACCCCCGGTGACCAGCGCGACCTTGCCCGCAAGCTGCTTGCCCATGACCCAACTCCCTACTTCTGTAATGTCAAGTACAGAAGTAGTCGCCGTGTCACCCACCCGTCAAGGCCGTTATGTACCGTTCGTTAAAAAGTGCGCCCCGTCACGCTTCCCGGTGTACCTGGAACCCGGCGAAGCTCTGCGCCACCGGCATCAGCTCGATGGTGTTGACGTTCACGTGCGCGGGCTGCCCGGTGACCCAGTGCACGGTCTCCGCGATGTCCTCGGCGGTCAGCGGCTGCATCCCGTCGTAGACCCCGGCCGCCTTGCCCGCGTCACCCTGGAACCGGACCAGGGAGAACTCGGTGCCACCGCACATGCCGGGCTCCACACAGGTCACCCGGACGCCGGTGCCGTGCAGGTCACTGCGCAGGTTGAGGCTGAACTGGTGCACGAACGCCTTGGTCCCGCCATAGGCGTTGCCGCCGGGGTAGGGGTGCGTGCCCGCCACCGACCCGATGTTGACCACGTGCCCGCGCCGCCGCTCGACCATCCCCGGCAACACCGCCCTGGTGCAGTACAGCAACCCCTTGCAGTTGGTGTCGATCATCTGCTCCCAGTCCGCCAGCGAGGCCCGCTGCGCCGGCTCCAGCCCCAGCGCCAGCCCCGCGTTGTTGACCAGGACGTCAACCTCAGCGAACTCCGCGGGCAACCCGGCGACCACCTGCTCCACCGCGTGGTTGTCCCGCACGTCCAGCTCCACCGGCAACACCAGGTCGCCGAACTCCCCGGCCAGCTCCGCCAGCTTGTCCTTGCGCCGCGCGGTCGCGATCACACGACTGCCCTCACCGGCGAACCGGCGGGCGATCGCCGCCCCGAACCCGGTGGACGCGCCGGTCACGAACACGGTCTTCGCCTGAGTGGTCACGGAAGTACTCACCGTTCTCTCCAGATGGGCCAGGTGCCCGTCCAGGCTATGCGGTGAGCGACCGGAACTTCGGCGAATTCGGGGCGGGGGTCCGCGGACAAAGGCGTGCTGAGGGAGCGCCCCCAGCAGGACTCGAACCTGCGACCTAGAGATTAGAAGTCTCTCGCTCTATCCAGCTGAGCTATGAGGGCACGGCGGTTGGCAACCGCCGGGCGAAATCGTAGCCGGAACCCGGCCCGGGGTCGCGCCCCCTTCCAGGTTCTTCGTTGCCTACGCTCGTCCTGTGGCACCCGAGCGCACCGACGAGGTCGACCCCACCCCCGTTCGACGTCCCACCGGCGGCATGGCGGTGCTGGTGGTCGTGGGGATCCTGCTGGCACTGAGCGTCGCGGTCGCGCTCACCGCGCTATCGCCCGGCCGGGTGTACGCCGAGTACGGGCTACCCGATCCCGGCGATCTCACCCGGTTCGGCCAGTCGCTGGTCAGGGCCATCGCCGAGGTGTGCGCGGCGATCGCGGTCGGCTCGCTGCTGTTCGCGGTCTTCCTCGCCCCGGCCCAGCGCAGCGGGCTGCTGGCCGCCGACGGCTACGCCGCGGTGCGGGCCGCGGGCTGGGCGGCGCTGGGCTGGTTCCTGGCCGCGTCGGCCATGGTGCCGCTGTTCGTGGCCAACGCGCTGGGCAAGCCGGTCACCGACGTGCTCGACCCGGCCCAGCTGATCGTCTACATCGACGCGCTGGAGCAGGCCAAGGCGTGGGTGGCCACCGCGCTGCTGGCCGGGCTGCTGGCCATCGCCTGCCGGATCGTGCTGTCCTGGGGCTGGGCCTTCGCCACCTTCGCCTTCGGCCTGCTCTGCCTGATGCCGGTCGCGGTCACCGGGCACTCGGCCTCCGGCGGCTCGCACGACGTCGGCACCAACTCGCTGATCTTCCACCTGCTGGCCACCGGCTTCTGGGTTGGCGGCCTGGTCGCGCTGGTCGCGCACGCCTACCGCGGCGGCGGCCACCTCCAGCTCGCCTACCGCCGCTTCTCCAAGCTGGCCCTGGTCTGCTGGATCACCCTGGCCGTCTCCGGCGTGGTCAACGCGCTGGTGCGGCTCACCCCGGCCGAGGTCTTCACCACCCCGTACGGCGCGCTGGTGCTGGCCAAGATCGGCGCGCTGGGCGTGCTCGGCGTGATCGGCTTCTTCCAGCGGCGGCGCGGCGTGCTGGCACTGGGCGTGGACGAGTCCCGCTCGGTGCTGATGCGCCTGGGCGGCATCGAGATGCTGCTGATGCTGGCCACCATCGGCATCGCGGTCGCCCTGGGTGGCACCCCGCCGCCGGGGGAGATCAGCGCGCGGCCGAGCACCACCGAACTGCTGATCGGCTACGACCTGGACGGCCCGCCGACCTTCCTGGCGCTGCTGCTGGACTGGCGGTTCGACCTGCTCTTCGGCACGCTCTCGATCGCCGCCGCGCTGGTCTACCTGCTGGGCGTGCGCCGCCTGCGCAAGCGCGGCGACCGCTGGCCGGTCGGCCGCACCATCGCCTGGATCGCGGGCTGCCTGACCATCCTGATCGCCACCAGCTCCGGCATCGGCCGCTACTCACCGGCGATGTTCAGCGTGCACATGGGCAGCCACATGCTGCTGTCCATGCTGGCCCCGGTGCTGCTGGTGCTCGGCGGCCCGGTCACGCTGGCCCTGCGCGCGCTGCCCACCGCGGGCAAGGACGCCCCGAGCGGGCCGAGGGAGTGGATCCTGGCGCTGGTGCACTCGCCGGTCAGCCGGGTGCTGACCCACCCGCTGGTCGCGCTCGCGCTGTTCGTCGGCTCCTTCTACGGCCTGTACTTCTCCGGCCTGTTCGACGCCGCGCTGCCGCTGCACTGGGCGCACCTGGCGATGAACGCGCACTTCCTGCTCGCCGGGTACGTCTTCTACTGGCCGGTGATCGGTATCGACCCTGCGCCGCGCAGGCTGCCGCCGCTGGGCCGCCTCGGCCTGGTGTTCGCCTCGATGCCCTTCCACGCCTTCTTCGGCATCGCGCTGATGAGCGGCTCCACCGTGATCGGCGAGTCCTTCTACCACCAGCTCAACCTGCCCTGGGTGAGCGACCTGCTCTCCGACCAGCGCCTCGGCGGCGGCCTGACCTGGGCCTCCGGCGAACTGCCGCTGCTGGTGGTGGTGATCGCGCTGCTCGCCCAGTGGGCCAAGGCCGACGACCGGGACGCCAAGCGCTCCGACCGGCACGCCGAGGCCGACGGGGACGCCGACCTGACCGCGTACAACGAGATGCTCAAGCGGATGGCCGGGGGCAAGCGCGACGGCTGACCCCCGGCCTGCTCGCTCAGGGGCGGCGGAACCCGCGTTCGGCCAGCACCGCGCCGACCACCGCGATCCCCGCGCTGACCACCAGGGCCGAGGTCACCCCGGACCCGACCGGGTTGTTCAGCGCCAGGTCGCGGGAGGCGTTGATGGCGTAGGAGATCGGGTTCACCTCGGCCACCACCTGCAGCCAGCTGGGCAGGCTCTGGATCGGCACGAACGCGCTGGAGGCGAACTGCAGCGGGAACAGCGCCATCATGCCCACCATCTGCGCGGTGGTGCTCTCCCGCAGCCAGGCGGCCGCGGCCAGGAACAGCCAGCCGAGGCTCCAGCCGACCGCCAGCGCCAGCAGCAGCGCGCCGGTGACGCCGAGGATCCCGCCCGCCGGGGCGAAGCCGAAGAACAGCGCGGCCGCGATCAGCATCACGACCAGCTCGATCAGGCCCCTGGTGAGGTCGGCGATGCTGCGCGCGATCAGCACCGCCACCGGGCTCACCGGCATCGAGCGGAACCTGGCCAGCACGCCGTTCTTCATGTCGCTGGTCAGACCGACACCGGCCTGCACGCCGACCATGGTCGCGGTGGTGACCATGATCGCGGGCAGTAAGTAGTCGATGTAGGCGACACCCTTGGGGAACATCGGCCCCTCGGCGATGACCCGGAACACCTGGCTGAACAGCACCAGCATCAGCAGCGGCTGCATCAGGCTGAACACGAGCGTCTTGGGGTCGCGCAGCACCGGGCGCAGCGAGCGTCCGGTGAGCACCATGATCTGGGTGAACAGGCTGCTGCCCCGCCACGGGGTGGCCACCTCGGGCACCTCCGGGCGGGCGATGGTCGTGGTCATCACGATTCCTCTCAGGCCGCGCTCGAGGAGCTGTGGGTCAGGGCCAGGTACACGTCGTCCAGGGTCGGCTCGGTCAGCGCCAGCCCGGCGGGTTCGATGCCGGCCTCGTCCAGCGCGCGCACCACGGTGACCAGCTCCTTGGAGGCCAGCACCGGCACGGTGATCGAGTTGCGCTCCGGGTCGAAGACCGGCTGCTTGCCGCCGCGGCGGATCGCCTCCACCGCCTGCCACGGATCGGCGCCGGGCTCCAGCGAGACCGCCACGGTGCGCTGCCCGACCTCCGCCTTCAGCTGCGCCGCGGTGCCCTGGGCGATCACCCTGCCCTTGTTCAGCACGGTGATCGAGTCGGCCAGCCGGTCGGCCTCGTCCAGGTACTGGGTGGTCAGCAGGATCGTGGTGCCGCCAGCGACCAGGCCCTCGACCACCTCCCACATGCCGACCCTGGCCGAGGGGTCCAGGCCGGTGGTCGGCTCGTCCAGGAACACCATGCTGGGCTGCCCGACCAGGCTCGCGGCCAGGTCCAGCCTGCGGCGCATGCCGCCGGAGTAGGTCTTGACCGGCCGACCGGCCGCGTCGGCCAGGTTGAAGGTCTCCAGCAGCTCCGCCGCGCGCAGCCGGGCCGCCCGCCGGCCCGCGCCGAGCAGCCTGGCGATCAGCACCAGGTTCTCGGTGCCGGTCAGGTCCTCGTCCACCGAGGCGAACTGCCCGGTCAGGCCGATCCGGCGGCGTACCTCGATGGGCTGGGCGACCACGTCGAACCCGGCCACGCTGGCCGTGCCGGAGGTGGGCGGGAACATCGTGCTGAGGATGTTGACCAGCGTGGTCTTGCCCGCCCCGTTGTGGCCGAGCAGGCCGAGCACGGTGCCCTGCGGCACCTCCACGCTGACCCGGTCGAGCGCGGTGACCTTGCCGAAGGTCTTGGTCACCGCCGAGGCTCTGATCATCAGTTCGGTCATCGGAAAGTCCCCCAAGAGGTGTGGACGTCAGTTCGTGAGTGCGCCGTGCAGGAAGAAGTCGACGACCTCGTCGATCTCCGGTTCGCTGAGCTGCTTGGGCGTCCCGCCCAGTCCGCTGGAGATGACCAGGCCGAACAGGAACCGCACCGCCTGCTCCGGCGGCACGCGCAGCCGCCCGGCGTCCGCGCCGATCAGCTCGGCCACCGCGGTCAGCACCGGCCGGAAGTGGGCCATGTCCTCGTTCTTCTTGGTCTGCGCGCGGTGCTTGGCGTCGTCGAGCCGGTAACCGCTGGTGGCCAGGGCGCTGAGCACCGAGCCCATCCGGAAGAAGTAGGCGTCCATGGTCCCCACCGCCGCGGCCAGCCGCCGGTCCAGCCGACCCTCGGCCGGGATCACGGCCAGCTGCTCGACCAGCTCGTCCACCCGCAGCGCTGCCTCGACGCAGGCGGCGATCAGCTCGGACTTGTCAGCGAAGGCCCGGAACACGGTGCCCTCGGCGATTCCGGCCGCCTTGGCGATCTGGCTGGTGGTCACGTTGAGACCGTGCGTGGCCAGCAGCGGCAGCGTGCTGCGCACGATCTCCGCCCGCCGCTGCTCGGGACTCATCGCCGGCGCCCGCCGCCGCCTGCCCGCGCCTTCTCCGTCCACCACCATGCCACCAACTTATGAGTGAGTGCTCACTCAGTCAACCCGGTACCACCCCCCACCGACATTCCCCGCCCCACCCCGCCCCCAAGATCCGCACTTCTCCACAACCCACCACCTGTCAACACCCCCACCGCCCCGCCTTTCCCCCACCCCAACCCCCACAAAACTCATCCCCAACACCCCTCCCACCCCCAAGGAGCCCTCCCCGTGTTCGAGACCCCGTCACCGTCATCGGCCGCATCAACAGCGAGATCCGCGTCCGGCACACCGCGAGCAACGCCCGCGTGGCCGGCTTCCGCCTGGTCAGCCGCTCCCGCCGCTACGACAAGGACCGCCAGGAGTGGACCAACGGCGACTCCCTGTCCGTGTGGGTCAGCTGCTTCGACCAGATCGCCACCGGCGTCACCGCCACCCTCCGCCGCGGCGACCAGATCCTGGTGCACGGCGCGATGAGCACCCGCGAGTACGACGCCACCGACGGCACCCGTCGCTACTCCACCGAGCTGCGCGCCGAGGCCATCGGCCCCAACCTCCGCCACTGCACCGCCGACGTCCTCCGCCCACCCGAGTTCGACCAGTACCTCTACGCCGACCAGTCCTTCGCCACCCCTGCTCCCGCCCCCCGCACCCCCGAACCCATCCCGCCCCCGCTCCCACCACCCCAGCCCCCGCCCACATCCCCGCACCCCGCCGCCTCAGCCCAGCCACCCTGGCCGCCAACAGCCCCGCCACCGCCCGCCGCACGGCCACCACCCCCTCCCCGCTCGCCCCCGCCACCCCAGCCCGCCCCACACCCCCGCCCGTCCCCTCGACCCACACCGCCCCGACCCCCACCGTCTCCACACCGCCCGCCGCGACGCCAGATCTCTTCGCACCCACCGCCGCACCCGACGCCGCGGCACCCCCAGCCCCCGCACCCGCCGCCCTGACGCCACGCGCTCCCAAACCGGCCCCCGCCCGCACGACCAAGCCGCCCCGGCCCGCCACCCCCGACCCCGAGCCCGTCTCGACCGCCAGCGCCGCCGTCCGCAGAGCCGCCGCCTCCGCCCGGGCCGAGCTCGGCGGGCCCCGGGAGGGTGATCTGGAAGACGTCCTCGCCGAGTTGGACCACACCCGTCAGGAGGCCGTCCCTGTCGCCTGACCAGCCGAAGTCCCGATGTCCCCGAATTGCGTCATGCGGTCGAAAACGCGCGATGAGCGGTGGTGAACCCACCTAGAAGACGATCGTGGGCGGAGCCGTTCACCGAGAAGTCCGGACGCTCTCTGAGCGGATCCGCCCCACCGCCGTACGCGGCCCCCCGGGCACCGCTCTACGATCGCGGCCATGGCCGAGTTCATTTACACCATGAGGAAGGTCCGCAAGGCGCACGGGGACAAGGTGATCCTCGATGACGTCTCGACGGCCTTCTATCCGGGCGCGAAGATCGGCGTCGTCGGTCCCAACGGGGCGGGCAAGTCGAGCGTGCTCAAGATCATGGCGGGCCTCGACCAGCCCAACAACGGTGACGCGCAGCTCGCCGAGGGCGCCTCGGTCGGGATCCTGCTGCAGGAACCACCCCTCAACGAGGAGAAGACCGTTCTCGGCAACGTCGAGGAGGGTGTCGGCGAGATCATGGTGAAGCTGCACCGCTTCAACGAGATCGCCGAGCAGATGGCCACCGACTACTCCGACGAGCTGATGGAGGAGATGGGCAAGCTCCAGGAGGAGCTGGACCACGCCGACGCGTGGGACATCAGCTCCCAGCTGGAGCAGGCGATGGACGCCCTGCGCTGCCCGCCCGGCGACGCCGAGGTGACCCACCTCTCCGGCGGTGAGCGCCGCCGCGTGGCGCTGTGCAAGCTGCTGCTCTCCAAGCCCGACCTGCTGCTGCTCGACGAGCCCACCAACCACCTGGACGCGGAGAGCGTGCTGTGGCTGGAGAAGCACCTGGCCGACTACCCGGGCGCCGTCCTGGCCGTCACACACGACCGGTACTTCCTGGACAACGTGGCCCAGTGGATCATGGAGCTGGACCGCGGTCGCGCCATCGGCTACGAGGGCAACTACTCCGCCTACCTGGAGAAGAAGGCGGAACGACTGGCCGTCCAGGGCAAGAAGGACGCCAAGCTGCACAAGCGGCTCAAGGACGAGCTGGACTGGGTCCGCTCCAACGCCAAGGCCCGTCAGACCAAGTCCCGGTCCCGTCTGAACCGGTACGAGGAGATGGCGGCCGAGGCGGAGAAGACCAGGAAGCTGGACTTCGAGGAGATCCAGATCCCGCCGGGCCCGCGTCTGGGCAACGTGGTGGTCGAGGTGGAGAACCTGAAGAAGGGCTTCGACGACCGCGTGCTCATCGACGGGCTGTCCTTCAGCCTGCCGAAGAACGGCATCGTCGGCGTCATCGGCCCGAACGGTGTCGGCAAGACCACGCTCTTCAAGACCATCGTCGGCCTTGAGGAGCCGGACTCGGGCAGCGTGCGGGTCGGCGAGACGGTGAAGCTGTCCTACGTCGACCAGAACCGCGCGGGCATCGACCCGGCCAAGAACGTCTGGGAGGTCGTCTCCGGCGGTCTGGACTACATCAAGGTCGGCCACGTGGAGATGCCCTCGCGGGCCTACATCGGCGCGTTCGGCTTCAAGGGCGCGGACCAGCAGAAGCCGGCCGGCGTGCTCTCCGGTGGTGAGCGCAACCGGCTGAACCTGGCGCTGACGCTCAAGCAGGGCGGCAACCTGATCCTGCTCGACGAGCCCACGAACGACCTGGACGTGGAGACCCTCAGCTCGCTGGAGAACGCGCTCGAGCAGTTCCCCGGCTGCGCGGTGGTCATCTCGCACGATCGGTGGTTCCTGGACCGCGTGGCCACCCACATCCTCGCGTGGGAGGGCACCGACGAGGACGAGTCGAAGTGGTTCTGGTTCGAGGGCAACTTCGAGGGCTACGAGAAGAACAAGGTCGACCGGCTCGGAGCGGACGCCGCGCGTCCGCACCGGGTCACGCATCGCAAGCTCACACGAGGCTGAACGGGGAACTCCGTGGCGGCCTTGGGCGCAGAGCGGGCGAAGAACGGCAAGGCGGGGGCACTGATCGCCACCGCCTGGCAGCTTCGTTGGCGTGCGCCGGAGCTGAGCCGGATGCTCAGCGAACGGGCCGCCGAACTCGCCGTCGCCGACGGTGACGAGCACACCCGCCTCCGGGCCGAGACGCTGACGCTGTTCGCGCTCAACCGTCTCGGCCAGGGGGTGGTCGTCGCCGAACGCGCGGTGGCCTCGCTGCGGGCCGCCGAGGCCCTGGACGAGACCGAGCTGGCCTGGCGGCTGCGGGTCGAACTGGCCAACGCGGCCAGGGTGGTCGGCGCGCCGCTGACCGGTTTCGCCGTGCTCCGCCCCGTGCTGGAGGCGGGCACGGCGCCCAAGGGCCTGCGCGCGGCGGCCATGGTCCAGCTGGTGGACTGCCTGGCCCACCTGGGCAGCGTGCCGGAACTCACCGAGGCGCTGGCCGAGGCCGACCAGCTCTACGGCGAGGACCCGGACCTGGAGCCGGACATCGTGCTGGTGCTGCGCGGCCTGCTGCACTCGGTGGCCTCGGCGCACCACCGCCGCTGGGGCGACCTGCCCGCGGCGGTGCACGCCGCCAGGGAGGGCCTTGCCCTGCTGGACCAGCTCACCGACCCGGCAGCCGACAGCGGCCACGCCCGCGCCCGGCTGATCCTGCAGCTGGTGTGCGCCCTGCTGGACTCCAACCGCCCCGGCGAGGCGCGGTCAGCCGCGTACGACCTGCTCGAGCAGGCGGTCCGCGCCCCGGTCGCCTCCAGCGTCGGCTGGATCCGGCTGGCTCTGGCCACCCGCCTGTACCTGCCTTCCGGCCAGCCCGAGCTGGCCGCCGAGCTGCTCGGCGCCACCGCCGACTCGGCCCAGCGCCACGGCCTGGAGCCGCTGCTGGCGGAAAGCCTGACCGCGCTCGCCCACGTGCACGAGATGGGCGGCGACTACGCGGACGCGCTGTCCTGCCTGCGCACGGCCTACGCCGCCGAACGCAGGCGGCAGCGCGCGGTGCACGCGGTCCGGGTCGCGCTGATCGAACAGATCCCGGTGCCCCAGTTGCACGGCGAGACCGCGGCCGGCCTGCGCGAGCAGGTCACCGCGATGCTGCGCCGGGGCCGGGTGCGCAGGGACACCCCACGCGGCGCGGTCCCGATGCTGCGCCGCACCGCGGCCGAGATCGACGACCTCACCGGCCTGCTGAACCAGAGCGGCTTCCGCCGCAGACTCGACGCGGTGGTCAACGGCGGCGACCCCGGCCACGCCCTCACCCTGGTCCTGTTCGACGTCGGCAAACTTGACGAGACCGCGCCGCACCACGTCAGTGAGCAACTGCTGCGCACGGTCGCCGACCGCGTCCGCGACACCGCCCCGCAGCAGGCCGCCGTGGCCCGCGTCGGCGGCGAGGAGCTCGCGGTCCTGCTCCCCGGCGCCACCCAGGACCAGGCCCAGCGCTGGGCCGAACAACTCCGCACCGAGGTCGCGGGCCTGTCCCCAGCGCTGCCGGTCACGGTGAACACCGGCGTCGCCCAGCACCGCCCAGGCACCAGAGCCGACGTCCTCATCACCGAGGCCGACCGCGCCCTGGCCCGAGCCAAACACGCCACCACCCCCCCTCGCTTCCGCGCCGCCGACCTCCCCACCCCAGCCCGCCGCGCGAACACCAACGACCACCCACCCACCACCCACCGCGCCCCCGTCACCAGCGACTTCGCCACCGCCCCCCGCGAGGCGCCAACGGCGGATTCCCCCACTCCCGCGGCAGCCACCCACCAGCTGACAGGCGAGTTCACCACCCCAGCCGCGGCCCACCGCCAGTCGCCACCGAGCGACTTCACCACCCCAGCCACAACCGCCCACCACACTCCGTCGAGCGGGCACACCACCCCCACTGACCAAACCCCGCCCAGCGGCTTCACCAGCCCCGCTGCCGCCACCGGTCAGGCCCTGCCACGCGATTTCGCCACCTCCACTGCCGCGACCGGTCAGCAGCCGCCGGGCGATTTCGCCACCTCCACCGAGGCCACCGGCCAGGCTCAGTCGATCGAGTTCGCTACTTCCGCCGCGGCCATCCGCCAGGCTCCGTCGGACGATTTCGCCACCCCCGCCGAGGCCACCGGCCAAGCTCAGCCGGACGATTTCGCTACCTCCGCCGCAGCCACCAGTCGGGCTCCGTCGATCGAGTCCGGCACTCCCGCCGCGGCCACTGACCAGACTCCGCCGGACGATTTCGCCACCCCGACCTCGGTCACCGGCCAGACTCCGCCCGACGAGTTCAGCACCCCGGCAATGGCCACGCACCACATGTCATCCGGCGAGTTCCGCATCCCGGCAGCCGCCGACCACCAGGCGCCATCCGGCGAGTTCTCCGCACCGGCGGCAGCCACCCACGCGGCATCGACCGGCGAGTTCCCGGCCGTCACCCGCCCCCAGCCCACCAGCGAGCCCGACCCCGCGCCCCCGGCAGGCCAGCACGCGGCTTCCACCGGCGAGCCCGAGTCAGTCCCCACCGGCCACCGCCAGCCCACCCGAGCCGAGACCACCGGCACATCGCCGGCTCGCGCCACCACCGGCGAGTTCCCGGCCCCGGCCGACAACTTCTCCGCACCCACCCGCGCCGCCGACTTCCCGGCCCCGGCCAGCCGCGCCGCAACCACCGGCGAGTTCGACACCCCCGCCGCGGCCACCACCGGCGAGTTCCCCGCCCAGCCAGCCACCCGCACCCCCACCGGCGAGTTCCCGGCCCCGGCCGCCACCCGACCCACTCCCGCCGAATCCACCGGCAGCCACGCCCGCCCTGACTCCACCGGCCGCCGGGTCGCCCCGGAAGCCAGGTTCGCCGCGTTGCCGCCCATGGAGCACCCGGTGCCGGAGCCGGAGGCGCTCGGGCAGTCCGAGGCGCCGTTGTTCTTCGAGGCCCCGACCGCGCCGCAGCCGATCATCACCGACCAGACGCCGCGGCCGGCCGAGCTCGACGCGGCCGCGTTAACCGGGTCGCGGCCGGTGGCGGCGGAACCGGTCGCGGCGCCAGCGGACTTCGCGTCGGTGCGGGCGGCCACTGTCGACTACGACGAGCCCGCGCCCGAGGTCACGCCGGAACCGGAGCCGGAAACATCCGCCGAGCCGGAGCCAGCCCCGCGGCCCGAACCCGAACCGGTGGCCGCCGAGCCGCCCGTTGCCGAGGAACCGGCGCCGGCCCCGGAAGTCCGGACGCGGCGCAGGTCCTCGTCGCTGGCGGAGGCGTTGGACTTCGACTGGGCGCAGGCGTTGCGGGACACCGAGCCGGAGACCGGGTACGAGCCCGCGCTGCCCCCGCCGCCCCGGTCCGCCGAACCCCAGGCCGACATCCCGGACCGGACGGCCGAGCGCCAGGGAGCGGCGCGGCGCCAAGAGGCCCCGCGCCAGGAGCCCGCACACCGGGAGGCCGGGCACCGGGAGTTGGGGCACCAGCAGTTCGGGCACCACGAGGTCAGGCATCAAGAGGCCGGGCACCGGGAACCCGGGCACCAAGAGACGGCGCACCAAGAGGCCGGGCGCGAGGAGGCGGCGCACCAGGATCCCGCGCACCAGGACGCCGGGCACCGAAACGCCGCGCACCAGGATCCCGGGCACCGGGACGGCGTGCACCAAAACGCCGGGTACCAGGACGCCACGCACCGAGAATTCGGGCACCGGGACGGCGTGCACCAGGAGTTCGCGCAGCCGGAGCCGCGGCACCCGGACCTCGCCCCGCGGGAGTCCGAGCCAGCCGAGCACCTGCCCCCCGAGGCCGCCCCGCACCCGGACCTCATGCCCCGCGAAACCGAGCCCGCCGACCAATCCCCAACCTGGTCCGACACCTCGGCAGACGCGCCCGAACGCCGGTCCCGTGGTGACGCCAAGCTCGCCGAACTGCTCGCCGAGGCCCTCGCCGCCTACGAGACCGGCCGCCGCGAGGACCCCGAGACCGACTACGCCGACCCGGCCCCCAAACCGGAAAGCGCTCCCGAGCCCCCGGCACCCGCCTACCCGGGCAACGAACCGCCCCGCCCCGCCTACCCAGCCTCAGCGGAGCCCATCTACCCGCCCGCCGCCAGCTACCCCGCCTCAGCGGCACCCGCCTACCCAGGCGAATCCAGCTACCCGGCCGATTCGAGCTACCCCGCCTACCCCAGCGACCCGGCCACGCCCTCCTACCAGCGCAACCAGCCCAACCCCCCGGTCACCATCATCGGCCCCACCACCCCGGCCGACCTCCTGCACAACCGGATCACCGTCCACCGCGCCGAGACCAGCGGCTACCACCAGCCCGTGCAGCCCCCGCCGCCCGAGGACGACGACGGCCCCTTCACCGGTCGCTGCGGCCCCCAGATCACCGGGGCGCCCGATCCGTTCGCTGGGCCTGAGCCGGATCCGTTCGGGTATGCCAGGGCCATGGATGCCACCGTGAATGCCTCGATGCTGCCGGAGCCGCCGCGCTATCCCGAGGTGGAGGACCCGACCGAGCCGCAGCCGCGGGTGGTCGACGGGCCCCGGGAACAGGCGTGGACGCCGCCGAAGCGGGACTCGTCCTTCGGGTGAACGGCCGGCTGGCCGAAAGTGACGCGATCTCAGTCACACCTGACCAGCATCTGGTCCCTTGATCGTTTCGGTGACCGATTCCGTTGCTGGCCAGGGGCCTTTCCACGCCTCCCTGCCCCCACGGGAAGCTGAACGTGGTCGTAGGGTGAACCTGGTCCCGGCACACCGAGGTGCCGGGGAGCTGTGGAGCAAGCCGCACATGAAACCGACCGGAGCACCGTTGGGCGCCGCACCGTCACGCACCGAGACCACCGACCCCGAGTCCACCCCCGAAGTGCCCGCCAGCCCCGAACAGGTCCGCGACGAGCTGTTGGCTCGCGCCGCCGCGACCGCGCCGGAGATCGGCGATCTCATCCAGCTCTACTACCGCCACGCCCCGGCGGAGGAGGTCACCGACGACGAGCCCGCCGTGCTCGCCGGGACCGTCCGCTCGCACTACGAGCTCGCCGCCAGCCGGGTGCCCGGCAGGCCCGCGATCCGGGTGCTCAACCCCAGCACCGGCGCCGACGGCTGGAGCTGCCCGGCGACCGTGGTGCAGATCGTCACCGACGACATGCCCTACCTGGTGGACTCGGTGGCCGCCGAGCTCTCCCGGGGCGGCGTGCAGGCCCAGCGCGTGGTGCACCCCATCGTCGTGGTGCGCAGGGACGTCACCGGCGGGCTGCTCGAGGTGCTCACCGACGCGGACCCGGTCGACCCGCCGGCCGACGCGCTGGCCGAGTCCTGGATGTACCTGGAAGTCGACCTCATCACCGACCCGGACCGCGCGCGTGAGCTGAAGCAGCGGCTGCTCTCGGTGCTCAACGACGTCCGCGAGGTCGTCGAGGACACCGACAAGATGATCGGCACCGCCACCCAGCTGGCCGACGAGCTGACCAGCAACCCGCCGCCGCTGTCCGGCACCGAGGTGGCCGACGGCGCCGCGCTGCTGCGCTGGCTCGCCGAGGACCACTTCACCTTCCTCGGCTACCGGCACTACGAGCTGGTCAGGGACACCCCGGACGGCGACCCGGCACTGCGCGCGGTGCTCGCCTCCGGCCTCGGCGTGCTGCGCCAGGACAGCCTGGCCGCGCGCAGCCTCACCGCGGGCCCGGACTCCGCGGCCCAGGCGCTGGCGCCCGAGCTGCTGGTGCTGACCCAGGCCTCCGCGCCCTCCACCGTGCACCGCTCGGTCTACCCGTACTACGTGGGCGTGAAGACCTTCGGCCCGGACGGCGAGGTCACCGGCGAGCACCGCTTCCTCGGCGTGCTGACCACCATCGCGCTGCACGAGAACGTGCTGGACATCCCGGTCATCCAGCACCGGGTGCGCGAGGTCATCCGCCGCGCCGGGTTCCCGCTGGAGTCCTACTCCGGGCAGCGGATGCTGGAGGAGATCCAGAACTACCCGCGCACCGAGCTGTTCTCCACCGACATCGACGGCCTCTACGACACCATCACCAAGGTGCTCGCGCTGGCCGAGCGCCGCCGCCTGCGGCTGTTCCTGCGCCGCGACCCGTACCGCCGCTTCTACTCCTGCCTGGTCTACCTGCCGCGCGACCGCTACACCACGACCTCGCGGCTGGCCATGCAGGAGGTGCTGCTGGCCGAGCTGTCCGGCACCTCGCTGGAGTACAGCGCCAGGATCGGGGAGTCCCAGCTGGCGCGGGTGCACTTCATGGTGCACACCGACCCGACCGTGGACAGCGAGCCGGACGCCGCCCGGATCCAGCAGCAGCTCACCGATGCGGTGCGCAGCTGGGACGACCTGATGGTGGACGCGGTGCTGGCCGAGCGGCGGGCCCAGGCCGAGACGGCGGGACAGCCGGTGAGCACGGGCTCGGAGTCCGCCACCGAGCTGGGCCAGCGGTACGCGCTGTCCTTCCCGGAGGCGTACAAGGAGGACTTCTCCGCCGAGGAGGGCCTGGCCGACCTGCGCAAGCTGCAGGGCCTGCTCGACCAGGAGGGCCAGTCCGCGCTCTCCTTCTACGTGCCGGAGCACGCCGAGCCGGGTGAGCGCCGGTTCAAGCTCTACCTGTGCGGGCGCAGGGTCACCCTGTCCCAGGTGCTGCCGATGCTGCAGCGGATGGGCGTGGAGGTCGTCGACGAGCGGCCCTACGAGATCCGCCGCGAGGACGGCGCCCAGTGCTGGATCTTCGACTTCGGCCTGCGGCTGGAGGCCGCGGTGCTGGACCGGATCGCCACCGAGGACCTGGACACGGTCCGCATCCGCTTCCAGGAGGCATTCGCCGCCGCCTGGCGCGGTCAGGCCGAGGTGGACGGGTTCAACCAGCTGGTGCTGCGCGCCGGGCTGACCTGGCGGCAGGCCGCGCTGCTGCGCGCCTACGCCAAGTACCTGCGCCAGGCCCGCACGCCGTACAGCCAGGACTACATCGAGGACGCCGTGCTGGCGCACACCGAGGTGGCCACCGCGCTGGTCCGGCTGTTCGAGGCCCGCTTCGACCCGGCGCTGTCGGCGGAGACCAGGAACTCGCAGACGGAGAACCTGCGCGCGGAGCTGGCGGCCCGGATCGACGAGGTCACCAGCCTGGACGCGGACCGCATCCTGCGCAGCTTCCTCAACCTGATCAACGCCACCCTGCGCACCAACTACTTCTGGCGCGACGAGCGGGGTGAGCCGCGGCCGTACGTGGCCTTCAAGCTGGAGCCCAGGTCCATCCCCGACCTGCCGGAGCCGCGGCCGCGGTTCGAGATCTTCGTCTACTCGCCCAGGATCGAGGGCGTGCACCTGCGCTTCGGCCCGGTGGCCCGCGGCGGCCTGCGCTGGTCCGACCGGCGGGAGGACTTCCGCACCGAGATCCTCGGCCTGGTCAAGGCGCAGGCGGTGAAGAACGCGGTGATCGTGCCGGTCGGCGCCAAGGGTGGCTTCGTGGTCAAGCAGCCGCCCAAGCCCACCGGGGACGCCGGCCTGGACCGCGAGGCGACCTGGAACGAGGGCATCGCCTGCTACAAGATGTTCATCTCCGGCCTGCTCGACCTGACCGACAACCTCGCCGCGGGGCCGGATGGCAGCACCGTGATCCCGGCCGACCAGGTGGTGCGGCACGACGGTGACGACACCTACCTGGTGGTCGCCGCGGACAAGGGCACCGCGACCTTCTCCGACATCGCCAACGGCGTGGCCAAGGACTACGGCTTCTGGCTGGGCGACGCCTTCGCCTCCGGCGGCTCGGTCGGCTACGACCACAAGGCCATGGGCATCACCGCCCGCGGCGCCTGGGAGAGCGTGAAGCGGCACTTCCGCGAGCTGGGGGTGGACACCCAGACCGAGGAGTTCACCGTGGTCGGCGTCGGCGACATGTCCGGCGACGTCTTCGGCAACGGCATGCTGCTCTCCGAGCACATCCGGCTGGTGGCCGCCTTCGACCACCGGCACATCTTCCTGGACCCGGACCCGGACGCGGCAGCCAGCTTCGCCGAGCGGCGGCGGATGTTCGAGCTGCCCCGCTCCTCCTGGGACGACTACGACCGGACCAAGATCAGCGAGGGCGGCGGGGTGTTCCCGCGCGGCGCCAAGTCGATCCCGGTCAGCCCGCAGGTGGCCGCGGCGCTCGGCCTGCCCGAGGGCACCACGAAGCTGTCCCCGCCGGAGCTGATGAAGGCCATCCTGCTGGCCCCGGTGGACCTGCTGTGGAACGGCGGCATCGGCACCTACGTCAAGGCATCCACCGAGTCGCACGCCGAGGTCGGCGACAAGGCCAACGACGCGCTGCGGGTGGACGGCGGGGCGCTGCGGGTCAAGGTGGTCGGCGAGGGCGGCAACCTGGGCCTGACCCAGCTCGGCCGGATCGAGTTCGCCAGGGCGGGCGGCAAGGTCAACACCGACGCGCTGGACAACTCCGCCGGGGTGGACTGCTCCGACCACGAGGTCAACATCAAGATCCTGCTGGACCGGCTGGTCGCCGACGGCAGGCTGGACGGCGCGCAGCGCAACGAGCTGCTGGCCGAGATGACCGACGAGGTCGCCGAGCTGGTGCTGGCGGACAACTACCGGCAGAACGCGGTGCTCGGCATCAGCCGCGCGCACGCCGCGCCGATGCTGTCCGTGCACGCCAGGCTGGTCGCCGACCTGGAGAAGCGCACCGGCCTGGACCGCACCCTGGAGGCGCTGCCCAGCCGGAGCCAGTTCAAGCAGCTGGAGACCGCCGGCCAGGGCCTGACCTCGCCGGAGCTGGCCACGCTGCTCGCGCACGTCAAGCTGGCGCTCAAGGACGAGGTGCTGGCCAGCGACCTGCCGGAGTCCGGCGCGTTCGCCAGGCGGCTGCCGGAGTACTTCCCCTCCGCGCTGCGCGAACGCTTCGGCGAGGCCATCCCGAGGCACCCGCTGCACCGGGAGATCACCACCACGTTGCTGGTCAACGAGGTGGTCGACGGCGGCGGCGTGTCCTTCGCCTTCCGGCTGACCGAGGAGCTCAACGCCAGCGCCACCGACGCGGTGCGCGCCTTCGCCATCGTGACCAAGGTCTTCGACCTGCCGTCGCTGTGGCGGGCGGTGGACGAGCTGGACAACGTGGTGCCCACCGCGGTGGCCGACGAGATCATCCTGGAGATCCGGCGGCTGCTGGACCGGGCCTGCCGCTGGCTGCTGTCCAACCGGCCGCAGCCGCTGGCCGTCGGCGCGGAGATCGCCCGCTTCCAGAGCCTGGTCGGCGAGGTCGGTCCGGACACCATCGAGCTGCTGCGCGGCCGGGAACGCGAGCAGGTGCTCGAGCACGCGGAGAAGCTGGTCGCCGACGGCGTGCCGGTCGAGCTGGCCCGCCGGGTCGCCTCGCTGCTGCACACCTACTGCCTGCTCGACGTCACCGAGGTGGCCGAGCTGGCCGAGCGGGACAACGTGGTCGGCGAGCACAGTCAGCGGGAGGCCGCCGACATGTACTTCGCCCTGTCGGAGCACCTGGACGTGGACCGCATGCTCACCTCGGTGAGCGCGCTGGAACGCGGCAACCGCTGGCACGCGCTGGCCAGGCTGGCCCTGCGGGACGACCTCTACGCCTCGCTGCGGGAGATCACCCTGGACGTGCTGCGCACCAGCGACGTGGGCGACAGCGTGGCGGAGAAGATCGAGAAGTGGGAGCAGGCCAACTCGTCCAGGCTGGCCCGCGCCCGCGCCGCGCTGCAGGAGATCAAGGAAGTCGGCAAGCTGGACCTGCCGACGCTGTCGGTGGTGGCCCGCCGGGTGCGCAGTATCGTCCGCTGATGCCCGTATACATCACGCAGGTGCGGCCGCGCTGGGCCGACATGGACGTGTTCAACCATGTCAACCACGCGGCCGTGGTCACCCTGCTGGAGGAGGCCCGGGCCGGGCTGCTGTTCGTGGAGGCGGCGCGGCTCGGGTTCACCGACATGGCCAACGGCCTGGTGCTGTCCCGGCTGGAAGTCGAGTACAAGGGCCAGCTGCGCTACACCGGCGGTGACGTCCACGCCGAGGTGAGCATCGAGGATCTGCGACACGCCAGCTTCGTGGTGCGGCACACTCTGCACACGGGCCCGTCGGCGGGGGATCCGGTCGCGGCGGTCGCCAGGACCACGCTGGTCCCCTTCGACGTGTCCGCACAACGACCACGACGACTGAGTGGAGCCGAGCGGGAGTTCCTCGCCGGTTACCAGGTGGGGGAGAGTGTTGGCTGAGTTGCACGTGCCCGATCCGGTGGAGCGGGACGATCTCGGCGCGTTCGTGGCCAGGGCGGTACGGCTGGACCAGCAGGTGGCGGTGCGGCTGAAGGAACGCGAGGGCGGGCTGCTGGAAGCGTGGGCCGCCACCCCGTTCGACGTGCTGGCCACCAGGTCCGTCCAGGGCGCGATCCAGCCCTCGGACATCACGGTGACCGGCAGCGAGCTGCTGACCGCGCTGGCCGTGGTCGGCGGCGAGCGGGTCGACCCCGGTCCGCCGAGGGACATGCTGTGGCGGTCGGCGCTGCCGCCGGCGATCGGCTGGCAGCACGTGGACCTGCTGCCGGTGGCGGTGATCAGCGAGCTGGCCGACCGCGGTGTGGAGCTGGCCAAGGAGAACACCGGCCCGCAGGGCACCCCGCCGGCCTCGCTGCTGGACCAGACCGTGCTCACGGTCTCCGGCAGCGGGCTGGACGTGAAGGTGCCGCTGCGGGTGCTGTTCGCCTTGTCCGGCATGGGTTTCCTCAGCGGCGGCCCGGCCGAGGACGTGGTGAAGGTGACCGCGACCGACGCCTGGCTGCGCATCGACGCCCGCTTCGGCGCGGTGGTCCGCCGCAGGCACGCCCTGCTGCCGCTGCTGGTCTGAGGCTCAGGCGGCGGGGACCACGGGTTCCCGCCGCTTCGCCCGGCTGGGCAGCGCGAGCAGCCCCAGCCCGGCCAGCACCAGCAGCGCGCCGATCCCACCGCCGGCGGTGAACGGCTCGCCCAGCACCAGCACGCCCAGCAGCGCGGCCACCACCGGCTCGGCCAGGGTGAGCGTGGCCACGGTGGCCGCGGGCAGCACCCGCAGCCCCGCGCCGAAGAGCAGGTAGGCCAGCACGGTGGGCACCAGCACCAGGTAGCCGACCACGGCCAGCCCGGACAGCCAGGCCGGGTCGCCGCCGTCCAGCCCGCCCGGCCAGCGCCACAGCAACATCGGCAGCAGCACCAGCCCGCCACCGGCGAACAGCAGGCCCATCACCCCGTCCGAGCGCTGCCCCGCGGAGATCATCCTGGCCGCGCAGACCGTGTAGACCGCGTAGCCCAGCCCGGCGGCCAGCGCGAGCGCCGCGCCCAGCGCCGCGTCCGCGGCGTTCCCCGTGCCGCTGGGACTGGCGAGCACCAGCGTGCCCACCCCGGCCACCGCGAGCGCGGTCGCGGCCAGCCAGGTCCCGCTGGGCCGTTCCCTGGTCACCAGCCACTGCACCAGCCCGGTCCACACCGGGCAGGAGCCGAGCGCGGTGATCGTGCCGACCGCGACCCCGGCCATCGACACCCCGGAGAAGAACCCGACCTGGAACAGCGCCACCCCGGCCGCGCCGACCACGACCAGCGGCCAGGAAGCCCGGGGCAGCCCGCGGAAGGCCCCGCGCAGCAGGGCCAGGCCGAGCAGCAGCGCCCCGGCCAGCGCCACCCTGGCCGAGCCGACGGTCAGCGGGTCGAGGCCGGTGGGGCCGAGGGCCTGTGCCGTGCCGGTGGTGCCGAACAGCACGGCGGCGGTGAGGACCAGGACGGTGGCGCGTGCGGTGTTCATCGCCGCCGATCCTGGGGCACCCGGCGCAGCCGCGTCGACCGGGTTTCCCAACCGGTCGGATGAGCGGGCCGGTGGCTCAGACCAGCCAGGCCGCGGTGTCCGGCGGCAGCTGCTCACCGGCCAGCGGACCGCTGGCCAGCAGCACCTCGCCCGGCGGCAGCGGGACCAGCGCGCCGGAGGTGTTCAGCGCGCAGATCAGCCCGCCCGGCTTGCGGCGGAAGGCGAAGCAGCCAGCCGGCGCGCCGTACCACTCCACCTCCTCGCCGCTGATCGCTCCGTGCGTCTTGCGCAGCTCAAGGGCCTGCCGGTACAGCGAGAGCATCGAGGCCGGGTCCTCCAGCTGGGCCTCCACGGTCAGCGCGGCCCACTCCGCCGGCATCGGCAGCCAGGTGTGCTCACCGGGGGAGAAGCCGAACGGCGACTGCTCGCCCTCCCAGGGCATCGGCACCCGGCAGCCGTCCCGGCCGCGCTCGGTGTGCCCGGACCGCTCCCAGGACGGGTCCTGCAGGGCCCAGTCCGGCAGCTCCACGTTGGGCAGGCCCAGCTCCTCGCCGTTGTACAGGTAGACCACGCCGGGCAGCGCCAGCTCGACCAGCGTCATCGCCCGCGCCCGCTTCACGCCCAGCTCGCCGCCGCCGTAGCGGGTCACGTGCCGGACCACGTCGTGGTTGGACAGCGTCCAGGTGGGCAGCGCGCCGACCTCGCGCACCGCGGCCAGCGAGTGGTCGATGGCCCCGCGCACCGAGTCGGCGTCGAAGTCGGTCTCCACCAGCCGGAAGTTGAAGCCCAGGTGCAGCTCGTCCTGGCGGACGTAGCGGGACATCCGCTCGTCGTCCTGCACCCAGATCTCGCCGACGGCCATCCGGCCCGGGTACTCGTCCAGCACCTTGCGGATCATGCGGTGGATGTCGTGCACGCCGTCGTTGTCGAAGCGCGGGTCCCGGTTGTTGTCGAAGAGCAGGTGCGGGCCCGGCATGTCCTCGGGGTTCATGTCCGGCAGCCCGTCCGGCTTGGCCATGCCGTGCGCCACGTCGATGCGGAACCCGTCGACGCCCCGGTCCAGCCAGAACCGCAGCGTCTGCTCCAGGTCCGCCCACACCTCGGGGTGCTGCCAGTTCAGGTCGGGCTGCTCGGGAGCGAACAGGTGCAGGTACCACTGGCCGTCCTGGACCCTGGTCCACGCCGGTCCGCCGAAGATGCTCGGCCAGTTGTTCGGCGGCTCCGCGCCGTCGGGGCCGCGGCCCTCGCGGAAGATGTAGCGCTCCCGCTCCGGGCTGCCCCGGCCGCCGATGAGCGCGGCCTGGAACCACTCGTGCGCCTCGCTGCTGTGGTTGGGCACCAGGTCCACGGTGACCTTGATGTTCTGCGCGTGCGCGTCCGCGACCAGCCGGTCGAAGGCGGCCAGGTCGCCGAAGAGCGGGTCCACATCGCGCGGGTCGGCCACGTCGTAGCCGTGGTCGGCCATCGGGGAGCGGTAGAACGGGGTCAGCCAGAGCGCGTCGACACCGAGCAGCTCCAGGTAGCCCAGGCGGGACCGGATGCCCTCCAGGTCGCCGACCCCATCGCCGTCGGAGTCGGCGAAAGAGCGCACGTAGACCTGGTAGAAGACGGAGTCCCGCCACCAGTCGGACGCGGCGGCAGGATCAGCACTGCCGCCCGCGATGTCGGGGTCCACCTCGGGCGATCGTCGCACGATGGTTCATCCTGCCATCCGGGTCTGACATTCAAGGCCCACTTGGGTGATCCGTGAGTTTCCCGACTTTCGCGGTCTGGATCACACCCAGGAGTTGACCAAGCTGTTAGCGGCCATCTCCATGTACGCCCACAGCTGGTCCCGGCGCTCCGGTGCCAGGCCGGCCTCGTCCACCGCGATCCGCATGCAGCGCAGCCAGGCGTCCCGCTCGATCGGGCCGATGGTGAACGGCACGTGCCGCATCCGCAGCCGGGGGTGTCCGCGCTGGTCGGAGTAGGTGTGCGGGCCGCCCCAGTACTGCATCAGGAACAGCCGCAGCCGCTCCTCGGCCGGGCCGAGGTCCTGCTCCGGGTACATCGGCCGCAGCACCTCGTCCTTGGCGACCTCGGCGTAGAAGCGCCCCACGATGCGGCGGAAGGTCTCCTCGCCGCCGACGAGGTCGTAGAAGGTCTCCGGAGTGCCCACGACAACCATTCTCCCCGTTGCTCAGGTCTTGGATCCGGCCGGGGCGGGCGGCAGCTCCGGCCCGTTGGGTCGCCCGTTCGGGTAAGGCGGCTCGACGCCCGCCTCGTCGTAGGCGGCCATGATCTTGGCCCGCAGCGCGCGCTGCACCGCCCACTGGCGGCCGGGCCGCACCTTGACGGTCATCCGCAGGGTCACCGTGTCCGAGGTGACCTTCTCCACGCCGAGCACCTCCGGCGGCTCCAGCACGTCCTCCAGCAGCGGCGTCTGGCTCGCGGCCGTGGTGACCACCTCGGCCATCAGCTCGGTCGCCTGGGCCACGTCCACCGTGTGCGCCAGCGGGAAGTCGACCACCGCGACCGCGAAGCCCTGGCTGGAGTTGCCGACCCGCAGCACCTCGCCGTTGCGCACGTACCAGACGGTGCCGTTGACATCCCGCAGCGTGGTGACCCGCAGGCCCACCGTCTCGATGGTGCCGGTGGCCGGGCCGAGGTCGACCACGTCGCCGACCCCGTACTGGTCCTCCAGCATCATGAAGATGCCGGACAGGAAGTCCTTGATCAGGTTCTGCGCGCCGAAACCGATGGCCACGCCCAGCACACCCGCCGAGGCGATGATCGGCGTGATGTCGATGGTCAGCGTTTCCAGGATCATCAGGAACGCGATGCCGAACACCAGGATCGAGGTGATTGACTTCAGTATCGAGCCGATGGTCCTGGCCCGCTGCGCCCGCCGCTCGGACAACAGCGGCCCGGCCGCGGCCTTGATCGCCTCGGGGGCGCGCTCCTTGAGCGGCCGCAGCAGCACCGGCACCCGCCCGGCGCCGGAGTTCGCGGTCAGCTTGTCGATCATCCGCCGGAGCACGTAGCGCAGCAGGAACGCGCCGACCATGACCAAGATGATCTTGATGGGCTTGGTGATGATCCACTGGTTGTTGGCCAGCCACTCAGCCGAGCTGAACAGCCACTCCTGTGGTTCACGCACGGATGACTCGACGGTCATGTCACTAACAAGGGTGACAACGTTCGGCACGGTGCCATGTTACGGAGCGGTCTCAGCGGCCAGTGACCGAGGCGGCCATCTCGGACAGCTTCTGGGCCAGCGTGCGCTTGTCAGCCGGGGCCACGATGACCCACTGGCTACCGTCCGGACCTCGCATCTTCTGCCCGAGGTAGCGCCCGTCGGTGTTGTCGATGAATGTGAGCGGGCTCTCGGCCCGCTTGCGCGACCCGAGCCGGTCGCGGGCCGCCACGAACAACTGCCCGCCGCCGGTGCGCGGCTTGTCCATGATCTCCTTCAGTCGCTGCGGGCTGGGCCCGCCGCTGCCGCGCGAGGAGGTCATGAACCCACCGCCGTCGTCCTCCGGCCGCGAGTGCCGCCCACCGCTGCGGCCACCGCCACCACCGTCGCCGACGCTGTCGGCGGGGAAGTTGAAGGACTGCCCGCGCGCGGCTGGCTTGTCCGGCAGCACCGAGACCAGCGCGTCGATCAGCCCGGTCGGCCGCAGCGGGGTCAGCACCAGCTTCTCGTCGATGATCTCGGCCAGCACCGCGTCGTCCCCGGAGGCCGCGGACAGCGCGGCGCGCTGCCCCTCGCCGTTGGGGGCGCTGAACCAGCCGTAGAACTCCCGCTGCGGCCGCTCCAGCATGTGGAAGGTGTCCACCAGGTCGGGGTGGGCCTTGCCGTTGCGGGCAAGGCCCAGCCCCTCCAGCTCCTGCCAGGCCCGCCGTTGCACGTCAAGCCGATCCTGGTAGGTCTCCCCGTAGGAGGGGATGCTCAGGGTCGGGTGCTTGTCCTGCAGGTTCTCGCTTTCCCACACGATGTCGTAGGCAGGCAGCGAGATGGTGACTCTGGCTCTCAGCACGGTGTCTTCCTAGGTTGCGCGATCAGCGGTACCCGGGCGGGGTCTCCCCGATGACCGGCGGCGCGACCAGCGTGTTGTCGCCCCAGATGTCATCGGACTCGACCAGGTAGCTCGGCCGCTTGTGTTCCTTGTCCTCATCGCCGCGCGCACCCGCGCCGCCCATACCGCCACCGGCGCCCATGCCACCGCGGCCACCGGCACCACCCGCGCCGGCGCCACCGCGCCCGCCAGGCCCGTGCCCGTCCGCACCGACACCACCGGACCCACCAGGCCCGAACCCGGCCCCGCTGGGCCCGAACCCGCCACCACGCGGCCCGAACCCACCAGCGCCACCACCGCCACCAGGCCCACGGCCACCACCGCCGCCACCGGGCATCCCCGGCATCCGCGGCGGCGCCCCGCCACCAGGCCCACGACCGGGCCCGGGAGGCGGCTGCTGCCCAGGCGGCCAGCTGCCGATGGGCGGCGCGATCGGAGGCTGGATCGGCGGCGGCTGCACCGGCGGAGTCGGCGGCAGGTACGGCGGCCGCGGCGGCTCGACCAGCGGCGGCTTCACCAGACTCGGGTCAACCTGGTCATGGCCACCACCGGTGCCCGGCGGCCGTCCGTCCCCACCGGGCAGGCCCTGCGGGAGGTTCGGCATGTTCGGCGTGCGACTGCCGTTGCGGTCCCCGCCACCGATCCCGCCGGGATCGTTCGGGTTGCGCTTGCCGGGGTCCACCTCGTTCGGGTTCGTCCCGCTGGTGTCCGGGGTCACCGGAGGCGGCGGGATGAACTGCGGCATGTTGCTGGTGTTGGTCTCGCTCTGCGCCGCGTACTCGGTCAGTGCCTGCTGGTTCGCGGTGGTCTTCTCCCCTTGAACCCGCTTGGCCTCGTCGTAGTCGGTCTCCCACCATGCCGCGCCGTTGAGCCAGGGCTCTTCGCCCGGGTCCGGCGGCAGCACGACCTTGTCCTTGACCGTGCGGAAGTCACCGCTCTGCGAGGCGACCTTGTAGGCGGTGTCGGTGCAGACGGTCTTGGCCGCGCCGGCCCATGCGGCCAGCGGCGAGGCGACGAGCTGCGCCTGGTCGGCCGCCTGGCCCTCCCAGGCCACCTTGCCGGCCTTCAGCGCGTTCTCGACCATGTCCCGGACGGTGAGGTAGCGGTCGCCGAGCTTCTGCCACGCCTCGTAGTTGAGGTCGGTGGTGGAGTCGGCGCCCTTGGCGTCCTTGTGGAAGAACTCGTAGATCGTCTTCCCGTCGTAGGCGTTCGGACGGGGCATGCACGAGGGATCAGGAGCCATGGCTAGCTACCCCCTTTCATCGTCGAGATCACCATCTCCGCGACCTTGTCCGCCAGCGCGCAGGGCGCCTTGTACTCAGGGGCCTTCTGGTCACCGGTGAGCACCACGACGTTGAGGATCACGTTGTCGTTGACGCCGGTCACCCCGCCGCAGTCACCCGAGTCGAACGGGACCGACTCGTTGGTGTGCGCCGACGGGTAGCCGGCGACCGTGGTCTCCTCGAAGTGCTTGTAGGTGCTCCGGTCGGCGTAGATCTTGTTCAGGCCGCCCTCGGTCTTGCTGTTGAGGTTGACCCCGATCGAGCCGGTCAGGCTCTGGCCAGGGCTGGCGTCCACGGTCCAGTTGCAGGTCTCGCCCGCGGGGGTGGACCGGGCCTTGCCCGGCTTGGTCACCCGGAGCTGCCCGGTCTGGGCCGAGGTGAGCAGTTCGCAGGTGCGGCCGTCCCACTTGGCCGCGTCCAGCTTGGGCTGGGTGATCGCCGGGGCCTGGCCCTTGCTGGAGCTGGGAGCGGCGGTGGCACTGGCCGAGGTAGGCGCGGGCGTCTGCCCGGAGCCACCGCCGGAGCAGCCGGCGACGGCTGCCAGGCAGAGCCCGGTGGTCAGTGCGATCAGAACCTGCCGGCTCACTGCGCCTTGCCTCCAAGCTTGGTGTTCATCTCTTCCGCGTTCGCATAGCCCTGCTTGACCGCGTCGAGGTTGCGCACCATGTTCTCCAGGGCCTCGCGGTACTGCTTGTTGGCCTGGCCGTGGCAGCCCGCCTGGTCCAGCGCGCGCTCGGTGATCTTCTCGACGGCGACCGCGCTGTAGGGGTCGCGACCGGGGGCGGCCAGCTGGCGCAGCTGCCGGGCCTCCTGCTCGATCAGCTTCAGTTCCTCGATCGCGTCGTTGAGACCGTCGATCGCCTTCTGCACATGCGCCTTGTCGACCTTGAACTTGCCGCCGGTCTTCGCCGAGGAGTAGTCGGTCGAGTAGTGCTGATTGAGCCTCGCCTGCCCTGGCGAGATATCCGCATCCGGATCCCGTGGCGGCATGTCACACCCTCCCAGTTACTGCGCTCGATGCCGTCTCGCATCGTAACCTTCGACGCCGACACCGCAGGGCGGGTTCCCACAGGTTCTGGCTGTCGTTTGTGGACCGTGACCCGGCTTGGTCACGGCCCGTCAACAGTGGTGACGCACGGGCACCGCGATCATGACGCGAACGTGCGGCCGGTCACTGTCCGCCGAAGGTCAGGCCGGTGGCATTGGCCAGGAAGGACAGGGTGTCGGCGGTCAGTGAGACGGTGCGGGAGATCGAGCGGGTGCTGTGGCCCACGTCGGTCTCGCGGCGGAACAGGATCGGGTGGGTGGCCGGGTCGCCGCTGGTGGCCGCCTGCAGGGCGGCGCACATCTTGCGGGCGTGGCAGGGGTCCACGCGGGAGTCGGACTCGAAGACGGTGAACAGCACCGCCGGGTAGGCCACGCCCGGCCGGACGTGGTGGTACGGCGAGTAGGACAGCAGCCACTCCAGCTCGCCCGGGTCGGCGGCCGAGCCGTACTCGTCCTTCCAGATGCGGCCGATCAGGAACTCCTCGTAGCGGACCATGTCCAGCAGCGGGGCCGAGCAGACCACCGCGCGGTACAGCTCGGGGCGCTGGGTGATCGCCGCGCCCATCAGCAGGCCGCCGTTGGAGCCGCCCTGGATGGCCAGCTGCGGGCTGGTGGTCCAGCCGGTGGCGATCAGGTGTTCGGCGGCGGCGTGGAAGTCGTCGAAGGTGTTCTGCTTGTTCGCCCGCATGCCGCCCTGGTGCCAGGCCTCGCCCTCCTCGCCGCCGCCGCGCAGCGAGGCCAGCGCGTACACCCCGCCCGCCTCGACCCAGGCCAGCGCGGAGGCGCTGTAGGACGGGGAGTAGCTGATGGAGAAGCCGCCGTAGCCGCCGAGCAGGGTGGGCCGCGGCCGGTCCGGCTCGGCGGCGGGGGAGAGCACGAACATGTGCACGGTGGTGCCGTCGGCTGAGGTGTAGGCCAGCTGCCGGGTGTGCACCGGGGGCACCTCGACCGAGCCGGGCGCGGACTCCAGCAGCTCGGTGACGCCGGTGGAGCGCACGTGCCGGTGCACGCTGGGCGGGGTGACGAAGTCGGTCCAGCCGATCCACAGCGTGTCCGCGTCCGCCGTGGTGAGACTGTCCACTGTGGAGAGTCCGTGCACGGATCCGGTGCCGGGCAAGGGGATCTGGGTGAGGTGGCTGCCGTCGGCCGGATCGTGCAGGTGCACCTCGGAGACCGCGTGGCGGCTGCGCAGCACGGCGAGCGAGCCGTCCAGCCAGCGGGCGGTCTCCAGCACCGAGCCGGGGTCCTCGGCGATCAGCTCGCGCCAGTGCTCCTGGCCGGGCTCGGCCGGATCGGCCACGCACAGCCGCCAGCGCGGGGCGCCCAGGGTGGTCAGCAGGTAGAGCCTGCCGTCGCGCTCGACCCAGGCGGTGCAGTAGGCGCTGTCCACCTCGTCCACGATCTGGCGCAGCTTGCCGTCACCGGCCAGGTCGGCGATCCAGACCGACTCCTTGGGCGCGGTGCCGGGGGTGGCGTCGACCACCAGCCAGCGCCCGTCGGCGGACAGGCGCACGCCGTAGTAGTTGGTCTTGTCCAGGCCCTCGCCGTGCACCAGCTCGTCCTTGGCCGGGTCGGCACCCAGCCGGTGCCGCCACACCCGCCGGTGGAACAGCTCCTCGCCCGCGGGCACGGCCTCCGGTGCCAGGCGGCGGACGTAGTACAGCTCCTCGCCGCCGGGCAGCCAGGCGATCGGGGAGTTGCGGGCCCGGTCGATCGGCCCGTCCAGCACCCGGCCGGTGGCCACGTCGACCACGTGCAGCTGGGACTCCTCGTCGCCGCCGCTGGAGAGCAGGTAGGCGAGCTTGTCGCCCTCCAGGCTGGGCACCCAGTAGTCCAGGGTGGTCAGGCCGGAGGGGTCCAGCGCGGCCACGTCGATCAGCGCGCGCTCGCTGCAGTCGGCCTCCCGCACGTGCAGCACCGAGTGCTCCTGGCCGGGCAGGCGGCGGGTGAAGAAGGCCCGGCCGTTGCGCCAGAACGGCGCGGACACCGACCCGGACCGCAGCAGCGTGCCGACCCGCTCGGCCACCGCGGCGCGACCGGGCAGCTCCGCCAGCAGCGGGCTGACCAGCGCGTCCTGCGCGGCCGACCAGGCCTGGGTGCGTTCATCGGCGGCGTCTTCGAGCCAGCGGTAGGGGTCCGGCACCCGGTGTCCGTGCAGCTCGTCGACCAGGTCGAGGCGCTCGGCGGGCGGGTAGGTCGAGGCTGCGGGACGCGACTGGCTCACGATCGGAACAGTACCGATACAGGCTTGTCACTCCACCGGTTAGCCGCTCGTTCACCGTAGATTCGGGCGAGCCTGCCCGACACGTTACAGATCACAGGTGCGCGAATAGCGCATTATGTGGTCGACTACGTGTTGACCCGGTGGAGGTGGTCGCGTGCCCGACCGACAACCGACTCCCATCGGCGTAGCCGGTGGGCAGACGCCGCGGGTCCGTTCGTCCTCGAACGGGGTCCCGCCGGCCTTGGCCGCGTGCGTTCCTGTGCCTGCGCAGGAACGGGCGGCCCCTAGCGAGACGACCCCTGGCTGGGGCCGACGCCGTGTGTTGTTGCTGAATGCCACCTTCGAGCCGCTGACGGCCCTCCCGGTGCGCCGAGCGATCGTACTTCTTGTCTGCGGCAAAGCGGAAATCGTCCATGGAGACACCGCCGGCCTGCAGGTTCACTCCGCCAGCGAGACCGTCGCGGTGCCCTCGGTGATCAGGTTGAGCACTTTCGTCCGGGTGCCCTACCGAGGCCGCATCCCGCTGACCCGCGCCGCCCTGATGCACCGCGACCGGTTCCGCTGCGCCTACTGCGCCGGCCGGGCCGAGACCATCGACCACGTGGTCCCGCGCAGCAAAGGCGGCCAGCACACCTGGGAGAACACGGTCGCCTGCTGCGCCAGGTGCAACCACCGCAAGGCCGACAAGCTGCTCAGCGAGCTGGGCTGGCGGCTGCGGGTGGTGCCGAGGACCCCGCGCGGACAGCACTGGCGCCTGCTCGCCGGTGTGCCCGACGCGGACCCGCAGTGGCTGCCCTACCTCGGCGAACCCGCCGCCTGACCCGGTCGTTCAGGCCGCCACGGCCAGCGCGGGGGCCTGGGCGCTGATCCGCACGCCATCGGCGGCGCTGATGCGCACGCCGTCGCGAGCGCTGATGCGAACCCCGGCGCGCCCGGAGATCCGCACGCCCGCCTCGCCGCTGATGCGGACGCCGTCGCGGGCGGAGATCCGCACCCCGCGCTCAGCGCCGCTGATCCGCACCCCGGCCTCGCCACTGATGCGAACCCCGGCCTGACCGCTGATCCGGACACCGTCCTGGGCGGAGATGCGCACGCCCCGCTCGGCCCCACTGATCCGCACGCCTGCCTCGCCGCTGATGCGGACGCCGTCGCGGGCGGAGATGCGCACGCCCCGCTCGGCCCCGCTGATCCGCACCCCTGCCTCGCCGCTGATCCGCACACCGTCCCGGGCGGAGATCCGCACGCCCCGGTCCACGCCGCTGATCCGCACACCCCGCTCCGCCGAGCTGATCCGCACCCCACGCTCGACCCCGCTGATCCGCACCCCCGAAGCCGCACTGATGCGCACTCCGCGATCGACTCCGCTGATGCGCACGCCGTCACGCACCGTGTCCGCCGAGCTGATCCGGACACCCGCCCGGCCGCTGATCCGCACCCCTGCGTGACCGGAGACGCAAACGTCATCAACGGCGCTGATGCGTACCCCGGCGCGCCCGCTGATCCGGACGCCATCAAAGTTGCTGATGCGCACGCCTGCATTGCGGATGAGTGACCGCTTACCCGAACGGGTGTGGTCGTTGCTCTGTTCGAGAGTCTTGATATCCGACATGTTGGCGTCTCCCATCGGTGGGATGCTGCTCTGCGTGGAAGAGTCTGCGTGCACAAGACCCGGATAGGTGAAAAGTAGAAGCCTGGCTCCCCGCAGACAAGCCGCCAAAGCGGCCGCCATTTGCCGCTGTTCGGATCGGGGCCGACTGGCCCAGTGAGCTGGGCCGGTCGAGTGGCTTCGGGGCCGTGGTGCGTCGCGGGTCACACTTCCGGGTTACCTTCCGCGGCCTCCGGCCGAAACCTGGCGAATACCCGCGAACGGCCGCACGGGGACCACTGCCAGCGCAGCCGGGACGCACCATCTACAGTTGCCGCCGTGACCGTCCTGGAGACCATCCTCGTCTTCGCGGGGATCCCGTTGGCGCTGTACCTCGGGATCACCCTGCTGACGATGTGGCCTAACTCCAGCCGGGGCCAGCGCTACCGGCCCGGCCAGGAGTGGCCCCACGAGCCCGTGTGGTGGAGTGCCAACCCCGCCGGCCTGACCACGTCTGCCGCCGCCGCGGCGCAAGACAACGAGGCGGCCGCGACCGCCGTCACCGCTCGGGGAGGTGCCCGTGGCAACTGGTGAGGTGGCGACCCGCGTCGACCCCGAGGACCTGGCCTTCGGCGAGGCGCTGATGCCGCACGGCCGGGTCTCCTCGGCCAGGCACATCAGCGACAACGGCCCGAAGCTGCCGTTCAGCCCGACCCAGCTGGCCACCCTGGACGAGGCGCTGACCCTGTCCAGCCGCAGCTCCGGCCTGGACTTCAGCATCTACCTCGGCGACCTCGGCGAGGACACCCGCGCCCGCGCGGAGCAGCTGCACGGCTCCCTCGGCACCAAGGCGGCCAACGCGGTGCTGATCGCGGTGTCCCCCGGCCAGCGCGTGCTGGAGATCGTCACCGGCGCGGAGTCCGGGCGCAGGCTGGCCGACCGCGGCTGCAAGCTCGCGGTGATGAGCATGGTCGCCTCCTTCAAGGAGGGCGACCTGCCCGGCGGCCTGGTCAGCGGACTGCGCATGCTGGCCGACCAGGCCGGTCCCAAGCAGCACTGACCAGCTGAAACGTCAGCGGCGGCGTTCCCATCGGGCTGATGGGAACGCCGCCGCTGCTGCGTTCAGGCGTCAGGAGCGGTCGAACTCACGGGCGGCCAGCGCCCGCACGATGCCCGCGCGGCCCTCGTTCACCAGGCGGAGCAGGGCCGGCGGGTGCTCGCCAGCGGCGATCCAGGCGTCCGCGGCCTTGACCGTGGCCTCCTCCACCGCCCAGGACGGGAACAGTCCGATCACCACCGGCATCGCCCGGTCGCTGCCGCGGCGCTGCCACACCTCGGACACCTCGGCGAAGTAGCGGCCGGTGTAGCCGGCCAGCAGCTCCTTCTGCCCGGGGTGGGAGAAGCCGTTGATCAGCGACTCGTTGGTGGAGTTGGACAGCTCGTCGTCGTGCACGGCCCGCCGCCAGGTCTCCGCCTTGTTCTCCTCGGTCGGGATCAGCGCGGTGGCCAGCTCCGCCTGCCGCTTGCCGGTGGCGGTGGCGTCCCGCGCCAGCTCGGCGGCGATGTCGGTGTCGTCGGCGCGGGCGTGTGCCACCAGGGCACGGAGGATCCGCCAGCGCAGGTCCGCGTCCACGGTCAGGCCGTCCAGCACGGCGGTGCCGTCGTACCAGCCCTGCAGCACGGCCAGCTCGACCTCACCGAGCACCGAGGAGGTCAGCGCGTTGGCGAAGGCCAGCTGGTGGTCCGAGCCCGGCTCCGCGGTGCTCGCCAGGTCCAGGACGCGGGTGGAGAAGCGGGACCAGCCCTCCGGCCGCCACGCCGGGTCGGCGTAGGAGGACAGCGCGGTCTGGGCCTGCGCGAGCAGCCGCTGCACCACGCCGACCTCGGTCTCGGCGTGCACGCCGCCGAGCACCAGGGTGACGAAGTCGCGGGCCTTCAGCTCGGCCTCGCGGGTCATCTCCCAGGCCGCCGACCAGCACAGCGTGCGCGGCAGCGGCTCGGTGATGTGCGCGATCCGGTCGATCAGGGTGACCAGCGAGTCCGGGTCCAGCCGCATCGTGCAGTAGGTGAGGTCGTCGTCGTTGACCAGCACCAGCTTGCCGCGGTGCACGCCGACCAGCTCGGGCACGTCGGTGCGCTCGCCGTCCACGTCCACCTCGACCCGGTGCACCCGCGACAGCTTGCCGTCGGCGTCCTCGTCGTAGATGCCGATGGCCAGCCGGTGCGTGCGCAGCTCACCGGCGCCGGGCCGGGCGCCGCCCTGCAACACCGCGAACCTGGTGAACCTGCCGTCCGCGCCCACCTCGAACCGGGCGCGCAGCGAGTTCAGCCCGGTGGTCTGCAGCCACTGCGCGCTCCACCAGGACAGGTCCCGGCCGGATGCCTGCTCCAGCGCGACCAGCAGGTCGGCCAGGGTGGCGTTGTCCCAGGCGTGCTTGTCGAAGTACACCCGCAGCCCGGCCAGGAAGTTGTCCAGGCCCACGTAGGCCACCAGCTGCTTGAGCACGCTGGCGCCCTTGGCGTAGGTGATGCCGTCGAAGTTGACCTCCACGGCCTCCAGGTCGGGCATCTCGCAGGCGACCGGGTGGGTGGAGGGCAGCTGGTCCTGGCGGTAGGCCCAGGACTTCTCGATGTTGGCGAAGGAGGTCCAGGCGTGTTTGTACTCGGTGGCCGAGGCCTGCGCGAGCACACTGGCCCAGGTGGCGAAGGACTCGTTCAGCCACAGGTCGTCCCACCAGCGCATGGTGACCAGGTCGCCGAACCACATGTGCGCCATCTCGTGCAGCAGCGTCTCGCACCGGCGCTCGTAGTCGTAGCGGGTGACCCTGGAGCGGAAGATGTACTCCTCGCGGAAGGTCACGCAGCCCGCGTTCTCCATCGCGCCCGCGTTGAACTCCGGCACGAAGCACTGGTCGTACTTGCCGAACGGGTAGCGCACCCCGAAGGCGTTGTTGAAGAACTCGAAGCCCTGCTTGGTCTCGGTGAACAGCCGCTCGTGGTCGGCGAACTCGGCCAGCGAGGCGCGCACGTACAGCCCGAGCGGGATCTCGCCCTCGCTGTCGGTGTAGACGTCGCGCCACTCCGCGTACGGACCGGCCACCAGCGCGACCAGGTAGGTCGACATCGGCTTGGTGGTCTCGAAGACGTGCCGGACACCGCCGTCGACCTGCTCGGTGGACTCGGTGGCGCTGTTGGACAATACCTTCCAGTCCGCGGGCGCCAGCACGGTGAGCTGGTAGACCGACTTCAGGTCCGGCTGGTCGAAGCAGGCGAACATGCGCTTGGCGTCCGCGGTCTCGAACTGGGTGTAGAGGTACACCCCGTCGTCCACCGGGTCGACGAAGCGGTGCACGCCCTCACCGGTGTTCATGAACCGGCAGTCGGCCTCGATGACGAGCTCGTTGCGCTCGGCCAGGTTCGGCAGCGTGATCCCGTCCTCCTCGCGGAAGTCGGAGACGTCCAGCTCGACGCCGTTGAGCACGGCCCTGCGCACCCCGGCGGCCACCAGGTCGACGAAGGTCTGGGCGCCGGTCTCACGGCTGGCGAACCGCACCGTGCTGGTCGAGCGGAACGTGTTCTCGCCCGGCCCGCCCGCTCCGTCGGTGAGGTCCAGCTCGATCGCGTAGGACTCCACCTCCAGGAGGGCGGCACGCTGCTGTGCCTGCTCGACCGTGAGGTTCGGTGCGGCCACGGGTCACCTCGTGTTCTTGCTATTGGGGATGCACGACGTCAGGCATCAAACCACGAACGTCGAAACGGTTTCCCGCTCCCGGGAAGAGTTCGCCCCCGCGCGCGGTTGGTAGCAGGCAGGACGTGCTGCCCGAGGCTCGTCAACAGCCATAAACCGAAAGAGGCGTCATGAGCGCTGAGACCCCCCGAGTCGACTTCTACTTCGACCCGCTCTGCCCGTGGGCGTGGATCAGCTCGCGGTGGATCCTGGAGGTCGAACAGGTCCGCGACATCGACTTGCACTTCCGGGTGATGAGCCTGTCCGTGCTCAACTCCGGCCGCGACGTGCCCCCGGAGTACCAGGAGCTGCTGAACAAGGGCTGGGGCCCGGTCCGGGTGGCCATCGCCGCCGCCAAGTCCCACGGCGAGGACGTCCTCCGCCCGCTGTACACCGCGCTGGGCACCCGCATCCACAACGAGGGCCGCGGCGACGACCTGGACGGCGTGATCAAGGAAGCCCTGGCCGAGCTGGGCCTGCCCGCGGAACTCGCCGAGGCGGCCCACTCGACCGACCACGACGAGGCGCTGAAGGCCAGCCACCACGCCGGCATGGACCCGGTGGGCATGGAGGTGGGCACGCCGACCATCCACGTGGACGGGGTCGCGTTCTTCGGGCCGGTGCTGTCGAAGATCCCGAGGGGCGAGGATGCGGGAAAGATCTTCGACGGGGCTCGGCTGCTGGCCGGGTATCCGCACTTCTTCGAGCTGAAGCGGACGCGGACCGAGGACCCGGACTTCTCCTGAGGCTGAGCGGGGGACCGCTTTCCGGCGCGTGCTGGAGGGCGGTCCTTCGCCTTTGCGGCTGAGGCGGGGCCGGGCGGGGGTTGAGGTTGGGCTCTGTGCCGATCCAAGCGGCGGCCGCGTGGCGGTCAGCTTTAAGACGACCGGTCATATTCAGCGCTGCACTGAGCCCGCGCCGAGTTTGGCCTGTGCTGCACTGGGCCTGGCTGGCCGGGCCGGGTTGGACTGGCCGGGCTGGGGCCGTGCTGAGCTGGGCGGACAAGGGCTGGCTGGGGCGGGTCGGGCTGGTTGGGCCGGGCAGGGCCGGGTTGGTTGGCGGGCGCCCTCAGGAGGCCCTCTCGCTGAATATGACCGGTCGTCTTGAGTGCGAGCCGAATATGACCGGTCGTCTTAAAGGAGCCGGTCCGGTCCGTCTTCGGCCTGGTCCCGCCTCAATGTGACCGGTCGTCTTAGTGAGACCGCGACACGCACCCGCGCCGAGCCGCCACCTGACCGGACCCGGCCACCCACCCCCGCTCCCGCCCAGCGCCACCCTTCCAGTCCTTTGTGGACACCCAGCGCCCCCGATCCCCACCCCGCGCCATGACACCCTGACCCCATGGCGAACGAACTCATCGAAGTGATCAACCCAGCCACCGAACAGGTCATCGGCTCCGTCCCGGCCGGCACCGCCGCCGACGTCGACGCCGCCGTGCGCGCCGCCCACGCCGCCTTCCCCGCCTGGGCGGCGACCCCGCTGGCCGAGCGGGCCGAGCTCGGGCGCCGGATCTCCGCCGGAGTGGCCGCGCGGCGGGACGAGCTGGCAAAGCTGATCACCGCGGAGATGGGGTCGCCGATCAGCTTCTCCACCAGGGTGCAGGCCAGTTTGCCGGTGTCGGTGGCGACCGGGATCGTGGACCTGGTCGACAAGGGTTACGACTTCAGCGAGGAGATCGGCAACTCGCTGGTGTTGCGCGAGCCGATCGGCGTGGTGGGCGCGATCACGCCGTGGAACTACCCGCTGCACCAGGTCGTGGCGAAGGTGGTGCCCGCGCTGGTCGCCGGGTGCACCGTGGTGCTCAAGCCGAGTGAGGTGACTCCGCTCACCGCCGAGGTCTTCGCCGAGATCGTGCGCGAGGCCGGCGTGCCGGACGGGGTCTTCCACCTGGTGCACGGGTACGGGCCGACGGTGGGGGAGGCGATCGTCGCGCACCCGCTGGTGGACATGATCTCCTTCACCGGGTCGACCGCGGCTGGGCGGCGGATCTCCGCGGTCGGGGCCGAGACCGTGAAACGGGTCTCACTCGAGCTGGGCGGCAAGTCCGCCAACATCATCCTGGACGACGCGGACCTGGCCGGTGCGGCGAAGCAGGCCATCGCGCACTGCTTCATCAACAGCGGGCAGACCTGCACCGCGCGCACCAGGGCGCTGATTCCGGCGCGGCTGCACAACGAGTTCGTGGGGCTGCTCGCCGAGGCCGCCGCCAAGTACGTGCCGGGCGATCCGACCGACCCGGCCACCAGGATCGGCCCGATGGTCACCAAGGCCCAGCAGGAGCGGGTCCAGGGCTACATCCGGCAGGGCATCGCCGAGGGCGCCACGCTGGCCGTGGGCGGCCCGGAGACCCCGGCGCACACCCCGGTCGGCTACTACGTCCAGCCGACCGTGTTCGCCAACGTGCGCAACGACATGGTCATCGCCCAGGAGGAGATCTTCGGGCCGGTGCTGGCGGTGCTGCCCTACGCCGACGAGGACGACGCGGTGGCCATCGCCAACGACTCCATCTACGGCCTCGCCGGTTCGGTCTACTCCGCCGACGCCGACCGCGCGCTGGCCGTGGCCAGGCGGATGCGCACCGGGCAGGTGGACGTCAACGGCGGCGCGTTCAACCCGGTGGCGCCCTTCGGCGGCTACAAGCAGTCCGGCAACGGCAGGGAGATGGGACTGCACGGGCTGGAGGAGTTCACCGAATTGAAGGCCATCCAGCGTTAACCGGGTCAGTCATCCGCTCGTGTCACACTCGTAGGTGACCGGATGGGGCCGCCGCCCCCTCCCCACTCAACGGAGCGTGGACGAGTTGGCGATTAGCGTCTTTGAGCTGTTCAAGATCGGTATCGGGCCGTCGAGCTCCCACACGGTGGGACCGATGCGGGCCGCATGCACGTTCGCCAACGGCCTGAAGGCGGATGGGCTGCTGGCCGACACGGCGACCGTGCGCTCGGAGCTGTTCGGCTCCCTGGGCGCCACCGGCCACGGGCACGGCAGCGACAAGGCGGTGCTGCTCGGCCTGGAGGGCGAGGACCCGGAGACGGTGGACACCGCCTCGGTCGAGCCGAGGGTGGCCGCCATCCGCGAGCAGCGCCGGATCCGGCTGCTGGGCAGCCACGAGATCGCCTTCGAGGAGCGGACCGACCTGGTCATGCACCGGCGCAAGTCGTTGCCGTACCACCCCAACGGCATGACCTTCGCCGCGCTGGACGCCTCGGGGCAGGAGCTGCGCAGCCGGACCTACTACTCGGTCGGCGGCGGTTTTGTGGTGGACGAGACCGCCGCGGGCGCCGACCGGATCAAGGTCGACGACACCCCGGTCCGGCTCCCGTTCCGCAACGGCGTGGAGCTGCTGGAGCGCACCATCGAGACCGGCCTGCCGATCAGCGGCGTGATGCTGGCCAACGAGCTGGCCTGGCGCACCGAGGCCGAGGTGCGGGACGGCCTGCTGCACATCTGGCAGGTCATCCAGGACTGCGTGCGCAGCGGCTGCGCGCGCGAGGGCACCCTGCCCGGCGGGCTGAAGGTGCAGCGCCGCGCGGCCGGGCTGTTCCAGACCCTGTCCAACGAGCACTACACCACCGACCCGCTGCGGGTGATGGACTGGGTGACCCTGTTCGCGCTGGCGGTCAACGAGGAGAACGCGGCAGGCGGCCGGGTGGTCACCGCGCCCACCAACGGCGCGGCCGGGATCGTGCCGGCGGTGCTGCACTACTACGCCCGGTTCGTGCCGGGCGCCAACGACGACGGCGTGGTCCGCTTCCTGCTGACCGCGGGCGCGATCGGCCAGCTGTTCAAGGAGAACGCCTCCATCTCCGGCGCCGAGGTCGGCTGCCAGGGCGAGGTCGGCTCGGCCTGCTCGATGGCCGCGGCCGGCCTCACCGAGGTGCTGGGCGGCACCCCGGAGCAGGTGGAGAACGCCGCGGAGATCGCCCTGGAGCACAACCTGGGCCTGACCTGCGACCCGATCGGCGGCCTGGTGCAGATCCCGTGCATCGAGCGCAACGCGGTCGCCTCGATCAAGGCCATCACCGCCTCCCGGATGGCGCTGCGCGGCGACGGCACGCACTTCGTCTCGCTGGACAAGGCGATCAAGACCATGCGCGAGACCGGCGCCGACATGAAGGTCAAGTACAAGGAGACCGCGCGCGGCGGCCTGGCCGTCAACGTCATCGAGTGCTGAGCCGCCGCCCTGGTGAGGGGCCGGGGCGGGCCGTTTTGAGGCTGTGGAAGGCAAGCACGCGGATGCCCTGGAAGTGAACTGGGCGTAGCCGACTGTCGCCACCCATCTGTTTCCGGACGGCATCACCCTGTAGCGTCATGGCCGCTCGCTCTGTCCACGAGGCCTGCTCGTGGGTGGCGCGGGGGTGAGACGGGACCACTGCCATTGGTGGTACCGCTCGCATTGACGAGGAGTTTTATGGCAACCGGCAAGGTCAAGTGGTTCAACGCGGAAAAGGGCTTTGGCTTCATCGCCCAGGACGGCGGCGGACCTGACGTGTTCGTGCACTTCTCGGCCATCCAGGGGTCCGGTTACCGGTCCCTGGAAGAGAACCAGGCCGTGGAGTTCGAGGTCGTTCAGGGCCCCAAGGGTCCTCAGGCGGACCGGGTCAGCGCGATCTGATTCCGTTCACGACGCACCGCGGGCCCGCATCCGATGGGATGCGGGCCCGCGGTTTGTCCGGACAGGTACTGGCTAGTCCCAGTCCCAGCGCACGCCGTAGATGCCGGGCGAGACGTCCAGCGAGACGAAGTGCGCGGTGTTGGAGGCGCCCACCCACAGCTCCTGCACGTCCTGCTCGGGCGCGTTGGCCAGCTGGCGGTGGTAGCGGAAGCAGCGCGCCGGGACCATCGCCGGGTCGAAGTGCACCTGGAGCACGTAGTCCCGGGCGGGGGTCCGGAAGCGCCGGTCGTAGAAGTGCGCGGGAGTGGTCGACTGGCACTCCAGCTCGAACTCCATGATCGTGGTGTCCCCGGCGGAGAGCACCCGGTCGAGCACCAGCTCGGCCACCATGAAGTTGCTGTCCGGGTCGAAGCGCACCCGGCCCAGCCGGCAGTACCGGGTCGAGGTGATCAGCGGCGCCGGGCGGTCCGGGTCGTCGCCCCGGTAGTAGAGGAAGTGCCGGGAGACCTTGTCGACCTCGGCGCGCACCACCTCCCGCACCCGCAGGCTCTTCTCCGAGCGGTCCGCGCCGAGCAGGTAGGTGTCGTGCACGCTCAGCCGGGTCAGCTGCGCGGTGGAGGGCACCTCCAGCCGCTCCAGCAGCTTGGTCAGGCCGTCGGGGGACTCCCACAGGCGCTCGGTGTCCAGGCTGCCGGGGGTGTGCGAGAGCCAGCGGCCGCGCGGTCGGCGCGGGCCGAGCAGGCTCATCAGTGAGTTCGCCGGCAGGCGCAGCACCTCTTCGAGGATGTGCACCCCGCGCAGCGAGTCCGGGCGCTCCGGGCGGCTGCGCCCGTGTCGCCAGTAGCTCAGCGTGGTCAGGCTGACCTTCACCCCACGCTGGGCGAGCCGGTACTGGATCCGGTCCAGGCTCAGCCCGCTTGCCTCGATCGCGAGGTGCAGGGCTCTGGAGAACGGGCCCTTCTGCAGCACTTCGGCCAGCTCACGGCTGGGTTCGGGCAGAGCGGGGGAGCCGTTGTACACCGGCCGGTGCGCAGTCGTGGTCGGCTGCGGCTCTTGGTGCACGAGCACCTCCTCGCCACGTGGCAGGTAATCACAGGGAGTCACCTACGACGCTGACTTGACACTTGTCACACGGAGCATAGTTCAGCTCACCGAGCCAGGCGAGGTGAAGCCCGATTGAGTAGGTACTGTCGGACTTTACGCAACAGACCGATGGCTCAGTGTCACAAGTATTTGGTGCTGCTAGGCGTGGCCAGAGTGATTGGTAACACTTTCGAGTGCATCTGCGGTGAAGTCTTCAGGGTACGGGGAGCGGCGCAAGGCCGCAGCGCGATCCAGCCGACCGGCGCTGACCTCGGCGCACAGCTCGGCCACCCGGCTCAGCTCGGCCAGCTGCTCCCGCACGAAGGCCCGGTCCACCGGCTCGCCGTGCCCCGGCACCACCACCGAGGGCTTGAGCGCCAGCACCTGCTCCACCGCGGCCGGCCAGGCCAGCGGCCAGGACCCCTTGAACGCCGGTGGCGCGCCCTGCTCGACCAGGTCGCCGGTGAAGACCACCGACACCTCGGGCAGCCAGACCAGCAGGTCGTGGTCGGTGTGCCCGTGCTCAGTGGGCAGCAGCTCCACGACCCGGCCGCCCAGGTCCAGCTCGGTCCGCTCGGCCACCGGATGGGTCGGCGGCACCGGCTCGGCGGCCAGGATCGCCTCGGCCACCTCGGGGCGGCCCTGCTCGCGGTAGTACTCGCTCCAGGCCTTCTTGTCCGCCTCGGCGCCCGCGGCCAGCGCGGGGCCGCAGCGGTGGTGCGCCCAGATCTCGCAGGGCGCGAAGGCCGAGGCGCCGAAGCTGTGGTCGAAGTGCGCGTGCGTGAGCACCACCCGCCAGGGCAGCGGGGTGACCTCGCGGACCGCCGCGGCCAGCTCCGCGCCCTGCACCCCGTCCCCCCTGGTGTCGATCACCAGGCAACCCTGCTCACCCAGCACCAGCCCGGTGTTGAGGTCCAGCTCGGTGTGCCTGCGGACCAGCACACCCTCGGCGACCTCGACCCAGCGACCGTCCACGACCCGTCCTTCCCTAGGCGCCGAAGATCCCGTCCACCAGTACCGGTGCCGCCGTGCTGCTGTCCACCGCCCCGGCCAGCTCGACGTCCGCGGCCAGCCCGGCCTCGGTGAGCTCTCGTCCGGACACCGAGTCTGCCAGCAGCTCCGGCACCCGGTCGGCCACCGCGGCGAACGCGGTCGCGGCCAGCTCGGCCTCGCTGGATCGCCCGTGCCGCAACCCGTGCGCGATCGCCCCCGCGCCCAGGTAGTCCTCCAGTGAGGGCCGCAGCGGCCGGGCCGGGTCGATCCGCCAGCGCTCGCCGCCGGCGATGATCCCGATCGGCCGGTCCCCGGCCAGCTCCAGCGCCTTGGCCGCCACCGCGCTCGCGTTGCGCAGGCACCCGGCCAGCACGGTGGCGCCGGTCGCGGCCGCCCGCGCGCACAGCGTGCCGCCGTTGGGCGAGGACAGGCCGAGCAGCGTGCCCCCGGGCACCCCGGTCAGCGAGGAGGGCCGCAGCGACCACTTCTCCTTGGTGGCCACCGAGCCGGCCGGGCTGGTGTGCAGGCCCAGCCCGGCGATCACCGCGCCGCGCGCCTCCGCCGCCCGCTGCGCGCCCTCATCGGCGCTGGCGAAGGGCAGCACCCGCGCGCCCCGGCCGACCACCACGTCCACCGTGGTGGTGAACACCAGCACGTCCACCACGACCAGCACCGCGCACCGCGGCGCCAGCACCGCCACGCCCTCCCCGCCCCACTCCAGCCGCACCCGGAAGCCGTCCTGCCCGAAGACCGTCATGTGACCAGCCTCGCAAAGCCGACCGCCCAGGTCAGGCGAATATCGGGGCTGGCAGACTGCGTGCCCGTGCGCGTTTACCTTGGTTCCGACCACGCAGGCTTCGAGCTGAAGAACCACCTCGTCACCCACCTGACCGAGCAGGGTCACGAGGTGGTCGACGTGGGCCCCCACACCTACGACGCCGAGGACGACTACCCGCCGTTCTGCGTCGAGGCCGCCCGCCGGGTGGTCGCCGACGAGGGCAGCCTCGGCCTGGTGATCGGCGGCTCCGGCAACGGCGAGCAGATCGCCGCGAACAAGGTCCCCGGCTGCCGTGCCGCGCTGACCTGGAGCGTGCAGACCGCCCAGCTGTCCCGCCAGCACAACAACGCCCTGGTCGCCGGGGTGGGTGCGCGGATGCACAGCACCGAGGAGGCCACCGCGATCGTGGATGCCTTCCTGACCACCGAGTTCTCCGCCGAGCCCCGGCACGCCCGCCGAATCGGCCTGCTCAGCGAGTACGAGCGCACCGGCGAGCCGCCTGCTTTGCCGAGCGCCTGAGGGGGTAAGCCAGCCGGGTGAGTCGATCTGCCTGGCTGGCCACTCCGCTGGTCGCGACCTTCGGCACGCTGCTGGGCGTGCTGGCCCTCTACTTCGGCGAGGCGGCACTGGTGCCGTGGCTGGCCGGGCCGGGCGACCCGCCGTGCGGGCAGCCGGACTGCGTGCTCGGCGTCGGCCTGCAGATGATGCTGGCCGGGGTGGTCCTGGTGCTGGTCGCGGCGGTGGCCGGGGTGTGGCTGGGGCTCAGGAACCGGGAGACCGCGGACCGGGCCTCGGCCGTGCTGCGCGGGTTCGTAGTGTGTGGCTACTGCCTGCTGGCCTACGCGATCCAGTCCGTGGTCGCCTGGTGGCCGAAGTAGCCGACGAGGAGCGCTGAGTTGCCCGAGGGCCACACCCTGCACCGGTTCGCCCTGCTGCACCACCGCCAGTTCGCCGGGCACCGGGTCGAGGTGTCCAGCCCGCAGGGCCGCTTCGCCACCGAGGCCGCCGTGGTGGACGGGCGGGTGTTCGAGTCGGCCGAGGCGCACGGCAAGCACCTGTTCCACCACTACGGCGATGTCACCGTGCACGTGCACCTGGGCCTGTACGGCACGTTCAGCGAGCGCGAGCTGCCGGTGGAGCCACCGCAGGGCCAGGTGCGGATGCGCCTGGTCGGCCCTAGTCACTGGACCGACCTGCGCGGCCCGACCGCCTGCCGCCTGCTCGGGGACACCGAACTCGACGCCCTGCGCGCCCGCCTCGGCCCGGACCCGCTGCGCGCGGACGCCGACCCGGACCGCGTCTGGGCGAAGATCAGCAAGTCGAAGACCTCGATCGCGGCGCTGCTGATGGACCAGGCGGTGCTGGCCGGGGTCGGCAACGTCTACCGGGCCGAAGTCCTGTTCCGGCACCACATCCCGCCGCTGCGCGCGGGCCGCGACCTCGGCCGCGCCGAGTGGGAGACCATCTGGGCGGACCTGGTCGAGCTGATGTCCGACGGCGTGCGGGCCGGCCGGATCGACACGGTGCGCCCCGAGCACCTGCCCGGGGCCACCGGCCGGGCGCCCAGGGTGGACCGGCACGGCGGCGAGGTCTACGTCTACCGCCGGGCCGGACTGCCCTGCCTGGTGTGCGGCACACCGGTGGCGATGTCGGAGCTGGTCAGCCGGAACCTCTACTGGTGCCCCGGCTGCCAGCCGGACTGATCACCAGTCGTCGCCACCGCCGAAGTCCATGCCGCCGAAGTCGCCGAAACCGTCGGCCAGGCTCTCGCCCATGTCGCCGAGGCCCTCGCCGATGCCGCCGATGAGGTCACCGGCCATGCTGGCGATCGCCACGCCCGCCATCCCGGCGAACATCGCGCCGAAGAGCATGCCCGCGCCCGAGCCCCAGGAACCGGTGGCCCTGGCCGGCTTCCAGATCGGTTCGCTGTACCAGCCCTGCGGCAGCGGCCTGCCGGCCACCATGCCGCCGGGGAAGTAGTGCGGGGTGTGCGAGCTCGGCGTGCGCGCCACCGCGTACTGGTGGCCCTCCACGGTGACCTCGCGGTCCTCCGACACCGTGCCGGCGCTGCGCTGGCCGTTGAGGTCGGGCAGCGCGGGACCGGGGTCCATGTCCATCGCGACCCTGGCCGCCCGCACGTAGTACAGGCCCTCCATCGCGGTCTGCTTGGCCAGCTGGGCCTGCGCCGCCGAGGTGGCCTGCTCGATCTGCGAGCCCGCCGCGGTGTAGCTGCCGGAGGCGTCGGCCAGCGCCTGCCGGGCCGCCTCGTTGGTGCCGACCAGGTTCAGCACCTGGCCGCCCAGCCGCTCGATCCAGCGGCGCGCGTCGGCCTTCTCGTCGTTGAGCTGCTGCTGTGCCCGCGCGGCTTTCTGCCGGGACGCGTACAGCACCCCGCCCACGATGACCACGGCGAGCAGCAACAGCACGATTGCCGTACTCAAGGGTGCCTCCCGATAGCAGGGCGCCGCGGGTGGCTCCCGCGGTCACCCTCTCCAACGGGCTACCCCCGCGAGCCGTTCCCCACCGCCGGGTGAGTCAGGGCACTCAGAAGTTCTCGATGGTGTGCGGCGCCGGATCTGTCAGGAATGCCCGGCTCAGCGGCGCCAGCGCGCCCGGCCGCAGCTCGCGCACCCGGCCCGCGGCGGCCAGCGCGGTCAGCCGTACCCCGCCGAGGAAGGCCGAGGCCAGCTCGGTCGTGCTCAGCGCCAGCTCCGGCTCGTCCTCGGTGCGGGTCACCTCGGCGTGGCCGTCCGCGCCGATCCGCAGCCGCCGGCGCCCGGCGTTCCACGGGCAGAACTCGTCGGTCAGCTCCAGCACGGTCTCCAGCGGCCCCGCGTAGCGCCGCAGCGGCAGCGCGCGGTCCACGTCGACCAGCCGCAGCCACAGCGCGTCGCAGCGCCCGCGCCGGACCGCGCGCGGGTCGGCCAGCAGGTGCGGCAGCGGGTCGTCCGGCGCGGCGCACCAGTAGTCGGCCAGGCCGGCCAGGTCCGCGTCGAGCAGGTGCCGCCAGAGCGCGGCGTAGCCGACCGGGCCGGTGGTGACCAGCTCGTGCACCTCCACCGCGAGCACCTGGCGCTGGTGCATCCGGAACAGCGCGTAGCCCTCGGGGTGCACCGCGAACCGGAAGGCCTGGCGGCCGTTGCGCTGCTGCGTCCCGTCGAGCAGCCGGTAGTGCCAGGCGTCGGTGTCCCGCTCCAGCCAGCCCGGGGTCTGCGCGGCCACCTTGGCGTGCAGCTCGCGCATGAGCGGTTCGGCGACCTCCCTGGACACCTCGCGCACCCGGTCGGTCCCGGTGTCCACGGTAGGCAGGAACCTGGCGCCCTTGTCGATCTCGATCTCCAGGCGCTCCACCGCGACCCCGTAGCCGTACCGGCCGTAGATGCCGCCCTCGGAGGCCCACAGCGCGGCGAACGGGTCGCCGCCCTCGGCGTGCAGGTCGTGCAGCAGCGAGCGCATCACCCCGGTGAGAGCGCCCCGCCTGCGCTGCCCAGGCGCGACCGCGACCATGGTGACCCCGGCGAAGGAGTGCGCGCCGGTGCCCGGCAGCGTCATCCGCCTCGGCCAGATGCCGCCGCCGCCGATCAGCTCCGCGCCGTCGAAGGCCCCCCGGAAGCGGGCCGGGTCCCACATCCGGAGCTGGGCCTCGCGGGCGGGATCGTCGGGCTCGCCGTAGAAGGCGGTGCGGCAGATGTCGAGGTGCTCGGACAGGGTCGAGGCGGTGAGCGGGCGGACCGTCAGCGTTGAGGTCATGCCCCGTTGCTACCGCAGGTTGTGGACGGGCGCGAACGGATTTGGGCAGGGTGGGCTGATGCGCCCCGAAGCACTGCACACGGCACTGGGCACCGCGGTGGCTGAGTTCCAGGCCGCCGTGACCTCGGCCGGACCGGACGCGCCGGTGCCCACCTGCCCAGGCTGGACCGCCGACGCGCTCACCGCGCACCTGGCCTCGGTGTTCGCGCTGGTCGCGGACTGGATCCGCACCGGCCGCAGGCACCCGCCGAGACCGGTCCCGGCGGCCGCGCCGGACGCCTTCGCCACCGCCTCGGCCACCCTGCTGGAGCTGCTCGACCCCGGCCAGGCCAGCCGCCCGTACCCGACCTGGTGCCCGTGGGACCGCACGATGGGGTTCTGGATCCGGCGGATGGCGCACGAGGCGGTGATCCACCGGGTGGACGCCGAGTCCGCGCTGGGCGCGGTCACCCCGGTGCCTGCCGAGCTGGCCGCGGACGGGGTGGACGAGGTGCTCACGCTGTGGCTGGGCGCTCGCCAGCCGCCGGCTGTCAGCGGCGAACACGTTGTGCGGCTCGAGGTTCCGGGCCGGGAGTGGACGATCGGGCTGAACCCCTCGGTGGTCGACTTCTGCGACGGCGCCGAGCCGGAGGCGGTGCTGCGCGGCCCGGCCAGTGCACTGGACCTGTGGCTGTGGGGCCGGGGCGATGCGGCCGGGCTGACCGTCGAGGGCGACCCGGCCGCGGTGGCCGCGCTCCGGTCCGCGGTCGCCGCCGTCACCTGATCGCGCTGCGCCAACCAGGTGAGTTTCCGCCGGTTGCCGGGTGCCGCCCTGCCCGACCGGGCTTCGCGTGACCACCCGTTCAGTGGAACAACTCGTGACTCTAAGTTATCACCCGAGAAGGTTGCGACGACCAGATGGTGGCAAGATCGATATCACTGCTTGTCACCGTTGCGGTCGGTATCGGTCGACTACGAGGCGTGTTCGCGTTCTCACTCGATCGGGAAGCGACAGCCGCCGGAATTCCCGGTTAACTAACGGCCTGTGCGGCCCGCGACCCGCACGGAAAAACCGAACAAATCCCCCGAGAAGCGCTAGCTCGAAGGAGTGGACGTCACCACAGGTGGCTAGGTAGCAGGACGCCGTGCTGGTGTAACTCCCCGGTAACGGGACACCAGCGCGGCTTTCACCATTCCCGCTATTCGAACTGGCGAGCCGCCGAAACACCCCGCCGGTGGAAATCGGTGAGATCCGGGTCCTCGTTCTCGAATGCCTTCTCCAACTGCGCCCAGCCGACACGCTGCGCGAACTCCGCCTCGCTGCTGGTGATCGGGATCAGCCAGGTCAGCTGCACCGGCCGCTCGCCCACCGTCACCGTCCGGAACTCGTCCGGCAGATAGACCGGTAACGCCGCGTAGAACGCGGTCAGCTCGTCGACCGGGAAGATCTGCCCCCTAGGCCCGATCACCTGCCCCCGCGCCAGCCCCGCGCCGGCGCCCAGCAGTTCGGCCCCGACCTGGTCCAGCAGCGCGGGCACGAACTCCTGCAGTTCCCCGTCCCTGGTGTGCATGACCAGCTCCTGCCACACCCAGCCGCCGGGCAGGTCCAGCCGGTGTGCGGACAGGCCGATGGTGGCGTGCGTGCGCACCCCGCCGAAGGGCCGGTCCGGGCCGAACCGCACGATCCGGAACGGCATCGGAGTGCCGGTGTCGTCGGTGTCCCACTCGTGTTCCGGCGGGCCGAGGTGGCGCTCCAGGTGTCGGATCAGCTGCACCAGGCGGAGTCTGCCCCGGCCAGCGGTGGCTGTCTGTGGGGCAGAGGCGTGAACCGGTGGCAGGATCTCCGCCATGACCAAGGCCGATCTGCTGCTGTTCTGGGGCCACCGGCCGGAGCCCGACGGGAGCGTCGGCAAGGGCTGCCTGAGCCAGTGGTGGCCAGCCGAGCTGGACGACGACGGCCTGCGGCTGCGCAGCGCCGAGCACTACATGATGTTCCACAAGGCGCTGCTGTTCGAGGACCAGGACACCGCGGCCAAGATCCTGGCCGCCGACAACCCCGGCGAGGCCAAGACCCTCGGCCGCCAGGTCCGCTCCTTCGACTCGGCTACCTGGGCCGCCCGCCGGTTCGACATCGTGGTCGCGGGCAACCTGCTCAAGTTCACCCAGCACCCCGACCTCGGCGCCTACCTGCTCGCCACCGGCGACCGGGTCCTGGTCGAGGCCAGCCCGCTCGACCCGGTCTGGGGCATCGGCCTGGCCGCTGACGACCCGAGGGCCGCCGACCCCGCGCAGTGGCCGGGGGAGAACCTGCTCGGCTTCGCCCTGATGGCGGTGCGCGACCGCCTGCGCGCCGCCGCGTAGTCGTCACCGCGCCGTCGAACGCCGGTCACCTGAGGACGTAGGCTCAGTGGGCAGGCGTGTCGAGGAGGTTCGGTGCTGTACAGGTTGCTCAAGCGGCTACTGGGTCGGCTGGTCCGGTTGGTGTGGCGCCCCACGGTGATCGGGCTGGACAACCTGCCCAAGAAGGGCGCGTTCATCCTGGCCGCGAACCACCTGTCCTTCGCCGACAGCCTGATGCTCCCCCTGGTCGTCCCCCGCCAGGTCGCCTTCCTGGCCAAGGCCGAGTACTTCACCGGCAAGGGCGTCAAGGGCGCCATCATGCGCTGGGTCTTCACCGCCCTCGGCCAGATCCCGGTCGAACGCGGCAAGGGCCGAGCCGCCGGCCAGGCCCTGGACACCGCCCTGGAGGTCCTGCAGGCAGGCGGCGCCTTCGGCATCTACCCCGAGGGCACCCGCTCCCGCGACGGCCAGCTGCACCGCGGCCACGTCGGCGTCGCCCGCCTCGCCCTCACCAGCGGCGCCCCGGTCATCCCGGTCGGCCTGATCGGCACCGACCGCCTCCAGCCCGTCGGCAAGAAGATCCCCCGCATCCGCCCGGTCACCATCCACTTCGGCAAGCCGCTGGAGTTCAACCGGTACGACGGGATGAACGAGTCCCTGCCGATCCTGCGCTCGGTGACCGACGAGATCATGTACCAGATCATGGAACTCTCGGGCCAGGAGTACGTCGACCGCTACGAGAAGCCCCCAGCCGCCGCCTGATCCGCTTCTTTCCCGCTTGGGCTGAATTTTTCCGCTCTGCTCGGCACTTCTCGGTAGTGTCTTCGCCACGTGCGACAGCAGGGAGGGCTGGCCGTGGCGGGGTTGGACGTTGTTCGACTGCTGGACACATTGCGGGTCAACACCGCATCAGGACAACCTGCGCGCCACCAGCCGCTTTTGTTGTTGTGGGCGGCTGGCAGGGCGGCCCGCGGCGCGGCACGGATGACCTCGTGGCAGTCGGTCCGAGCGGAGCTGACCGACCTGCTCGACAAGTTCGGTCGCCCCGGCGCGAAGGCGAGTCCGGAGTATCCCTTTGTTGCGCTGGCACACACCGCGTTCTGGGAGTTGGACGGACACAGCGAAGCGGTGCCAGCGGCGCACAGTTCCGGGGTGGCGAGGTGGCTGACGCGCAACAAGCCGTCTGGCGGTCTGACCGCGCCGGTGTACCGCATTCTGGCCACAGAGCACGGCCGGCGCAACGCGTTCGCCCGCAAGATCATCGACCGCTACTTCCCCGGCGAAGACACCGAGGCACTGCTGGCCGCCGTGCAGTTGGGCGACCTCACCTTCGATCGCTTTGGTGAGGTGCCCTGGGCCCCGGTGGGTACCCACTTCGTCGATCGGGACGCAGCCTTCTACGCCCACGTGCACCGCCAACGTCAGGCAGGCATCTGCGGCAAGCAGTCTGAGTGCGCCCAGTCCATCGTCGTCAGTGGTGGTTACGAGGATGACGAGGACCTAGGTGACGTCATTATCTACACAGGTCAAGGCGGCAACGAAGGAAAGAAGCAGATTGCAGACCAGACGCTAACTCTTGGCAATAAGGCGTTGGCAAACAGCTGCGAGGAAGAAGAGCCCGTTCGGGTTATTCGCGGCTACAAGGGAGATCCTCGGTTTTCTCCGGACTCGGGGTATCGATACGACGGCCTCTATCGTGTGGCGGCATACTGGTCCGAAAAGGGTAAGTCTGGCTTTCTTGTGTGGCGCTACAAGATGGTCAAGTATATCCTCTCTGGTATCGAGGTTCCGCTGGCTGAGGCGGTAGCCAAGGCGGAGAAGACTGCCCTGACTGCACCGCCTGGTGCGGCGAAGCCAGGGCGCAAGTCGCAGCTCAGCAGCAAGATTGACCGATCCATCAAGGTGGTCAAGTGGGTCAAGAAGAAGCACGGCAGTAGGTGTCAGATCTGCGGCTTGCGGCTAGAAGTGCCCAATTCCTATTATGCGGAGACGGCGCACATCAAGCCGCTGGGCACCCCATTTGACGGTCCGGACGTGCCGGAGAACACCCTCTGTCTGTGCCCGAACCACCATGCCCTGTTTGATCGCGGTGCCGTCCTTATTGAGGATGACCTGACGATCGTTAACGAGATAACCGGCAAAGAAATGGGCACGCTGGTGACGGTCGCCGGGCACAATATCGAGGTGGAATACCTGGCTTGGCACCGCAACTACTTCCGCAACCGTGCCATCAGCTAGCCCCGGTCCGGGGTCGCCAGCGGCACCAGCTGCCGGTCCCCGACCCTGGTCAGCAGCGCCAGCGGCTTGCTGGCCAGGGTCAGTGCCAGGACCACCCAGCGCGGCTTGCCCAGTTCGCGCGCGATCGGTCCCGCGAAGGCCGCCATCAGCGCCGTCAGCCCCGGCAGTGGCCGCACCGACAGCGTGATCGCGGAGATCAGCCCCTCCGCGTTCAGTTCGACCCGCGCCGTCTCCTCCAGCTCCTGCCCACCCACGGTCGCCGTGTGCACCAGCACCCGCGTCCGCTCGTCACCCACGTCAGACCGGTACCGCAGCCCCTTCAGCTCCCGCAGGGCCACGGTCAGCACCGCGCGCACCTCGGCCTTGCCCTCGAACCGCACCCGCATCGTCAGTGGCGAGTGCAGCACCACGTCCTCGGCCAGGGTCGCCAGCACTCCCGTCAGGTCTCCGGCCTCACCGGCGGTGCGGTAGCGCTCAGTTGTCGTGCTCATCGTGGTTCCCCTCGGTAGTGGTCAGTCCGTGCAGTCCGCGCCAGATCAGGTCCGCGGTCAGCGCCTCGATCTGCGGCCGGGTGACCTCCGGATTCCGCAGCCACCAGGACGCCATCGCGTTCACCGTCCACTTGGTCGCCTCCGCCAAGGCAGCCGCGCCCTGCTCGCGGGACAGTCCTGGCGGCAGGCCGAGGTGCGGAATCCGGTGCAGCAGCGCGGTCAGCGCCGCCGACGCGTCGTCCTGACCACGCTGGTGGGCAGGCGCGACAGCCGGATCAGCGGGCGGTTCGCCGAACAACAACCGCCACCCCACCTCATTGCGCTCGATCCACCCGAAGATCAGCGACAACGTGTGCCGCACCAACCCCTCCGGCGACAACGAGCCAGGCGGAGCCCCCCAAGCAAGGTTCAGCTCAGCGGCATGCTCCTCGATCACCGCCCGGTACAACGCATCCTTGTCAGCAAAGTGGTCGTACAACACCGGCGTGGTAACCCCCGAAGCCGCAGCCACCTCCCGCATAGAGGCCCCCACAAACCCCCGAGCCGCAAACACCCCACCAGCAGCCCGAAGAATCACCCCCCGCCGCTCAGCAGGGCTAAGACGCTTACGAGACCCGTTACCTGACATCAGTTAGGTACCGTACAGCAAAACCTAACCCCCGTCAGGTAGCGACGCGAAGCGAGCAGAAGGGGGTCCGGGGGCGAAGCCCGCCGGCGTGGGGGCGCGGGGGCTCGGCCCCCGCTGAAATGGCGAAACGCCCCGGGGAAGCGCAAAGCGCGACCACGGGGCGTGCGGCGTGGAGCGGGCGACGGGAATCGAACCCGCGTAGCTAGTTTGGAAGACTAGGGCTCTACCATTGAGCTACGCCCGCGTTGGAGCCCGGTTGCCTGGGCTCCGGTGTAAGGGTAGCGGGTCGCACGGTATGGTCTGCACGCGGTACCCCGGGATGTGGCGCAGCTTGGTAGCGCATCCGCTTTGGGAGCGGAGGGTCGCAGGTTCAAATCCTGTCATCCCGACTCGACCTCTGGCCTCCCCATGCCCACGGAGAACGTGGGCCTTGGGGAGGTCGTCGTAGCGTTTACCCGGGGGCCGAGCCCCCGGACCCCACGGTGCGGTTGGTGCTGAACCAGCCCGGTTGCGTGTGTGGGTATGTGTGGTTAGTCGTCCAGGCCCAGTCTTACGCCGTAGCGGATCAGGGCGTGTCGGTCTGGTAGGTCCAGCTTGTTCTGGAGTCTGCTGATGGTGTTGCGGACTGTCTTGGGGCTCACCAGCAAGCGTTCGGCGATTGTCGTGGTGTCCAGGCGTTTTGCCAGTAGGCGTAGGAGTTCGTGTTCTCGGTCTGTTAGCTCGTGGGGTGGGGCTGGGGCTGTTAGGGGTTCGCCGGTGCAGGCCTGGTCGATGGCTGCTCTTAGTTCTGTGGGGCCCGCGCCTTTGAGTAGGTAGCCGGTGGCGCCTGCCTTGATGGACTTGAGGATGGCCTCTTGGTCTTCGGAGACGGTGAGCACGACCACGCGGATGCTGGGGTCCCTGGCCAGGATCTTGGTGGTGGCCTCGTAGCCGTCCATGACGGGCATGGCCAGGTCCATCAGGACCAGGTGGGGGGCTGTCTCGGCGGCCAGGCGGACCGCTTCGAAGCCGTCGGCGGCCAGGCCGACTATCTCGTGGCCGTCGCCGCGGAGCAGGTCGCGCAGGCCGATGCGGAACAGGGGGTGGTCGTCGGCGATCAGGATGCGCAGGGGCGGCGGCATGGGGGGGCGGGGCTCAGTGGTGGCCGGGCAGGGCGGCGAAGACGCAGCCTTCGGCGTCGGCGGGGAAGGTGTCCGCTTGCACGCCCGCCATCGGTTTGCACCACAGGTGGCGGAGGCCGAGCTTCTCCGAGCCGAACTCGGCTGAGGTGACCGCGAAGCCGTTGCCGAAGCCGAAGTCCGGGTTCTCCGTGATGGTGCCCTCGCGCAGGCCGCGCAGCCAGAACTCCTGCATGGACTTGATCTTGTCAGGTTTGAGCAGCACCAGGCCGATCTTGGCGTGTTCCGGCACCGCGCAGGTGGCCCACTCGGCGATGAACGGCTCGTACCGCAGGGCGCGCACCTCGCCGAGGTAGCCGGGCAGCTCCGCCTTGCTGACAGTTCTGGCGTCCGTGCAGGCGCCGGTCTTCTGCTTCATCCAGTCGATCAGCGCGGTCATCGAGGGCATCGGCTCGCCGAGGGCGGCCGAGCCGGCGCGCGGGCCGCTCGCGGCGCTGGTCGGGCCGCCGTGCGCGTGCGCTGGGTGAGCTGGTTGGCCGTCGCCGCAGGCCGCCAGTAGGAGCAGCCCGGTGAGCAGTGCCGGAAGTCCTTGCCGCCAACGGGATCTCGTCATCGACTCGCCCTCTCCCTGAACGGACCGGCGGCGGGATGATCCGAAACTGAGCGTAGGCAAGCAGGGGTTCGGGCACAACGGTTCCGGCGACGCGGGGTCAGCGCTCGATCACGCTGAGCGGCTGGTTCGCGGGGTGTTGGCGCACCCGCGACCGAAGTACTCGGCGGGTGCGCTTAGACTCGCCGGAGGACCCGGCGCCGCTGGCGTGCGGGTGTTGGCACGCGCCTGTTTTTGTTCGCACGAGGAGAATACGTGAAGAGCACCGTCGAGCAGCTGAGCCCGACGCGCGTCCGGATCAACGTCGAGGTGCCGTTCGACGAGCTCAAGGCGAGCTTCGACCGGGCATACCGCAAGCTGGCCAAGCAGGTTCGGATCCCCGGCTTCCGTCCGGGCAAGGCGCCCGCGCGGGTGCTGGAGAACCGCCTCGGCCGTGGCGTTGTCCTGGACGAGGTCGTCAACGAGGCCATTCCGGCGAAGTACCTGGAAGCCGTCAACGCCGGCGAGGTCAAGACGCTGGGCCGCCCCGAGATCGAGGTCACCAAGATCGAGGACGGGCAGAGCCTGGAGTTCACCGCCGAGGTCGACATCCGTCCGGAGATCACCGTGCCCGCCTTCGGCGAGCTGGCGGTCTCCGTCGAGGACGTCGAGGTCACCGAGGAGGACGTGACCAGCCAGCTGGACGAGCTGCGCGCTCGCTTCGGCAGCCTGGTCGGCGTCGAGCGCCCGGCCGCGACCGGCGACTTCGTCTCGGTCGACCTGTCCGCCACGGTGGACGGCAACGAGGTCGAGGACGCCCGCACCAACGGCCTGTCCTACGAGATCGGCTCCGGCCAGCTCGTCGAGGGCATCGACGAGGCCCTGGTCGGCGCGTCGGCCGGCGAGACCAAGTCGTTCACCACCACCCTGGTGGCCGGTGAGCACGCCGGCCGCGAGGCCTCGGTCAACGTCACCGTGCAGACCGTCAAGGAGCGGCAGCTGCCCGAGCTGGACGACGAGTTCGCCCAGCTGGCCAGTGAGTTCGACACCCTGGACGAGCTGAAGGACGACCTGCGGACCCGGCTCGCCAGGGTCAAGGCCATGCAGCAGGGCATGGAGGCCAGGGACAAGGTCCTCGAGGCCCTCCTGGAGGCCACCGAGGTGCCGATGCCGGAGGCCGCGGTGGACGCCGAGGTCGAGGTGCGCAAGCACGACGCGGTGCACCGCTTCGAGCACGACGAGGCCCGCTTCGCCGAGTGGCTGTCCACCCAGGGCAAGACCGTCGAGGAGTTCGACGCGGAGACCCGCGCCGAGTCCGAGCGCACGGTCAAGACCCAGCTGGTGCTGGACGCCATCGCCGACGCCGAGCAGACCACCGTCTCGGACAACGAGCTGACCGAGCGCATCGTCTACCAGGCGCAGAGCTTCGGCATCAGCCCGGACGAGTACGTGCAGCGGGCCCAGCAGTCCGGCCAGCTCGGCGCGATCTACGCCGACGTGCGCCGCGGCAAGGCGCTGGCCGGTGTGGTGGCCCAGGCCACGGTGACCGACGCCTCCGGCAACAAGGTCGACCTGGACGAGCTGTTCGGCAACGTGAACAAGAAGGACGAGCCGGAGAAGGCCGAAGCCGCTGCTGAGTGATCATCAGCGACGGTTGCCGATAAATTCCGGAACACGCTGTTAGCGAACGCGGGCGGTGTCGGGAGTACGACACCGCCCGCGTTCGTTAGGGTCGTTTGTAGAGATCCTCCAGACCTAAAGGCAGGCACACGTGACGCAGTACCCGACCGTCCCGGCGCCCCAGATGCGGGCGGGCAGCGCAGGGCTGAACCTCAACGACTCGGTGTACGAGCGGCTGCTCCGTGAGCGCATCATCGTCCTGGGCTCCCAGGTCGAGGAGACCATCGCGAACCAGATCTGCGCTCAGCTGCTGCTGCTCGCGGCCGAGGACGACGAGCGGGACATCTACCTCTACATCAACTCCCCCGGCGGCTCGGTCACCGCGGGCATGGCCATCTACGACACCATGGAGCTGATCAGGCCCGACGTGGCCACCGTGGCCATGGGCCTGGCCGCCTCGATGGGTCAGTTCCTGCTCTCCGCGGGCGCCAGGGGCAAGCGCTCCGCGCTGCCGCACGCGCGGATCATGATGCACCAGCCCTCGGCCGGTCTGGGCGGCACCGCCGCGGACATCGCGATCCAGGCCGAGATGCTGATCAAGCACAAGCGTGAGATGGCCGAGCTGATCGCCACGCAGACCGGACAGCCGGTCGAGAAGATCATCGCCGACTCCGACCGCGACCGCTGGTTCACCGCGGAGGAGGCCAAGGAGTACGGCTTCATCGACCACGTGGCCAGCTCCGCCAGCCAGCTGCCGCGCGGCTGAGCGTCAGCACGAGTACGAGGAGTAACTCAAGATGAGCGAGCTTTACCGCCCTCAGTCCCGTTACGTGCTGCCGTCCTTCGTGGAACGCACCAGCTACGGGGTCAAGGAGTCCAACCCCTACAACAAGCTCTTCGAGGAGCGGGTCATCTTCCTCGGGGTGCAGATCGACGACGCCTCGGCGAACGACGTCATGGCCCAGTTGCTGTTCCTGGAGTCCGACGACCCGGACCGCGACATCACCATGTACATCAACTCGCCCGGCGGGTCCTTCACCTCGCTGATGGCCATCTACGACACCATGCAGTACGTCCGGCCGGACATCGCCACCTTCTGCCTCGGCCAGGCGGCCTCGGCGGCGGCGGTGCTGCTGGCGGCGGGCACTCCAGGTAAGCGCGGCGCGCTGCCGAACGCCCGGATCATGATCCACCAGCCCTCCACCGAGGGCGTGTACGGTCAGGTGTCGGACCTGGAGATCCAGGCGCGGGAGATCGAGCGGATCCGCCGCCAGCTGGAGTCCACGCTGGCCCGGCACACTGACAAGACGCCGGAGCAGGTCCGCCAGGACATCGACCGCGACAAGATCCTGACCGCGGAAGAGGCGAAGGAGTACGGCATCGTGGACACCGTGCTGCCGTACCGGAAGCTGTCCGCGGCCCAGTCCTGACAAGGAGCCAAGCGGTACCCGTGATCTGCGACACGCCGAGCACCCAGTAGGACTGGCGGTGCTCGGCGTGCTCGGGGGAGGCTGGGGCACTCGGAAGTATTCAGTGACAGGTCTGGATGCTTCAGAGAGCTTGTCGACCTCCCGCTTGCCGGGGTAGTGCGGGTACCGTCAACAGCGAACACGGCCAGGCGCGTCGGCAGGGCGCGCCAGAGGGGACAGAGGTCAGCGGCCATGGCACGTATCGGTGACGGCGGAGACCTGCTCAAGTGCTCTTTCTGCGGCAAGAGCCAAAAGCAGGTCAAGAAGCTCATCGCCGGCCCCGGCGTGTACATCTGCGATGAGTGCATCGACCTCTGCAACGAGATCATCGAGGAGGAACTGGCGGAGGCGGGCGACGTCAAGCTTGACGAGCTGCCCAAACCGCTGGAGATCCACGAGTTCCTCGATCAGTACGTGATCGGGCAGGACGAGGCCAAGCGCACGCTGTCGGTGGCGGTCTACAACCACTACAAGCGCATCCAGGCTGGTGACCGGGGCCGGGATGGCCGGGACGACGGCATCGAGATCGCCAAGTCCAACATCCTGATGCTCGGCCCCACCGGGTGCGGCAAGACCTACCTCGCGCAGACCTTGGCGAAGCTGCTGAACGTGCCGTTCGCCATCGCGGACGCCACCGCGCTGACCGAGGCCGGGTACGTCGGCGAGGACGTTGAGAATATTCTTCTGAAGCTGATCCAGGCTGCGGACTACGACGTCAAGCGGGCCGAGACCGGCATCATCTACATCGACGAGGTGGACAAGATCGCTCGCAAGAGCGAGAACCCCTCGATCACCAGGGACGTCTCCGGCGAGGGCGTGCAGCAGGCGCTGCTGAAGATCCTGGAGGGCACCACCGCGAGCGTGCCGCCGCAGGGCGGGCGCAAGCACCCGCACCAGGAGTTCATCCAGATCGACACCACGAACGTGCTGTTCATCGTGGCCGGGGCCTTCGCGGGCCTGGAGAAGATCGTGCACGAGCGGACCGGCAAGCGCGGGGTCGGCTTCGGCGCCGAGATCCGGTCCAAGGCCGAGATCGAGACCACCGACGTCTTCGGCGAGGTCATGCCGGAGGACCTGATCAAGTTCGGGCTGATCCCGGAGTTCATCGGCCGGCTGCCGATCGTGGCCAGCGTGATGAACCTGGACAAGCCGAGCCTGGTCAAGATCCTCTCCGAGCCGAAGAACGCGCTGGTCAAGCAGTACCAGAAGCTGTTCGAGATGGACGGCGTGGAGCTGGAGTTCACCAAGACCGCGCTGGAGGCCATCGCCGACCAGTCGGTGCTGCGTGGCACCGGCGCTCGTGGGCTGCGCGCGATCATGGAGGAGGTGCTGCTGCCGGTGATGTACGACATCCCCAGCCGCACCGACGTGGCCAAGGTGGTCATCACCGAGCAGACCGTCCGGGAGAACGTGAACCCGACGATCGTCTCCCGCCAGCCCAGCCGCCGCGAACGCCGCGACAAGTCCGCCTAAAGCGGCCAACACCGCGTACGAGAACGGCCAACACTCGGGGATTCCCGGCGTGTTGGCCGTTTTTGTACGGTGTGTTGGCCCCTGATCAGGTGTTCTGAGTGGGGCGGGGAGGCCCTCGGGGGCTTCGCGCGGTATTTGTGGATCATGCGAGCGCTGCATGTGGTCCTGCTGCCCGGGTGGCGGGGTGCTGGGCGGGGGCACTGGCTGAGCTGGCTCGCCGGACAGCTGCGCGGGCTGGGGGTGGTCGTGCACGCGCCGGCGCTGCCGGGGGCGGAGCTGGGCGAGTGGCTGGCGGTGCTGCGGGCGAGCCTGGCGGCCGCGCCGCCCTCGGCTGACCTGGTGGTGCTCGCACACGGGCTGGGCGCGAACCTGTGGCTGCACCACGCGGCCGGGGTGGACGGGCGGGACCGGCGGGCGCACCGGGTGCTGCTGGTGGCACCGCCGGGGCCGGGGTGGCGGCATCCGGAGGTGCGCGGGCTGCATCCGGCTCCGGTGGACTCGCGGGCGCTGCGGCGGGCGGCGAGCATCACCCGGCTGGTGGCCGGTCTGGGGGATCCGTACTGCTCGCGGGTGGAGGCGTTGGGGCTGGCCAGGGGGCTCGGGGTGGAGCTGGACCTGGTGACAGGCGGGGAGCACCTCAACGAGGACGCCGGGTTCGGGGCATGGCCGGAGGTGCTGGCTTGGACGCTGGGACAGGTGCCGAGTCTGGGTGGGAACAGCCCGGCCGGGGCGCGCTCGTAGTAGAACGATCGGGTGATCCTTCGCTCTGTGCCCGTCCTGACCGCGCTGGCGCTGCTCGCGCCGGGGACCCCGGTCCTGGCCGCGCCCGCGGACTGCGCGCCCCCGGAATTCACCTACACCGTGCTGTTCGCCCCGCACACGCCGCAGGGCAGCGTCGAGCGGCAGCTGACCAAGCACTGCGGCACACCAGTGCAGTACTACCCGGAGATCGGCGTGGCCGTGGCCAGCGCGGATGCCGGGTTCGATGGGCGGATCGGGGTGGACCGGGCGTTCAGCGCGGCCAAGGCCCGTGGTCCGGTCGCCGCGTCCGGTGCGCTGGCCGCGTCCGAGGTGCCGGACCGCACCGGCGAGCAGTGGGACATGCGGATGCTGCGCACCGAACTCGCGCACACCGTGACCACCGGCCGCCGGGACGTGGTGGTCGGCGTGCTGGACACCGGGGTGGACGGCAGGCACCCGGAGCTGGCACACGCGCTGGATCCGGCGCTGTCCGCGGGCTGCGAGACCGGCAGGCCCAACACCGACCCGGCGGCCTGGGGACCCAAGCACGGGCACGGCACCGGGGTGGCCGGGGTGATCGCCTCGGCCGCGGACGGCAAGGGGATCACCGGGGTGGCGCCGGGGGTGCGGATCGCCTCGGTGCAGCTGATGCGGCCGGACGGGTACATGGACCCCGAGGGCGTGGTGTGCGGGTTCATGTGGGCGGCCGAGCACCGGTTCACCCTGACCAACGGCAGCTGGTCCAGCGGGCCGTGGGCCTTCCTGTGCTCGGACCGGGCGGGGGAGGAGGTGGCCATCGAGGCGATCACCAGGGCGGTGCGGCACGCGACCCGGAGCGGGGTGCTGCACGTGTCCTCGGCCGGCAACTTCGCGGCGGACCTGACCGACCCCAAGACCGACCCGCTGCGCCCGCCGGGCAACACCATCGACAAGAACTGCCGGATGCTGCCCAATCAGCTGCCCGAGGTGGTCACCGTGTCCGCGGTCGGCTACCAGCGCAAGTTGTCCGGCTACAGCGACTGGGGCGCGGGAGTGGTGCGGGTGACCGCGCCCGGCGGCGACCGGGCCCAGGTGCCCCCGGCCGGTGCGGGCCCGGCGATGCCGCTGTCGACCACGCCGGAGGGCGGTTACGGGTCCTTCGGCGGCACCTCGGCGGCCGCGCCCAAGGTGACCGGGGTGCTGGCGCTGCTGGCGAGCAAGTACGGCCGGGTGGGGCCCAGGGGGCTGACGGAGCTGCTGCTGCGGACCGGGGTGCAGCCGATGGCCTGTCCAGATGGGGACGCGCGGTGCACGATGGATGGGCAGGGGCGGAGCAGTTTCTACGGATACGGGCTGGTTGACGCGGCGAAGGCGGTGCGCGCGGGATGACGCGGCGAGGTGTGCGGTGGCCGTTGGCCGGGGCGGTGCTGGCGTTGCTCGTGGTGCCCGCCAGCGTGGGCACGGCGGGTGGCGACCACGGCCATCCGCCCCGGCCGCCCAAGCCGCCGACCGCGGTGGCCGGCGACGGGCGGTCCACGGTCGGCGCGCTGTTCCTGGACAACGGGGCCGGGCCGCACTTCTGCACCGCGACGGTGATCGCCAGCAGACACCGGAACCTGTTGCTCACCGCCGCGCACTGCATGTTCGAGAACGAGACCGGGCCGCCGCGTGAGCGAGTGGCTTTTGTGCCGGGCTACCGGGACGGTCAGCGGCCGTACGGGACCTGGCCGGTGCGCGAGGTGGTGGTCAGCCCGCAGTGGCGGGAGCGGGCCGATCCGGACCACGACGTGGCCGTGCTGGTCGTCGACGAGGGCATCGAGGACCGGACCGGCGCGCAGCGGCTGCTGCTGGACTCGCGGCGGGAGCAGGTGGTCGAGGTGCTGGGCTACCCGGTGCGGGACGAACGGCCGGTGAGCTGCCGGAACTGGACCGCCGAGTTCAGCAGGACCCAGCGCGGGTTCGACTGCCGCGGCTACCTGACCGGCACCAGCGGCGGGCCGTGGCTCACCGCGCGCGGCGAGGTCGTCGGCCTGGTCGGCGGGTTCCAGTTCGGCGGTGACGAGGTCCTGCACAACTACAGCCCCTACCTCGGCGACCAGGCCCGCGCGCTCTACGAGCGGGCGCAGCAGGTCAGACCGGGGGCAGGTGGCGGCCGATGAAGCGGATCATGTCCGGGCTGACCCGGTCGAAGTAGCTGCCGTCGTGGCGGCCCGGTCCGGTGGCGCCGACCAGCGGGCGGGCCTGGCGGATGAACTGGCGGGTGCCCTCGATGAAGCTGTCCTCGGTGCCGCACCACAGGCCGACCCTGGCCGAGCCGAGCTTGTCGATGTGCCGCAACGGGTTCATCGACTCCCACTCGACGCTGTCCCGGAACGCCTTGCGCTTGTTCATCTCCGCCCAGTTGGTGATCAGCGCGGGGGAGATGGCCGCGGCCGCGCGCACCGGGCGGCCGCGCTCCTGGCGGCGGCGGGTGTAGAGCAGCGAGCCGAAGCCGCCCATGGAGATGCCCGCCACCGCGAACGGGTGGCCGTCGCCGAGGCCGCGTTCGGCCAGCCAGCGGGGCAGGTCCTCCAGCAGCATGGCCATCGGGTTGTCGCCGGGCTGGGCGTGCCAGTAGTTGTTGCCGCCGCCGTCGACCGCGACGAAGGCGAACGGCGGCACCGTGCCCCTGGCCACCGCGCTGGCCAGTGCGGAGGGCAGCGCGGCTGGGGCGGCGTTGCGGGCGGTGCCGAAGCGGCCGTGCAGCAGCAGGCACACCGGCAGCCCGGTCCGGTCGGCCTGCGGCGAGATGGTCACCAGGTCGACCTCGCGGTTGCGGTGCGCGGAGAAGACCCGCTCCACCCGCACCGTGCCGTTGCTGCCCGGCTTGGTGGTGCCCGCCGTACCGGCCGTGCCCAGCGTGCGCAGCACACTCGGGTCGACCTGGCCCAGCTGATCTTGGTGACTCAGCGTGGCGCCGACTCCGGCGACCGCGGCAGCCCCGGCCAGTGCTCCCCAGAGCACCGTGCGCCGGGAGACGAGCCCCCTGCCTTGACGTTCGTGCATCCCCTGCACACCCCCTCACAGAGAGAAACCGTTGACTGCTCCGTTTGTGTTACATGGCAGACGTCATCTTTGACCGATTGGTTCGCCACAGGTGGGGGTGATTCAGGACACACTGTCACTGAATGTGACTAGACAACCCCGGTCTGCCGGAGGTTGTTGATCTCTTCCGGGTGATAGCCGAGCCAGTCAAGCACCAGATCGGTGTGTTCACCCAGGTCAGGGACCGTGCCCGGAGTCCAGGCCGAGCCGGAGTCGTCCACCGGCGGGCGGAGCATCCGGACCGTGCGGTTGTCCGGAACCGGCACTTCTGCCCACCGGTCCCGAACTTCAAGTTGGGGGTGCTCGGCGAGGTCCAGCACGGTGCGGGTGCGGGCGGCGGGCACGTCGGCGGCGTCCAGGGCGGCCAGCAGCTCGGCCGCGCTGGTGCGGTCGAAGGCGGGTTGCAGCTCCGCGTGCAGCTCGGGCCGGGCGGCCACCCGGCCGGCCACCGTGGTGAAGCGCGGGTCCTCGGCCAGCTCCCGCTGCCCGGTGACCGCGCACAGCCGCCGCCACTGGCCGTCGTTCTGCACCGCCAGGTGCACGCTCTGCCCGTCGCCGCAGCGGAACGGCCCGTACGGCGCGATGCTCGCGTGGTGCGCGCCGGTGCGCGGCGGGATGTTCCCGGTGCCGGTGGCGTAGAGCATCGGCTGGTGCATCCACTCCGCCAGCGCCTCCAGCAGGGTCAGCCGCAGCGTGGCGCCCTCGCCGGTGCGGCCCTTGCGCAGCAGCGCGGCCAGCACCGCGGCGTGCAGCTGGACCCCGGCGGCGATGTCGGCCACCGAGATCCCGGCCCGGCCGGTGACCTCGCCCTCGCCGGTGAGCTCGATCAGCCCGGCCTCGGACTGGATCAGCGCGTCGTATGCCTTGCGCCCGGCGTAGGGTCCCTGCTCGCCGTAGCCGGACAGCTCGCCGACGATCAGGCCGGGCCGCTCGGCGCGCAGGGCGTCCGCGGTCAGGCCCAGGCGGCCCGCGGCGGCGGGGGAGAGGTTGCACAGCACCACGTCGGCGCGTTCGAGCAGCCGGTCCAGCACGGCCCGGCCGTCCGGGTGCTTGAGGTCGAGGGTGATCGACTCCTTGCCGAGGTTGACCCAGGCGAAGTAGCTGGAGACCGTGCCGCAGGCGGTGTCGTAGCCGCGGGCGAAGTCGCCGCCGCCCGGCCGCTCCACCTTGATCACCCTGGCGCCCAGGTCGGCGAGCAGGCGGGTGGCATACGGCACGGCGACGGCCTGCTCCACGGCGAGCACGGTGGTTCCCTCAAGTGGCTGCACGGGTTCCAGTGTGGGTCAGTCGTCCAGCACGATCCGCTCGGTGCCGGAGTAGACGTTCATCGACTGCCCGCGCAGGAAGCCGACCAGGGTGATGCCCTGCTCGGCGGCCAGCTCCGCGGCCAGCGAGGAGGGCGCGGACACCGCGGCCAGCACCGGCACCCCGGCCATCGCGGCCTTCTGCACCAGCTCGAAGGAGGCCCGGCCGGAGACCACCAGCACGTGCCCGGCCAGCGGCACCCTGCCTTCCAGCAGCGCCCAGCCGAGCACCTTGTCCACCGCGTTGTGCCGTCCGACGTCCTCCCGCACGGCCAGCAGCTCACCGTCCACTGTGGCCAGTCCGGCGGCGTGCAGACCGCCGGTGGCGTCGAAGACCCGCTGCGCGGCGCGCAACGCCTCCGGCAGCCCGCTGAGCACCGCGGGGGTGATCCGGGCCGGGTCGGCGGCGGGGGAGAAGCGGGTCTTGAGCTTGACCGCGTCCAGGGCCGCCTTGCCGCACACGCCGCAGGAGGAGGTGGTGTAGAAGTTGCGCTCCACCCCGGTCTCCGGCGGCGCGACGCCCTCGGCCAGCGCCACGTCGAGCACGTTGTAGGTGTTGCGGCCCTCGTCGTCGGTGCCCGAGCAGTAGCGCGCGGTGCGCACGTCCGCGGCCGCGCCGAGCACGCCCTCGGTGAGCAGGAACCCGTGTGCCAGCTCGACATCGTGGCCGGGGGTGCGCATGGTGACCGCCAGCGCGCGGCCGTTGACCCGCAGCTCCAGTGGCTCCTCCACCGCGAGCGAGTCCGGTCTGCGGACGACCCCCTTGGGGGAGATCCGCAGTACCGGGCGACGTGCCGTGACCCGTCCCATCCGAGGACCTCCCGACCCTGTACAACCTGGTGCGCACAGCCTAGGTTGCGCACTTAGGTTGCCACTTCAACTATATGCCTGGAGGTGTGCGGTGGCCCTCGGTTTCCTGGACCGCTCCCGGGTGGTCGCGCCTCCTGGCTGGAGCCGCTGGCTGATCCCGCCGGCCGCGCTGTCGGTGCACCTGGCGATCGGGCAGGCCTACGCGTGGAGCGTGTTCAAGTCGCCGCTGGAGGGCGCGCTGTCGCTCTCCGGCACCGCGAGCGCGCTGCCCTTCCAGCTCGGCATCGTGATGCTCGGCCTGTCCGCGGCCTTCGGCGGCACCCTGGTGGAGCGCAACGGGCCGCGCTGGGCCATGTTCGTCTCCACGGTGTGCTTCTCCACCGGCTTCCTGATCGCCGCGCTCGGCGTGGCCACCCGGCAGTACTGGCTGGTGGTGCTGGGCTACGGCGGCATCGGCGGGATCGGCCTGGGCATCGGCTACATCTCCCCGGTGTCCACGCTGATCAAGTGGTTCCCGGACCGGCCGGGCATGGCCACCGGGATCGCCATCATGGGCTTCGGCGGCGGCGCGCTGATCGCCTCGCCCTGGTCGGCGGCCATGCTGGACGGCTTCGGCAAGGACGTCACCGGCATCGCGCAGACTTTCATCACGCACGGGCTGGTCTACGCGGTGTTCATGTCCGTCGGCGTGCTGCTGGTCCGGGTGCCCGCGCCGGACTGGAAACCGAAGGGCTGGCAGCCGAAGGCGGCCGCGGCGGGCCGCATGATCACCACCGCCCAGGTGTCGGCGAACAACGCGATCCGCACCCCGCAGTTCTGGTGCCTGTGGGTGGTGCTGTGCTTCAACGTGACCGCGGGCATCGGCATCCTGGAGAAGGCCGCGCCGATGATCAGGGACTTCTTCGCCGACTCCGCGCTGCCGGTCAGCGCGGGCGCGGCGGCCGGGTTCGTCGCGCTGCTGTCGCTGACCAACATGGCCGGCCGGTTCGTCTGGTCCTCCACCTCGGACCTGGTGGGGCGCAAGAACATCTACCGCCTCTACCTGGGCGTCGGCGGGCTGCTCTACCTGACCATCGCGCTGGCCGGCGATGTGTCCACGCCGCTGTTCGTGGTGTGCGCCATGGTCATCCTGTCCTTCTACGGCGGCGGGTTCGCCACCATCCCGGCCTACCTCAAGGACCTGTTCGGCACCTACCAGGTCGGCGCCATCCACGGCCGCCTGCTCACCGCCTGGTCGCTGGCCGGGGTGCTCGGGCCGCTGATCATCAACGCCATCGCGGACGCGCAGAAGGCGGCGGGCAAGTCGGGGCCCGCGCTCTACACCACCTCGCTCTACATCGTGATCGGCCTGCTGGTGGTCGGCTTCATCGCCAACGAGCTGGTCCGCCCGGTGCACCCGAGGTTCCACGAACCCCAGCGGCCGTCCGCGGGCGAGGCCGCGGCGAGCAAGGCGGAGGCGGTCTGATGAACCCGAGGTACCGGCCGGTCCTGGTCTTCGCCTGGCTGTGGGTCGGACTGCCGTTCGCCTACGGGCTTTTCGAACTGGTGCGGAAGGTGACTCAGCTGTTCACTGGCTGACGACACCGCACGAAGGGAACCGGAATGCCGGAACAGGACGGGCACACCACGGGCACGCCCAGCTGGGTCGATGTGTCCACACCGGATCTGGACGGGGCCAGGCAGTTCTACACTGGGCTGTTCGGCTGGTCCTACGAGGTCGGCGAGGAGCGTTTCGCCCACTACACCAACGCATTGCTGAACGACCGGGTGATCGCGGGCCTCGGCCCGGCCCAGCCGGACGCGCCCCCGATGTGGGGCACCTACCTGCACACCGAGGACCTGGCCGGCACCGTCGAGCGGGTGCGCGCGGCCGGGGGCACCGTGGTGGTGGAGCCGATGCCGATCGGCGACTTCGGCTCGATGGCGCTGGCCGCCGACCCCACCGGCGCGCTGATCGGGTTCTGGCAGCCGGACACCCACCGGGGCGCCGGTCTGGTCAACGAGCCGGGCGCGCTGGTCTGGAACGAGCTGCGCACCACCGATGTGGCCACGGCGAAGTCCTTCTACGGCAACGTCTTCGACTACACCTTCAGCGAGGTGCAGGGCGCGCCGGAGTGCCCGGTGTTCCAGCTGGGCGAGCGGCAGGTGGCCAGCGCCGAGCCGGTGCACCGGGAGGAGGAGCGGCCGCACTGGCTGGTCTACTTCGGCACGTCCGATGTGGACGCCACCGCGGCGCGGGCCACCGAGCTCGGCGGCTCGGTGGTGGAGGAGCCCAGCGACACCGCCTACGGGCGGATGGCCGTGCTCGCCGACCCGTGGGGCGCGGAGTTCGCGGTGCTGCACCTGCCGGATTGAGCCCCACGCCGAGGCCGGACCCGATAGCCTGACCCGGCTATGCATGGATACGGCCTCGACCACGAGGAACTGCGCGCGCTGGCCCGGCGGTTGTCCTTGGCGGTCAAGGACATCGAGGCCACCCGCAAGAGCTGGGACTCCGGCACCAGGGACGGCGCGACCTTCCCGACCACCGAGGCCGGCGCCGCGCACCTGGCCTTCCAGCAGCACCTCTTCGACAACCTGCGCGGCCGGATCAACGCCATCGACACCCTGGTCAACCAGGCCAGGGACACCCTGGCGGGTTACGCCACCGCCGATGACGCGCAAGGCTTCCGGCAGGTCCCGCGGTGAGCCGGGGCGACCGCCACGACCTGACCGAGCGGGCCACCGTGCTGGCCAACCTGGCCGAGACGATCACCCTGGACACCATCGAGGACACCATCCGGATGGGCATGACCCGGCTCGGCCCACTGATCGGTGACGCGGCCCGCCTTGCCGACCTGGCCGCGGCCTACCGGGCGGCCGCCACCGAGCTGCGCGACACCGGGGCCGAGCTGCTCGCCGAGTACGCGCAAACCGTGCCCTGGCAAGGGGAAGCGGCGGCCGAGGCAGCCGCGGTGATCACCACCCAGGGCCGCAAGCTCGGTGAGGACGCGGAGGTCCTGGCCGCGATCTCCGCGCTGCTGTCCGGGCACGCCGAGCGCTTCGCCCAGGCCCGGCGCGAGCACGAGGAGCTGCACCAGCGCTTCGTCGACCTCCGCCACCGGGTGAGCCTGGTGCTGCCGGTGCTGCACCTGGATCCCGGTGGCGCGCTGGCCTTCACCGCGCTGGTGGCGGACGCGCTGACCGACTCGGCCGCGCTGCTGGAGTCGGTGCGCGCGGACGCCGACGCGGTGGCCGAGGGCCTGCGCCGGGTCCAGGACGGCGGGGTGGCCGCGGCCAGGGAGCTGGCCACACACCGCTGACCCACTAGCCCCGGCGCGGCTCCAGCCGGACCACGATCGACTTGGACATGGGCGTGTTGGACACCCGCGCCGTGGCATCCAGCGGCACCAGGGCGTTGGCCTCGGGGAAGTAGGCCGCCGCGCAGCCGCGCGCGGTCGGGTAGGCGATCACCCGGAACCGCTCGGCCCTGCGCTCCTTGATCTTCTGCGGGTCCTGCGCCCACTCGCTGATCAGGTCCACGATCGTGCCGTCCGGGATCTCCAGCTCGGCCAGGTCCTCCGGGTTCACGAACACCACCCGGCGGCCGTCCTGCACGCCCCGGTAGCGGTCGTCCAGGCCGTAGATGGTGGTGTTGTACTGGTCGTGGCTGCGCACGGTCTGCAACAGCAGCCGCCCGGCCGGCAGTTCGGGGGCCTCGAAGGTGTTCACCGTCAGGTTGGCCCGGCCGGTGCTGGTCTCGAAGGTGCGGGAGTCCCTCGGCGGGTGCGGCAGCACGAAGCCGTCCGGCTGGCGGACCCTGCGGTTGAAGTCGGCGAAACCCGGTACCACGCGGGCGATCCGGTCCCTGATCTTGTCGTAGTCCCGCTCGAACTGCGCCCACGGCACCGGGTGCCCGTCGCCGAGGGTGGCCCGCGCGGCCCGGCAGATGATCGCCACCTCGGAGAGCAGTGCGGGCGAGGACGGCTTGAGCCGCCCGCGGGAGCGGTGCACCACCGACATCGAGTCCTCGACCGTGACGAACTGGTCCTTGCCCGCCTGCGGGTCGCGGTCGGTGCGGCCCAGGGTCGGGAAGATCAGCGCGGTGCGGCCGTGCACCACGTGCGAGCGGTTCAGCTTGGTGGAGACCTGCACGGTCAGCGAGCAGTTGCGCAGCGCGGCCTCGCTGACCTCGCTGTCCGGGGTGGCCGCGGCGAAGTTGCCGCCCATGGCCAGGAACACCCTGGCGTGCCCGTCCCGCATGGCGCGCAACGACTCCACCGTGTCGAGGCCGTGCCTGCGCGGCACGGTGATGTGGAACTCGTGCTCCAGCGCGGCCAGGAACTCCTCCGGCATCTTCTCCCACACGCCCATGGTGCGGTCGCCTTGCACGTTGGAGTGCCCGCGCACCGGGCACACGCCCGCGCCCGGCTTGCCGATCATGCCCCTGGTCAGCAGGACGTTCACGACCTCCTGGATGGTGGGCACCGAGTGCTTGTGCTGGGTGAGCCCCATCGCCCAGCAGACCACCGTGCGCTCGGAGTCCATCAGCATCCGGCTGAACCGGGCGATCTCCTTGCGGGACAAGCCGGTCGCCCGGTCCACCTCGGACCAGTCCAGCTGCTGCAGGTGCTCGGCGTAGGCCTCGAAACCGTGCGTGTGCCGCTGCACGAAGTCCCAGTCCACCACGGTGCCCGGCGCGGCCCGCTCGGCCAGCAGCAGCAGGTGCCCGACGGCCTGGAACAGCGCCAGGTCGCCGCCGAGGCGGATCTGCAGGAACAGGTCGGCCAGCGGGGTGCCCCGCCCGATCAGGCCGCGCACGTTCTGCGGGTTCTTGAACCGCATCAGCCCGGCCTCGGGCAGCGGGTTCACCGCGACGATCTTCGCGCCGCGCTGCTTGGCCTGCTCCAGCGAGGACAGCATGCGGGGGTGGTTGGTGCCGGGGTTCTGGCCCACCACCACGATCAGGTCCGCGGACTCCAGGTCGGCCAGGCTGACCGAGCCCTTGCCGATGCCGATGGTCTCCTTCAGCGCCGCACCGGAGGACTCGTGGCACATGTTGGAGCAGTCCGGCAGGTTGTTCGTGCCCAGGCTGCGGGCGAACAGCTGCCACAGGAACGCGGCCTCGTTGCTGGTGCGGCCGGAGGTGTAGAAGATCGCGTCATCCGGCGAGGGCAGCCCGCGGAGCTCCTCGGCCAGCAGCTCGAAGGCGCTGTCCCAGGAGATCGGCTCGTAGTGGGTGCCGCCGGGCCGCAGCACCATCGGCTCGGTCAGCCTGCCCTGCTGGCCCAGCCAGTAGTCGGTCTTGGCAGCCAGCTCGCGGACCGGGTGCGCGGCGAAGAACTCCCGGCCCACGGTGCGCTTGGTCGCCTCCTCGGCCACCGCCTTGGCGCCGTTCTCGCAGAACTCGGCCACCTTGCGGTGCCCCTGGGCTTCCGGCCAGGCGCAGCCGGGGCAGTCGTAGCCTTCGCGCTGGTTCAGCAGCCGCAGGGTGCGGGCCGAGCGCAGCGCGCCCATCTGCTCGACGCCGTGCCGCAGCGAGACCAGGACCCCGGGGATCCCGGCGGCCCACTGCTTGGGCCGGGAGACCGACAGCCCGGTCTCGTCGACATCGTGTTCGGGTGCCTCACGCGCCATGACACCATCCTGCGCTCGGGTGCCCACAAACCACCAATCGGGCGTAGCTCGCACTTCACCCGTCCGGAGTAGCAAGCCATTCCCGCAGCACCGCCGCGTCCCGCCGGAACACCTCCGGAGAATCCCCCGGCACGAACTCCACCAGCGCGTACCGGTCCCGCCCGTCCGCCGCGAGCTCGGTCAGCACCGGTCGCCACAGGTCCTCCCGATCGGCCAGCGCCAGCCGGTCCTTCCCACCCCCTGGACCCCAGCTGAACACGTGCGCGGTCACCAGCTCCGGCAACAGCGCCCGCACCTCGGTCAGCGCGGAACCCACGTCCTGCCCACCGGCCGGCTGCCAGTACGGCACCACCTCGGCCCGGTCCACCTCGGCGAACAACGCGGTCGCCGAGGCCAGCGTGTCGGTCAGGGTGTTCCGGTGGTACTCCACCGCGATCCGGATGCCCACCTCCGCGGCGGCCTCGGCCGCCCGCCGCAACGCGTGCACGGTCGCCGCCCGCTCGTCGGGACTCGCCTCAGCCGACCCGAGCTTCCCGGCCCACACCCGGATCAACGGCGCGCCGAGCACGGCCGCGGTGCGCACCACCGGCGCCAGCTCGGCAGGATCGCTGTGCCCAGCCCGGTAGTAGGACCCGTAAGCGGCCACGGCCAGCCCAGCCTGAGCGGTCAGCTTCCGGGTGGCCTCGGCCGCGGCAAGATCACCGGCCGGGACATGGACGTCGCCACCCCACTCGATCGCTGACAACCCGGCTTCTTCCACCAGCCGCACCACCTCGGGCACACCCAGTTGCCGGAAGGTCACCGAGACCAGCCCAGGAACGATCACGGCATCTCCTTGCGGCTACCAGCGGAATACGCTTTCCGAACATCTTACCGGCGACAACTTGCCGCGTTGGGAGGCGTGGCGCGCCAGCGACACGCCGGGCCTTTTGACCCAGCGGTGGGTTTGATTTTTTCGCGTCGTGCGTTCGTGACCCCGACACTCCGAAGCTTGCTTCGCGTGTGTCGGGGTCACGAACACACGACTCAGGAGCGAAAAAATCCCGCGTGCGGAGCACGCCAATGTGACAGCTACGGCTTGCGAGCACCTCACGGCGCGGCTTCCGTCCCCGAAGCCCTACTTGCACCCGTCCTCGTCATCCATCGGGCTGTTCGGATCAAAATAATGCTTCCGATCATGCTTGGCCGTAGGCCCACCCGGCTTCTGCTTCTCCCGATAAGTAGGAGCCAGCAGTTCCTTCTCCGACTCCGCACAGCTCATCAGGTAGTCGTACCCGTCGAACTTCTCGCCCCACCACACCCCGTGCTGGCTCTTGCGGATCTGCGGGTTGTCCTCCAGCGTCCACTCGCCCGCACGCCGCTGGATCGCGATGATCTCGTGCGGATCGCTGATCTTCTCCGCCTGCTCCGGCTCAAAGGCGAAGGCGAACACGTAGTTCGTGCTGGCCGTCAGCTTGCCCTTGCCGTCCACGAACAGCTTCATCTCACCCTTGACCTTGGGTTCGACCTTGAGCAGCTTGTAGCCGGGCGCGATCCGCGTGTACAGGTACGAGCCCCCGTCGGCGGGCAACTTCTCCTTCTCCCGGTGCTCGTCGTACTGCTCCTGCGCCTCGGGCGCGAGCAACTTGAACACGTGCTCGGTCTGCCCCTCCACGATCACCCTGCGGTCCAGCCTGCCGGTGACCAGCACCTGGCGCACCCGCTCGCCGAAGGCCTTCACCTGGGCCGCGCTGTACTTGCCGAGCGGGCCGGTCTCCGGCACGGTGATCCCGGCCGCGCCGTCGGGCCACGGCCCGGCCTCGGTGCCCAGGAACGGGGTGGTCAGGTTGACCCTGGGGGTGCTGGTGGCGGAGGAGCCGCTGGCGTCGGGGGTCAGGCCGGTCAGCAGGCCCGCGCGCTGCAGCACGACTCCGGTCGCGCCCAGGGCGATGACCAGGCCGAATCCCAGGAAACGGCCGCCGTTGCGACGCCAGAAGGCACGGCGCTTGGTCGCGCGCACCTGAGGGTCCTCGCCCATGTCACCCCCCGTTCGAGTGAAAACGTGCCGAGGTTAGCAGCGCCCGGCCCTCACCAGCGAGCCTTGCCGCTGGTGGGGCTCGGTGCGACCAGCGGGAATCCCGTTTCCGCAGCCCCCGTAGAATCGACGACTGTGACCGAGACCCTTCCGCAGCAGGCCCGCACCGATCTCCCCGCCCAGTTCTCCCCGGCGGAGGTAGAGGGCGAGCTGTACCAGCGCTGGGTCGAGCGCGGCTACTTCACCCCCGACGCGGGCAGTGACAAGCCCCCGTTCACCATCGTCATCCCGCCGCCCAACGTCACCGGCAGCCTGCACATCGGGCACGCCTTCGAGCACACGCTGATCGACCTGATCATCCGGCGCAAGCGGATGCAGGGCTTCGAGACGCTGTGGCTGCCGGGCATGGACCACGCCTCCATCGCGGTGCACGCGCTGGTGGAGAAGCAGCTCGCGGCCGAGGGCACCAGCCGCCGGGAGCTGGGCCGGGAGGCCTTCATCGAGCGCACCTGGGCGTGGAAGGCCGAGTACGGCGGCAAGATCCTGGCCCAGATGCGCCGCCTCGGCGACAGCGTGGACTGGACCAGGGACCGCTTCACCATGGACGAGAAGTCCAACCGCGCGGTCCTGACCATCTTCAAGAAGCTCTACGACGAGGGCCTGATCTACCGGGCCGAGCGGCTGGTCAACTGGTCGCCCGTGCTGCGCTCGGTGCTCTCCGACGCCGAGGTCGACCACGAGGAGGTCGAGGGCGAGCTGGTCTCCATGCGCTACGGCGACGGGGACGCCTCGATCGTGGTCGCCACCACCAGGGTGGAGACCATGCTGGGCGACACCGCGGTCGCGGTGCACCCGGCGGACGAGCGGTACCAGCACCTCATCGGCACGCTGATCGAGCTGCCGCTGACCGGGCGCAAGATCCCGGTCGTGGCCGATGAGCACGTCGACCCGGAGTTCGGCACCGGCGCGGTCAAGGTGACCCCGGCGCACGACCCGAACGACTTCGAGATCGGCAAGCGGCACCAGCTGCCGATGCCGACGATCATGGACGAGCAGGGCCGGATCGCGAACAGCGGCACCGAGTTCGACGGCATGGACCGGTTCGAGGCGCGGGTGGCCATCCGCGAGGCGCTGCGCGCGCAGGGCCGGATCGTCGCGGAGAAGCGCCCGTACCTGCACAGCGTCGGGCACAGCTCGCGGTCCAAGGAGCCGATCGAGCCGCGCCTGTCGCTCCAGTGGTTCGTCAAGGTCGGCCCGCTGGCCAAGGCCGCCGGCGACGCGGTCCGCGAGGGCAAGGTCGCGATCAACCCGCCGGAGATGGCCAAGCGCTACTTCGACTGGGTCGACAACTTGCACGACTGGTGCATCTCCCGGCAGCTGTGGTGGGGCCACCGGATCCCGGTCTGGTACGGCCCTGACGGCGAGCAGATCTGCCTCGTCCCTGACGAGCAGCCGCCGGCCGGCGAGGGCTGGCGCCAGGACGAGGACGTGCTGGACACCTGGTTCTCCTCGGGGCTGTGGCCGTTCTCCACGCTGGGCTGGCCGGAGCAGACCGACGACCTGGCCAAGTTCTACCCGACCAGCGTGCTGGTCACCGGCTACGACATCCTGTTCTTCTGGGTCATCCGGATGATGATGTTCGGCCTGTACGCGATGGACGGCGTGCCGCCGTTCCACACCATCGCGCTGCACGGCATGGTCCGGGACCAGTACGGCAAGAAGATGTCCAAGACCATCGGCAACGTGGTCGACCCGCTGGACTGGATGGACCGCTTCGGCACCGACGCGCTGCGCTTCACCATGGCCCGCGGCGCCAACCCCGGCACCGACGTGCCGATCAGCGAGGAGTGGGTCGCCGGCTCCCGCAACTTCGGCACGAAGCTGTGGAACGCCACCAGGTTCGCCATGATGAACGGCGCCACGGTCGCCGAGCCGGTGCCCGCGCGGGAGTCGCTCACCGACGCCGACCGGTGGATCCTGGACCGGCTGGACTCGCTGGTGTCCGAAGTGGACGGTCTGCTGGAGGACTACCAGTTCGCCAAGTCCACCGAGGCGCTCTACCACTTCGTCTGGGACGAGTTCTGCGACTGGTACCTGGAGCTGGCCAAGGTCCAGCTGGGCGACGACCGGGCGGCGGCCACCCGCGCGGTGCTCGGCCACGTCCTCGACGTCGTGCTGCGCCTGCTGCACCCGGTCTCCCCGTACCTGACCGAGACGCTGTGGACCGCGCTCACCGGTGCGGAGTCGCTGGTGGTCGCGCAGTGGCCGAAGCCCTCCGGCGCGACGGCTGATCCCGTTGCGGCGGAACGGATCGCGGCCGTGCAGCAGCTGGTCACCGAGATCCGCCGGTTCCGCTCGGACCAGGGCATCAAGCCCGGTCAGCGGGTGGCCACCCGGCTCTCCGGGATGGACGCGGCCGGGCTGACCGCGCTGACCGCCTCGGTCCGCGCGCTGGTGAAGCTGGACGAGCCGGGCGAGGGCTTCACCGCCTCGGCCGACTTCGAGCTGAACCTGCCCACCGGCACGGTCACCATCGAGCTGGACACCTCCGGCGCCATCGATGTCGCGGCCGAGCGCAAGCGGCTGGCCAAGGACCTCGCGGTGAACGAGAAGGAGCTCGCCGGCTGCGTGGCCAAGCTGAACAACCCGGCGTTCACCGACAAGGCGCCAGCCGCGGTGGTGGAGAAGATCACCGAGCGCAAGGCGGCGGCCGAGGCCGAGATCGAACGGATCACCGCGCGGTTGGCTTCTCTGCCCCCGGCCTGATTAGCTGGCCACCCGAGCCTGTTGGACGGTGAGGGGGCGAGCGCATGACCGAAGCACACGCCAGGGTGGAACGCGCCCTGGACCAGGTGTTCTCCTCGGTGGCGCCGCCCCGCCCGTTCGAGGTCGGCGCGTTCTGCCGGGACCTGGGCCAGGCGCGCGGCCATCCGATCGAGCTGATGCCGCTGAGCCAGGTGCTGGGCGGGCGGGTCGCGCCGTTCGACGGGCTGCTGGTCTCGGCCTTCGACGCGGACTACGTCTTCTACGACGACACCACCTCGGCGCTGCACCAGCAGAACACGATCCTGCACGAGATCGGCCACCTGGTGCTGGAGCACCGCAGCATCGGAGACAGCGGCCAGCCCAGGCTGCCGATGCTGCGGCTGCTGTTCCCGCACTTCAACGAGGCCCGGCGGGAGGAACTGCTGGGCAAGGCGCTGTGCCGGGCCGGGTTCCAGGACATCCAGGAGCGGGAGGCGGAGAGCTTCGCCACCCAGTTCTCCGCCCGGCTGCTCGACGCCGAGGGCGGGCGGGTGCTGGGCCGCAGGGCCAAGCGGCTGCCACCGCACGAGGCGCAGGTGATCGACCGCCTGGCGCAGGGCCTGGGGCCTGGCCAGCAGTGAGCGCGACCGGGCTACTCGTGCTGGCCGTGGTGCTGGCCACCCTGGCCACCGTGCTGACCAGGCTGCGCCAGCTGATCGGCCGCGCGGGCAACCCCGCGGTGCGCGCGCTGCTGCTGGGCTGCCTGGCGCTGGCGCTCGCGCTGTCGGTGCAGCTGCCGGTGGTCTACCCGGTGATCAACCAGGTGGGCTTCAACCTGGCCTGGCCGGTGCAGCACGTGCTGGTGCTGGGCACCGCGTACCTGATCCAGGTGTTCTTCCTGTACTCCATCGAGGAACCCGCCGAGGCCGCTCGCCGGGCCGCGCGGCAGGCGCTGGTGCTGCTGGTGGTCACCTCGGTGATGCTGCTGCTCTTCGCCGAGGCCCCGCGCGCCCGCGACTTCCTGCACGGCCCGGCCGGTCGCAACGAGGCCGGTGGGCCGGGCGATCCGGTGGCCGCGCTGGCCTTCGCCACCTTCAGCCTGTACCTGGGCTGGGCGGCGCTGAACCTGATGCGGCTGGCCTGGCAGTGGTCCACCAAGGCCAGGGACCTGTGGTGGCTGTTCACCGGGCTGCGGCTACAGGTCGCGGCGCACGTGTTCACGCTGGCCTTCTGCGCGCACAAGCTGGCCTTCCAGCTCATGGTGCTACTCCGGGTCACCCCGGCCTGGACCGCGGACTCGGTGGAGGGCTGGCTGATGCCCGCGGCCTGCGCGCTGGCCACCCTGGGCGTGACCGCGTGCGCGCTGGGCGAGACGGTGGCCAGGTGGCTGCGCAGGCACTGCGCGCCGCTGGTCCGGCTGATGAGCGCGACCGCGGCCTGGTGGCGGTTCCTGCGCGCGCACCACGCGCTCTACCCGCTGTGGGCGCGCTTCGCCGCGGTGCTGCCGGAGATCACCCTGGACCCGCCGCGGTCCCGCTGGGCCGACCTGCGCGAGCTGCGGCACGGCCGGCGCAGGCTCTACCGCAGGCTGATCGAGCTGGAGGACGGCGGCAAGCAGCTCCGCTCGGCCATCCCGCCCGAGGTGCCGGCCCGCGCCGGGGAGCTGGGCCGGGCGCGGGGCCTGCCCGAGGAAGCCCTGCCCGCGCTGACCGCGGCCGCCGGGTACGCGGTCGCGCTGCGCCGCCGCGAACTGGGCCTGCCGGAGGTGACGGACAATCCCCTGGGCAGCGCCGCGGGCGCGGAGGACCTGGCCGACCTGGTGGACCGGTGGCGCGCGATCACCCGCGCGTTCGGCCGGGACCCCGTGGTCCGGCAGGTGCTCGCCGAGACCACCAGCGCACGGGAGAAAGCCGGACGATGAAGCGACGACTCGTGCACCTGGCGCGCATCCAGGAGCTGGACCCCGAACGCGACTACGCCGAGATCTACCGGCTGACCGCGCTGTACGAGTTCACCTTCGACGTCAGCATCGCCCTGCAGCTGGCCTTCTACCGCACCTACGCGGTGCCCTCGATCTCCGGCCTGCTCGCGCACACCGGCCACATCGAGCACGACCCGGTCAAACGCGCCGAGGACACCGGCCTGCTGATCTTCGAGATGGTCGAGCACGGCTTCGACCACCCCCGCGCCCGCGCCGCGCTGCGGGTCACCAACGGCGCGCACCGCCCGTGGACCATCAGCAACGACGACTACCTGTACGTGCTGGGCACCTTCATGTTCGTGCCCTTCCGCTGGCTGGACCGCTACGGCTGGCGCCGCCCGGTCGAGGCCGAACGCATCGCCGCCTACCACTTCTACCGCGAGCTGGGCGCCCGCATGGGCATCAGGGACATCCCGGACAGCTGGGCGAAGTACGAGCACTGGTTCGACACCTACGAACGCGAGCACTTCGCGCACACCCCGGCCAACACCCGCCTGCTGCGCGCCTCCCAGCAGCTCATCGCCGACCGCTTCCCACCCCGCGCCCGCCCCCTCGGCCGCCTGCTCGGCCTGGCCCTGCTCGACGTCATCGACGACGAACCCCTGCGCCGGGCCCTCGGCGTGCCGAGGACGCCGTGGGCGCTGCGCACCGCGGTGAAGCTGGGCTTCCGGCTGCGCGCGGTGGTGCAGCGGTTCCTGAAACCGCGCAGCAGCAACTCGTTCACGCCCGGCGGACAGATGAAGGCCTATCCCGACGGATATCAGCTCTCGGATCTGGGCCCGGCCACGCCGCGCGCGCCGGGGGCCTCGAGCCAGTAGTAGGTGCGCCGCGGGCTCTTGAGCGAGCCGCGCACCTCCACCTGACCCGCGCCGATCAGCTCGTTGAGCTTGTCGGCGACCGTGGGCCGGGAGAACCCGGTGGCCTTGACCAGGTCGCTGCTCCGCGCCGAGCCGAGCTCGCGGAGGGCGGCCGCGACGGCGCTCCTCGCCCTGCCGCCACCGTCGGTGCTCCGGCGAGGCTGCCTCGCGCGCCTGAACTCGACCTCGAACCGGTTGGGGAAGTTGCGGAACACCGGCGCGTCCATGCCGGAGTGCCGCAGCTCGCGGATCATGGCCGGAATCCCCGAGGCGCGGTTCTCCGCGACCAGCCGATCGCTGCCCGGCAGGAACACATCGGTCAGCAGCGAGGCCAGGAACCCGTTGCGGGAAGAGGAAACTCCCTCCAGCCCCAGCTCGCCCAGGACCACCGGCCCGTACAGGCCACCGGGGCTGCGGACCTCCAGGCGGTCGGGGTACAGGTCGAGCTGCACCTGGGTGCCGCGGGTGATGGGGCTGTAGTCCCGGTGCAGCAGCGCGTTGACCACCGCCTCGCGGACGGCGGTGAGCGGGTAGTCACGTTGTTCCCGGCGGCCGCCCGAGGTGATGAATCCTCGGGTGCGGGTGTTCCTGGCGATCACCGAGATGACGTCGGCGACCAGATCCGGGATGGCGCCCCGGATGACCGGGTTGTCGGCGAACCGCGGCCCAGCTTCGGTGGGCTCCTGGTCCGGGTGCGCCACCACCGAGACGGTCAGCTGCGGGAAGAACTGCTGCGGGTACCGGCCGAAGGTCAGCAGGCCGCCCAGGGAGGGGACGAGCGCGTCCCGATCGTCGCGGACGAGTACTCGCAACCGCTCCAGGGTGGTCAGTTCGTCGGTGTCGGCGAAGGCCCGGGAGGTCTGTTTGACCCGCTCGATGGTGCGCAGCAGCTCGGTGCGGTCCAGGTCGTCGAGCGTTGCCTGACTGACCGGTTCCCGGTCGAACACGGGCTGTTCCCGGTTGGCGAAGGCCAGGCCGATCTCCGCCTGGGTCATCCGGCGGTCACCGTCGCCGACCCGGACGTAGGAGCCGGTGCCGATGCCCTTCGCGCTGATGTAGCACGGGCGGAGCGCCGAGGGCAGCGGGCTGATCTCGGCGACGACCAGCAGGTGGCCCTCGAACTCGAGGATGTCGGTGGCGGGGCGCAGCGCCGGTTCCAGGTCGGTGCAGGCCTGGGAGACCAGGTCATCGCGCAGCTTGGCCGGCGTGGCCAGCGGGACCGGTGCGAAGTTCCGCTGCTCGTCGAGGCCGAGGACGACCAGCCCGCCGTTGGTGTTGGCGAACGCGGACAGGGTGGGCAGGAGGCTCTTGGGCAGGCCGCCCGCCGCCGACTTCACCTCGACCTCGGCCGGCTCGCCACCGAGCCGGCGCAGCCGGTCGATTGCCGAGATCAGGTCCCGCGTGTCCACGAACTCGAAACCCTGCTCTCTACTGTCAACTTGCAAGTTGACAGTAGAGCTTACAGTAGCTTCGAGTACACGTTCGAGTTCGCTCAGTGGTCAGCACGGGGTGTGCGGCTCAGCGGGAAGCGGAGCAGGAACGTGGTGCGGCCCGGTTCGCTGGTCAGCTCGACCGTGCCGCCGTGCGCGGTCACCAGGGACCGGACCACGGCCAGGCCGAGGCCGCTGCCGCCCTTGTCGCGGGAGCGGGAGTCGTCCACCCGGTAGAAGCGGTCGAAGACGCGTTCCTGGTCGGCGGCCGGGATGCCGGGGCCGTTGTCGGTGATCCGGACCAGGGCGTGGCCGTCGGCGGCCCAGACCGCGAGCTCGACCTCGGTGCCGGGTGGGGTGTGCGCGGCGGTGTTGGTCAGCAGGTTGTCCAGGACCTGGCGCAGGCGCATCGGGTCGGCGCGCAGGGCCAGGCGGTCCTGGGCCAGCACCACGGTCAGCGGGTGGCAGGGGCGGGCGGCGCGGAAGGCGTCGGCGGCGGCGTTGGCCAGTGCGACCAGGTCGATGTCCTCCGGGCGCAGGGGTTCCTCGACCTCGGCGGCGTCCAGGCGGGCCAGCAGCAGCAGGTCGTCCAGCAGGAGCGTCATCCTGCCCGCCTCCTCGCGGATGCGGGCCAGGTGCCGGTCGCGCTCGGCTGGCTCGTTTGCCGCGGCGTACTTGAACAGGTCGGCGTAGCCGCGGATGGAGGTCAGCGGGGTGCGCAGCTCGTGCGAGGCGTCCGCGACGAACCGGCGCAGCCGCTGCTCGGCGGCGGTGCGGGCGGCCAGTGAGGAGTCGATGTGCTCCAGCATCAGGTTGAACGCGCTGCGCAGCTCCTCCACCTCCACCCCGCCACCGCCGTCGCCGGTGGCGCGCACCGGGAGCTGGGCGGAGTCGGTGAGGTCGTGCGAGCGGATGTCGTGCGCGGTGCCCGCCATCTGCGCCAGCGGGCGCAGGCCCCTGCGCAGCACCAGGCGGCCGGAGACCACCAGCACCAGCAGCGCCACCAGGAACATGGCCACGCACACCGTGATGAACCAGTTGACCGTGTTGTCCAGGTCGTCCCTCGGCGCCGCGCTGACCAGCACCTGGGTGTTGGTGATGGTGCAGGCGCGCACCCGGTAGGAGCCCTGTTTCCCGTACAGGTTCAGGGTTTTGTAGATGTCCTCGTCCTGGCCGTGCACCTCCTGGGCGACCTTGGCCAGCTTGTCGATGTCCTGCTGGGTGGTGCCGTTGGTGGCCGAGACCGGCTGTGGTTTGCCGCCGCGCATGTCGAAGAGCACCGACTGCCAGGACCACGGCGGCTGCGGCGCGCCCTTGTCCCGCCAGGCCGCGGTCTGCTCGACCTGGCTCTTCTTCATCTGCTCGTCGAGCTTGCTCGCCAGGTACTCCTCCATGCTGGTCACCATCACGGTGCCCACCACGGCGAAGACCACCAGCGACAGCGCGCCCAGCGCCAGGGAGAGCCGAGTGCCCAGCCGGGTGCGCCGCCAGGCCGTCCGCCAACGGCCCCACAGGTTCACTGGACGGCCTGGCGCAGGGCGTAGCCGACGCCGCGCATGGTGTGGATCAGCGGCTCGTGGCCGTTGTCGACCTTGCGGCGCAGGTGTGAGATGACCAGCTCGACCACGTTGGAGCGGCCGCCGAAGTCGTACTCCCAGACGTGGTCCAGGATCTGCGCCTTGGTCAGCACCGCGGGGGAGCGGCGCATCAGGTAGCGCAGCAGCTCGTACTCGGTGGGGGTCAGGGTGGCCAGCTTGCCTGCCCTGCGGACCTCCCTGGTGTCCTCGTCCAGGGTCAGGTCGGCGACCTGGAGCACCGAGCGCGCCTGCGGCGTCCAGGCCTGGGCGGTGCTGCGCCGGAGCACCGCGCGCAGCCTGGCCATCAGCTCCTCCACCGAGAAGGGTTTGACCAGGTAGTCGTCGCCGCCGCGGGTCAGGCCGACGATCCGGTCCGCGGTGCCGTCCTTGGCGGTGAGGAAGACCACCGGGACCAGTGAACCGCTTTCCCGCAGCCGGTCCAGCACGGTGAACCCGTCCAGGTCGGGCAGCATCAGGTCGAGCACCACGATGTCCGGGCTGAACGCGGCCGCCTGCCGCAGCGCCTCCGCGCCGGTGCCCGCCGTCGCCGCCCGCCAGCCCTCGTACCGGGCCACCGTGGCCACGAGGTCGGCGATGTGCGGCTCGTCGTCCACCACCAGCAGACGGACCTGGTTGTCGTTGCTCACCCGCCCATGGTGCGTCAGTCCACGCCCCGCGGCGAGGCCGTGCGCGGCCCGGCGGGCACGAGACAGCAAGTCGACAGCTTCGGGACAGCGTGGACACAGCTTCGCCGACCAGGCTCGCAACCGGAGCCGACCCCCAGCCGAGCCGAAGCAGGAGCAGACCCGTGACAACGCTTGACGCCCCCGCGCCCGCCCCGCAGGCGCCGACCGTGCGGCCGAGGGTGCTCGCCCGCACCGGTCTGTACCTGCTGCTGGCGGCGAACGCGGCCGTGGTCGCGGTGTTGTTCGCCAGCGCCGGGTTCGGCGACAACGCGCTGGTCCTCATCGGCCGTCTCGCCGGTCTCTACGCCGCGCTGATCATGGCCTTCCAGCTGCTGCTGGTGGCCAGGCTGCCCTGGCTGGACCGGCGGATCGGCATGGACCGGCTGACCTCCTGGCACCGGTGGACCGGCTTCGGTCTGTTGTGGACACTGCTGGCGCACGCGGTGTTCATCACCTACGGCTACGCGCAGGGGGAGAACCTGCCGTTGCTCACCCAGTTCGCCGAGCTGGCGACCACTGTGGACGGTGTGCTGCGCGCGGTCGTGGCGCTGCTGCTGATCATCATGGTCGGCGCGGTGTCGGTGCGCGCGGCCCGGCGCAGGCTGGCCTACGAGACCTGGCACTTCATCCACCTCTACACCTACCTCGCGGTGGTGCTGGCCTTCGGCCACCAGATCGCGGCCGGGCGCACCTTCGCCGGCTCGGCCTTCGCCCGCGGCTACTGGTGGACGCTGTGGGGTGTCGCGCTCGGCACGGTGGTGCTGGGCAGGCTGCTGCTGCCGCTGTGGCGCAACCTGCGGCACCAGTTCCGGGTGACCGCGGTGGTGCCGGAGTCGGACAACGTGGTCTCGGTCTACCTCACCGGCCGCGACCTGCACCGCCTGCCCGCCCGCGCCGGCCAGTTCTTCCTGTGGCGCTTCCTGACCAGGGACCGCTGGTGGCAGGCCAACCCGTTCTCGCTCTCCGCCGCGCCGGACGGCCGCACGCTGCGCCTGACCGCCAAGGCCCTCGGCCCCGGCAGCGCGGGCCTGCGGCACATCCAGCCCGGCACCAGGGTCTTCGCCGAGGGTCCCTACGGCGCGTTCACCACGCTGCACCAGCGCACCCCGAACGCGGTGCTGGTCGCCGGTGGCGTCGGCGTCACCCCGGTGCGCGCGCTGCTGGAGGACATGACCGGCCACGTGGTGGTGCTGTACCGGGTCCGCGCCCAGGGCGACGCGGTGCTGTACCGGGAGCTGGCCGAGCTGGCCCAGGCCCGCGGCGCGGTCCTGCACCTGCTCACCGGCCCCAACGACACGGAGACCGAGCACGGCCCGCTGCTCGGCGCGGCCAACCTGGCCGCCCTGGTGCCCGACATCGGCTCCCGGGACGTGTTCGTCTGCGGCCCGCCGCCGATGACCGACGCGGTGCTGCGCGGCCTGCGCGAGCTCGGCCTGCCCCGCGACCAGGTGCACGCGGAGCGATTCAGCCTCGCCAGCTGACCCACCCCACTCCTGAGAGGAACTCCGCATGCGCCGGGTAATCCCCGCCCTGCTGCTGACCGTCGCCGGACTCATCCCGCTGTGGCGCTTCGAGGCCACCCCGCACGAGAGCACCGCCGTGCTCGCCGACCCCGGTGGCGCTGACCCCGGCGCGGCGGGCTCCGGCACCCCGCCGCCCGGCGCGACCACCACGCCCGGCGGCTCCGGCCAGTCCACCACCAGCGCCACCGGCTCGACCGAGGCCACCAACTACGGTTCGGTGCAGGTCCAGGTCACCTTCACCGGCGACCGGATCACCGAGGTCCGCACGCTGCGCGCGCCCACCAGCACCCGCACCCAGGGCGCGCTGCCCCGGCTGCGGCAGTCCGCGCTGACCGCGCAGAGCGCCGACATCGACACCGTCTCCGGGGCCACCCAAACCAGCCAGGCCTACGCGCGGTCGCTCCGGGCCGCGATCGACGCGAAGGGGCGCTGATGGGCGTGACCGGCGCGGTGCGCAGGGTGGAGCAGGTGATGGGGCTGCCGGTGTCGGTGAACCTGCGGGACGAGCGGCTCGGGGAGGAGCCGGTGCGGCGGGTGTTCGACTGGCTGCGCGAGGTGGACGCCCGGTTCAGCCCGTTCCGGCCGGACAGCGAGGTCAGCCGGTTCGGCCGGGGCGAGCTGACCGAGGACGAGCTGAGCGTGGACCTGCGGTACGTGCTCCAGGTGTGCGTGGACTACCAGCACCGCACCGGCGGCGCCTTCCGCGCCTGGCTGCCCGGCCGGGCGCTGGACCCGTGCGCGGTGGTCAAGGGCTGGGCCGTGCACCGCGCCGCCCGGCTGCTGCGCCGGTCAGGAGCCCGCGACTTCTGCCTCAACGCCGGTGGCGACGTGGTCACCGCGGGCGAACCCGCCCCCGGCCGGCGCTGGCGGGTCGGCATCCGGCACCCCGACCAGGCCGGCCAGCTCTGCGGCGTGCTCGCCCTCGGCGACGCCGCGGTGGCCACCTCGGCCGCCTACGAACGCGGCGCGCACATCGTGGACGGCCGCACCGGCCTGCCGCCGCGCCGCCCGCTGCTGAGTGTGACGGTGCTCGCCGCCGACCTCACCACCGCGGACACCACCGCCACCGCGGCCTTCGCCCTCGGCGAGGAGGGCATCGGCTGGGCGGCCGAGCAGCCGGGCTGCTCGGTGTTCGCGGTGCGCGCCGACCGGACCGTGTTCAGCTCGCCGGGCCTGCCGCTGGCCTGAATGGCGGGTACGTAGACTCGGACGACGTGACAGACAGTCAGACCGACGCGGTGCAGGCGCTGGCCGCACTACGCGCGGTCGAGGCGGAGCTGGACACCCGCTGGCCGGAAACGAAGATCGAGCCCTCGCTGGACCGGATCCGCCTGCTGACCGAGCTGCTCGGCGACCCCCAGCGCTCCTACCCGGTCGTGCACATCGCGGGCACCAACGCCAAGACCTCGACCTCACGCATGATCGACGCCCTGTTCACCAGGATCGGTCTGCGCACCGGCCGCTACACCAGCCCGCACCTCCAGCTCGCCACCGAGCGGATCAGCGTGGACGGCGGCCCGATCGGCCCCGACCGCTACGTCGAGGTCTACCGGGACGTCGAGCCGTACGTGTCCCTGGTGGACGGCCGCCAGCCGGTGCCGATGAGCAAGTTCGAGGTGCTCACCGGCATGGCCTTCGCCGCCTTCGCCGACGCCCCGGTGGACGTGGCCGTGGTCGAGGTCGGCCTCGGCGGTAGCTGGGACGCCACCAACGTCGCCGACGGCAGGGTCGCGGTGATCTGCCCGATCGCCATCGACCACGTCGACTACCTCGGCGGTGACCTGGCAGGCATCGCCAAGGAGAAGGCCGGGATCATCAAGCCCGGCGCCACCGTGGTGATGGCCGAACAGCAGCCCGAGGCCGCCACCGAGGTGCTCCGGCAGGTGGCCGAGGCCGACGCCGTCATCGCCCGCCAGGGCGCGGAGTTCGGCGTGCTCCAGCGCGAGATCGCCGTCGGCGGCCAGCTGCTGCGCCTGCAGGGACTCGGCGGCGTCTACGAGGACGTCTTCCTGCCCCTGCACGGCGCGCACCAGGCCGACAACGCCGCGCTCGCCCTGGCCGCGGTCGAGGCGTTCTTCGGCGCGGGCCCGGACCGTCAGCTCGACATCGAGACCATCCGCGAGGCCTTCGCCACCGTCGCCTCACCCGGCAGGCTGGAACGCCTGCGCACCGCGCCGACCGTGCTGGTCGACGCCGCGCACAACCCGCACGGGGCCAAGGCACTGGCCGCCGCGCTGGAGGCCGAGTTCGGCTTCCGCAAGCTGGTCGCGGTGGTCAGCGTCATGGGCGACAAGGACGCCACCGGCATCCTCACCGAGCTGGAGCCCGTCGCGCACGAGATCGTGCTGACCCAGAACTCCTCGCCGAGGGCCATGGACGTCGACGACCTGGCCGTCCTGGCCATGCCGATCTTCGGCGAGGACCGGATCCTGGTCGAGGCACACCTGCCCGACGCGCTGGAGGCCGCGATCCGCCTGGCCGAGGAGACCGACAACCCGGACGAGCCGGTCTACGGCGGCGGCGTCGTGGTCACCGGCTCCGTGGTCACCGCGGGCGAGACCCGCGCGCTGCTCGGAAAGGCCCCAGCGTGAGCAGGAAGGTTCGGCCATGAGCCACGGCGCACCCAAGCCGATGAAGAACCCGGCCAAGGCCCTCCGCGGCATCATGATGGGCACCTTGATCATGGAGGCGATCGTGGTGGCCCTGGCGCTACCGGTGATCGCCAAGCTCGGCGGCGGCATCGGCACCACCGGCGGGGTCCTGGTCACCTGCCTGGCAGTGGCGATGCTGCTGTGCGCCGGGCTGATCCGCTTCCCCTGGGGAGTGTGGGTCGCGGTGGCGCTTCAGGCAGCGATGATCGCGGGCGGCTTCGTCGTGTTCACCCTCGGCGTGCTCGGGGTCATCTTCGCGTTGATCTGGGCGTACCTCCTCTGGCTCCGGCGGGAACTGGCCCGCAGCCTGGCTGCTGCGGCGGCTCAGGGTTAGTCACCTGGAACAGGGACTCAGCCGGGGTCCCACTCCAGGACCTTCACACAGTCGACTGGAGTGGGACCAGGGGGAGCGTGGCTGGCTGTGGACAACTCCCCGGTTGTGGACAAGTGCCCGGTTCCGGGGAGCCCCGGCTTGCACAGTCAGCCGGCGACTAGTAGATGCGGCAGCTCCAGGACCGCGTCGACGACCTCCGCGACCGAACCGCTGACCTGCCAGGTCACCCGGCCGTCGATCATCCGTTTCGCCTCGGCCTCCTCGGGTCCGAGGACCAGCACCGCGTCCGCGATGACACCGAGCCTGCGCACGTACAGCAGGGCGTCCGGATCGCGTGCATCGCCCAGTGGGGTGCCGGACCAGCCGGCGGCCACCAGGAAACGGAGGGCGGTCATGTGTTTCTCCATGCGCAACCCCTTCTCGCCGGGCCCCCGACAAGCCCGTCACATCTCTAGACGGAAAAGAGCCCAATCGGGTTGCGTGGCTTCATTCGGTCGGAGGACAGGTTCACCTGCTGTCCGCCTGTCCGTTGACCACTGGCCGCACTCGGCGACTACAACCCGGGAGTGCCCGAAACCCCAGGACTGAACCGACGCTCCCTGCTGCGTTACGGCGCGGCGGGCGCCGGGGCGATCGCCACCGGCCTGCTGCTGCCCACCACTGTCTCCGCCGCCCCGCTCGTGCCCAGCGCCCGCCCCCGACTCAGCCACGGCATCCAGTTCGGCGAGGTCGACGGGGACTCCGCGGTGGTCTGGGCCCGCGCCGACCGCCCGTCCCGGCTGCGCGTCGAGGTTGCCAGGGACGAGAGCTTCCGGCACGCCCGGCAGTTCTGGGGCCCCGCGCTCACCCCGGCCACCGACGGCACCGGCGAGCTCCGGGTCGCCGGACTCACCGCGGGCCGGGACTACCACGTCCGGGTGACCGCCTGCGAGCTCGACGGCCGCGCGGCCAGCGAGCCGGTGCTCGGTTCCTTCCGCACCGCCCCGCGCAGCCGCCAGGACGTCAACTTCCTGTGGTCCGGCGACATCGTCGGCCAGGGCTGGGGCATCAACCCCGACCTGGGCGGCATGACCATCTACTCCCGGATGGCCGCGCTGCGCCCGGACTTCTTCCTGTGCAGCGGCGACACCGTCTACTCCGACGGCCCGCTCAGCGAGACCGTGCTGCTGCCCGACGGCCGCACCTGGCGCAACCTGGTCACCCCGGAGAAGACCAAGGTCGCCGAGACGCTGGCGGAGTACCGGGGCCAGTTCGCCTACAACCTGCTCGACGAGCACGTGCACCGGTTCAACGCCCAGGTCCCGCAGCTGAACCAGTGGGACGACCACGAGGTCACCAACAACTGGTACCCCGGCGAGATCCTGGACGACGCCCGCTACACCGAGAAGCGGGTGGACGTGCTGGCCCAGCGCGCCTTCCAGGCCTTCCACGAGTGGCTGCCGGTGCGCAAGGCGGACGCGGTGGACGGCCGGGTCTACCGCAAGATCTCCTACGGTCCGCACCTGGACGTCTTCGTGCTGGACATGCGCACCTACAAGGGCGCCAACACCCCGGGCACCGCGCCGTTCGAGCCGATCCTCGGCGCGGCCCAGACCCGCTGGCTGACCAGGGAGCTGGACCGGTCCCGGGCCACCTGGAAGATCATCGCCGCGGACCTGCCGATCGGGCTGGTCGTGCCGGACGGGGCGAACATCGAGGGCGTGGCCAACGGGCAGCCGGGCGCGCCAGCGGGCCGGGAGGCCGAGCTCGCGCTGGTGCTGCGGGAGATCCACCGCCGCCGGGTGCGCAACGTGGTGTGGCTGACCGCGGACGTGCACTACACCGCGGCGCACCACTACGCGCCGGAACGGGCCGCCTTCACCGAGTTCAACCCGTTCTGGGAGTTCGTCTCCGGGCCGCTGCACGCGGGCGCGTTCGGCCCCAACAAGCTGGACCCGACCTTCGGTCCCCGGGCGGTCTTCGTCAACGCGCCGCCCGCGCCGAACACCTCGCCGATGGCCGGGTTCCAGCACTTCGGCCAGGTCAAGATCGACGGCCCGAGCGGCAGGCTGACCGTGCACCTGCGCGACCAGGATGCCCGCTCGCTGTGGTCCACCACCTTGGCGCCCGAACGCGGCTGAGCGCTCAGTCCAACGGCAGGGACACCCGGAACACCACTCCGCCGGAATGTCCGTTGTGGACGCTGACCGATCCGCCGTGCCCGGTGACCACAGCGTCCACAATGGACAAACCGAGTCCGGCGCCACCGTGTTCGGCGCGGGCGGACTCGCCGCGGTAGAACCGCTCGAACACCTTGGCCCTGGCCGATTCGCCGATCCCGGGGCCGGTGTCGGCGACGGTCAGCACCGCCTGCCCGGCCCCGGCCGTGACCCGCACGGTCGCGGACGTGCCGGGCGGGGTGTGCCTGCGCACGTTGTCCAGCAGGTTGCCCAGCACCTGCCGCAGCCGGTCCGCGTCGCCGAGCACGGTCACCGGGCCCTCGGCGTCGAGCCGGAAGTCGTGACCGGGCGCGGTGTTCGCGTCGGCGACCGCGTCCGCGGCCAGCGCGGTCAGCTCCACCGGTTCCCGCTCCAGCGGACGGCCCTGGTCCAGCCGGGCCAGCAGCAGCAACTCGTCCACCAGCACGCCCATCCGCTCGGCCTCGGACTCGATCCGCCGCATGACCAGCGCCAAGTCGTCCGGCCTGCCGGCCGCCCCACGCCGGAACAGCTCGGCATAGCCCCGGATGGTGGCGATCGGGGTGCGCAGCTCGTGCGAGGCATCCGCGACGAACCGCCGCAGCCGCTCCACCGCGGCGCTGCGCTGGGCGAAGGCGGTCTCCAGCTGGGCGAGCATCGCGTTCAGCGCCGTGCCGAGCCGCCCGACCTCGGTGCGTTCGCCCGCGGCCGCCACCCGCCTGCTCAGGTCCCCGGAGCCGATGGCCGCGGCGGTCGCCGAGATCGCGGTCAGCGGCCGCAACCCGCGGCGCACGGCGGGTGCGGACAGCAAGGCCAGCAAGGCCAGCGCGACCAGGCTGGAGATGATCGCCACGTTGGCCACCCGGTCGATCAGCTCGTCGGTGGCCGCGGTCCGCATGGCCACCACCAGGACCGGTCCGTGCTCAGTCAGCCGTTCGGTGTGCACCAGCCAGCCGGGCACGGTCGACAGTCCGCCGGGCAACGACTCCGGCAGTTCCGGCCGGTCACCGAAGGCCGCGGTGTCCCGGACCGCGCCGTGCGCCTCGCGGAGCTGGAAGAACGAGGGCGCCTGGCCGCGCCCCGCCGCCGCTTGCCACAACCCGGTCACCGTGCCCGGTTGGCCGTCCGCGACCAGCCGGGGCGCGGCGCCCTTGGCGAGCAGTTCGGCCCGGAAGTCCTTGGCCACGGCCGAAAGCACGTCGTCCTGCGCGTCACCGGCCCAGTCCTGCAACGCGCCGAAGATCGCCCCGACCGAGGTGCCGAGCCCGATCACCAGCAGGCCGAGCACGGTCAGCACCAGCCGTCTGCGCAGCGACATCAGGACCTGCCGTGGGGCAGGCGCAGCACGTAGCCGATCCGCGGCACGGTGTGGATCAGCTGCGGCTCGTGGCGGTCGATCTTGCGGCGCAGGTAGGAGATGTAGGTCTGCACCACCGCGGCGTCGCCGTTGAAGTCGTACTGCCACACGTGGTCCAGGATCTGCTGCTTGGTCAGCACCCGGCCCGCGTTGACCAACAGGTAGCGCAACAGCTTGAACTCCGTCGGCGTCAGGTCGACCACCTCACCGTGCCTGCGCACCAGGTACGCGTCCTCGTCCAGCTCCAGATCGGCCAGGGACAACGTGTCCGCCGCGTGGATGCGGCCCCGGCGCAGCACCGTGCGCACCCGCACGGTCAGCTCGGCGAGACTGAACGGCTTGGTCAGGTAGTCGTCGCCGCCCGCGGTCAAGCCGGTGATCTTGTCCTCGGTGGCGTCCTTCGCGGTCAGGAACACCACCGGCACGTCCCGGCCGTCCCGGCGCAGCGCCCGGCACCAGTCCACGCCGGAGGTGTCCGGCAGCATCACGTCCAGGATGATCAGGTCCGGCGCGAAGCTCGTGGTCAGCGCCCGCGCCTGTCGCCCGGTGCCGGCCACGGCGGTCTCGAACCCGTCGTAGCGCAACGCCATGGACACCAGGTCGGCCAGATATCGCTCGTCCTCGACGACGAGCACGCGGATGGGCGGTCGGCTCACCAGCCCAGTGTGTGGCAGTGCGGCGGTGCTGCCACCCGGTTCGCCCGATTGACAGAGAACTCTCAGCGCGACCGCAGAGCCACCGAAGACCTGCCTGGTGACCTGGAGCCATGGAAGCTCTTTCGCGCTGGGTGCTGGCCAGGCGACGACTCGTCGGCCTGCTGACCCTGACCCTGTTGCTCGCCGGTGGCGCGGCGATCGCGCTGCTGCTGCCCCAGGTCTCCGAACGCAACGCCTACCCCGGACTGCCCGGCTACGAGGCCAACCAACGCATCACCGCCACCTTCGGCACCGGCGGCTACGAACGCCCGGTCGTGCCGGTGGTGACCCTGCCCGAGGGCGCCACGGCCGACTCCGCCCGCACCGAACTGGCCCGCGCGTTCGGCGCGGTGACCGCCGCGACCGGAGCGCGGGTGGCCTCCTACGCCGACACCGGGGACCGCGGGTTCGTCGGCACGGATCGGCGGATGACCTTCGGCCTGGTCTTCGGCGGCCCGGTGGAACAGGGCGGCCTGCCGGGCAGCGCGCTGGGCGAGGGCGCCGGGCTGGAACCGGCCATCGAGGCCGCCATGCGCCCGCACCTGCCCGAGGGGTCCGAGTTGCGGGTCACCGGGCTGGACGCGCTGGCCACCGGCGCGGACACCGGCGGGCTGAACGTGCCGCTCAAGCTGCTGATCACCATCGGGGCCGCGATCCTGGTGCTGGCCTGGGTGTTCCGCTCCGCGCTGGCCCTGGTGCCGTTGCTGACCGCGGCGATCGCGATCCCGGTGTCCTTCCTCGGCTTGCTGGCCGCGAGCCTGGTGATCGAGATCCACGAGACCACGCTGATCATGTTGCCGCTGTTCGGCATCGGGATCGGCATCGACTACGCGCTGATCCTGGTCAGCCGCTGGCGGGAGGAACGCGCCAAGGGGGTGGACGGGGAGGAGGCGGTGCACCGCGCGATGGCCACCGCCGGGCACGCGGTGCTGTTCAGCGCGGGCGCGGTGGCGATCGGGCTGCTCACCATGGTGGTGCTGCCGATTCCGTTGCTGCGCAGCCTCGGCGTCGGCGGGATGCTGGTGACCCTGGCCAGCGCCGCGGTGTCGCTGACCGTGCTGCCGCTGCTGCTGGCCCGCGCGCGGCCAGGGCCGGTGCGGGCGGAGGGCCGGGCCTGGTTCTCCTGGGCTCGGCTGGTGGTCCGGTTCCGGGGGGTGGCCGCGGTGCTGGCGGCCGGGGCGCTGCTCGCGCTGTCCGCGGCCGCGCTGGAGCTCAACCTGCGAGTGCCGACCACCGACCACCTGGCCACCGAGGGGCCGGGGCGGGACGGGCTGACCGTGTTGGAGCGCAACGGGATTCCGTCCGGGGTGCTCACCGCGTTCGACGTGTACCTGCGGCCCGGCGCCGCCGCCGAACCGGTGCGCGCCACCCTCGGCGGGCTGCCCGGCGTGCACGCGGTGACCGCGCCGGCGCACCGGGACGGGGCCGCGTTGCTCACCGTGTTGCCGGTGGCGGAAGGGGGCTCGGCGGCGGGGGAGGCCACCATCGAGCGGGTGGTGGCGGCGGTGCCGGAAGCACTGGTCGGCGGCAACGTGCGGCAGCAGATGGACTACGTGCGGGTCACCTACACCGCGTTCCCGTGGATGCTGGCCGTGCTCGCGTTGCTCAGTTATGTCCTGCTGGCCAGGGCGTTCCGCTCGCTGTTGTTGCCGCTCAAGGCGATCCTGCTCAACCTGCTCTCCCTCGGCGCGGTGCTCGGCGCGATGGTGCTGCTGTGGCAGTGGGGCTGGGGCACCGAGGCGCTGCTCGGGCTGCGGCCGGACGGGGCCATCGGGACCTTCGTGCCGGTGACCATCTTCGCCTTCCTGTACGGGCTGACCATGGACTACGAGGTCTTCCTGATCGCCAGGATGCGTGAGGAACACGACCGCACCGGTGATACGGAAAGGGCTGTGGTGGAAGGGATTGGCCGGACCGGGCGACTGGTCACCAGCGCGGCGCTGATCCTGTTCTGCTCCTTCGCCGCGATGGCCACCGGGGGCGAGCTGGACGTGGCGATCTTCGCTTCCGGGGTGGCGCTGGGCATCCTGCTCGACGCCACGCTGATCCGTTCGGTGCTGGTGCCCGCCACCGTGGCCATGCTGGGCCGGTGGAACTGGTGGCTGCCGCCCTGGGCGGCCCGGCTGCTCCGGGTGCCGGTGACTGAAAATACTTGCAGGTAAATGGAGTATTGCCTTCGCAGGAGCCGCGTGGTTTTCTGCCGACCCGCCCGTATGGGTTTGCAAAAACTTGCGACTAGGAGGTCGCCGTGCGGCGCAGCCGGAGATCGGTCGGAGTCCTGCTGAGCGCGGCGCTGGTGGTGACCGCGCTGCCCGCGTTCACCGGCACCGCGACCGCGCTGCCGCCGGCTGCCCCGCTGGCGATCGGCGCGGTCGCGGATCTGCCCTCGGGCGTGCGCGAGGGCGACCGGCGGCTCGGCCGGGACGCGCTGCGCGGCGACCTGACCGGGCAGCGGTTCTACTTCCTGCTGCCGGACCGCTTCGCCAACGGCGATTCCCGCAACGACACCGCGGGCAGCTCAGGAGACCGGTCCAAGCACGGCTTCGACCCGGCGGACAAGGGCTACTACCACGGCGGCGACCTGGCTGGGCTGCGGTCAGAACTGGACTACCTGCGCGGCATGGGCACCACCGCGGTGTGGCTGACGCCGATGTTCCGCAACCGCTGGGTGCAGGGCAGCGGCAGCACCGCCTCCGCCGGGTACCACGGCTACTGGACCACCGACTACACCGAGCTGGACCCGCATTTCGGGACCCTGCACGAGATGCGCGCGCTGATCAGGGACGCGCACGCGCGCGGCATGAAGGTCTTCTTCGACATCGTGGCCAACCACACCGCCGACGTCATCGACTACGCGGGCGGCAAGCACGACTACCGCGGCATCGGCGCCCAGCCCTACCTGGACGCGGACGGGCGGCCCATCGACCTGGCCGCGCTGGCCGGGGGCAAGGACTTCCCCAGACTGGACGCGCGCCGCTCGTTCCCGTACGAGCCGGTGCTGCGCGGCGGGGACGCCGGGGCGAAGAAACCCAGGTGGCTCAACGACGTCAAGCTCTACCACAACCGCGGCAACTCCACCTTCGCCGGAGAGTCGTCCACCTACGGCGACTTCGACGGGCTCGACGACCTGATGACCGAGCACCCGCGGGTGGTCGACGGGATGACCGAGATCTTCACCAGCTGGATCGACACCCTGGACATCGACGGCTACCGGGTGGACACGGTCAAGCACGTGAACGTGGAGTTCTGGCAGGCGCTGGCACCCAAGGTCAAGGAGTACGCGCAGCGCAAGGGTAAGAAGGACTTCTTCGTCTTCGGCGAGGTCTACGACGGCGACCCGGCGATCACCTCGAAGTACACCACCGGCGGGAAACTCCAGTCGGTGCTGGACTTCCCGTTCCAGGGCGGCGCGCGGTCCTTCGCCGCCGGGCAGGGTGCGGACCGGCTGGCCCAGGTGCTGCTGGCCGACGACCGCTACACCGACGCCGACTCCAACGCCTCCTCGCTGCCCACCTTCCTGGGCAACCACGACATGGGCCGGATCGCGGGCATGCTGCGCCAGGACCGGCCCGGCATGGCCGATCCGGAGGCCCTCGACCGGCTGCGGCTGGCGCACAGCCTGATGTACTTCTGGCGCGGCAACCCGGTGGTCTACTACGGCGACGAGCAGGGGTTCGCGGGCACCGGCGGGGACAAGGACGCGCGGCAGGACATGTTCCCCAGCAAGGTGCCGGAGTGGCGGGACCAGGACCAGGTGGGCACCGACGCGACTCCGGCGGCGGACAACTTCGACCGGAAGCACCCGCTGTACCGGCACCTCGGCCAGCTGGCGTCCTTTGTGGACGGTGATCCGGTGTGGCGGCGGGGCAACCAGGTGCTGCGGCTGGCCGAGCGGGATGTGCTGGCCTTCAGCCGGATCGACCGGGAAACCCAGGTCGAGCACGTGGTGGTGGCCAACGCCGGTACCGGCGCGGCCGAGGTCACGGTGCCGGTGTCCGCGCCGGGACTGGGTTTCCGCGCGGTCTGGGGCGGCCAGGTCACGCCGGTCAGCGGGGCGGACGGCGCGGTGCGGGTCACCGTGCCGCCGCTGTCCGCGCTGGTGCTGCGCTCGACCGGCCGGATTCCGGTGCCCGCCAACGCTTCCGCCCAGCCCACGCTGGTGGTGCCACCGGCAGGCACCGCGCTGCGCGAGCGGGTCGAACTGCGCGCGGACCACGTGACCGCGCCGTACGCGCAGGCCACCTTCGCCGCGCGGGTGACGGGGCAGCGGGACTGGACCGTGCTCGGCACCGACGACGCCGCGCCGTACCGGGTCTTCGCCGACCTGGCCGCGCTGCCGGGCGCCAAGGCCGGGGCGCGGGTCGAGCTGCGGACCGTGGTCAAGGACGCCGCGGGCCGGTTGAGCGCGGACGGCGCGGAGGTGACCCTGGTCGCCGCGCCGGGCGGTGGCACCGGCGCGCAGCCGAGTCCGGACTGGCTGGTGGTGCACTACAACCGGCCTGCCGGGGACTACGACGGCTGGGGACTGCACGTGTGGGGCGAGGTCGCCGAACCCACCGCGTGGGAGCGGCCGCTGCCGTTCGCGGGCGAGACCGGCTACGGCCGCTTCGCCTGGGTGCGGCTCAAGCCGGGCGCGAAACAGGTCGGCTTCCTGGTGCACAAGGGCGAGGAGAAGGATGTGGCGAGTGATCGCTTCGTCGATCCCTCGGTCACGCCGCAGGTGTGGCTGAAACAGGGACAGGCACCGGTGTTCCCTGGCCAGGCCGCGGCCACCGGCGCGGTCGAGGTCCGCTACCACCGGCCCGGCGGCGACTACGGCGGCCTGCGGTTGCGGCTCGGCGGCGGCATCGCGGCGGACCAGCCGACCGAGATCCCCCTGGAGACACGGGAGGACTACGGCGTGCGGGCCACGGTGCGGGTCAACGGCACCGGTGCGCCGGTCGAGCTGACCGTGCTCAAGGACGGCGCGACCGAGGTCAGCGGCCGGATCGAACCCGCGCGCGGGGCGGAAGCCTGGTTGCGGCAAGGGGATCAGGCCGTGCACGCCAGCCGCGCCGCGGCCGAGCGGCGGATCGTGCTGCACTACCACCGGCCGGCCGGTGACTACCAGGACTGGACGCTGTACCACTGGGGTGGCTCGGCCACGCCCAGCCCCTCCTGGAACGAGTCCCAGCGGCCCGACCGGCGGGACGGTTTTGGGTTGACCTGGTCGGTGCCGCTGGCCGAGGGCGCCACCGGGCTCAGCTACCTGCTGCACCGCGGCGACACCAAGGATCCGGGGCCGGACCAGCGGATCCAGCTGGGCGCCACCGGCCACGAGGTGTGGTACGCCAGCGGGGTCACCCGGCCGGACGGTTCGGTCTCCTACGTGCTGCCGCCCTCGGCCGCGGCCCCGGCGGACGCGGATCTGAGCAAGGCCAAGGCGATCTGGGTCAGCAAGGACCGGGTGGTGTGGGACGTGCCGCCCGCCGACACCGACGGCTACGAGCTGCGGCACGACCCGGACGGGCGGATCGCGGTGGTGGCCGGGCAGGTGCAGGGCGGCCGGGTGCTGCGGCTCGCGCCCGATCCCGGCGGCCTGCCCGCGGAGCTGGCCGCGAAGTTCCCGCACCTGCGCGGAAAACCGGTGTACCGGCTGCGAGCATCCGATGTGGACAGTGGGCGGGACGCGCTGCGCGGGCAGGTGGTCGCGGTGCACCGGGACGCCGGCGGCGCGCTCCGGCACGCCACCGGGGTGCAGCTGGCCGGGGTGCTCGACGAGCACTACGCGCCGGCCGCGGCCGGGCTGACCTACGGCCCGCTGGCCCAGCCGGTCGGTGTCCGGCTGTGGGCGCCCACCGCGAAGTCGGCGCGGCTGCGCCTGTTCGACCGCACCCCGCCCGCCGCGACCGCGCAACCGAGCCAGACCGTTGCCCTGCAACGTGATCCGGCCTCCGGCGCGTGGACCGGGTCCGGCGACTGGCTGGACCGCTACTACCAGTACGAGGTCACCGCCTGGCAGCCGCGCACCGGCAAGGTGGAGACCGCGGTCGTCACCGACCCGTACTCGCTCGCGCTGACCGTGGACTCCACCCACTCCCAGCTCACCGACCTGCGCGCGGCCCCGCCCGGCTGGGACCGCGAAGTCGCCAAGGGCCTGGGCCCGAACCCGGCCAGGCACGCCATCACCGAGCTGCACGTGCGCGACTTCTCCATCGGCGACAACAGCGTGCCCGAGGCGGACCGCGGCACCTACAAGGCGTTCACCCACCGCGACTCCACCGGCATGCGGCACCTGCGCACGCTGGCCGAGGCCGGTATGGACACCGTGCACCTGCTGCCCACCTTCGACATCGCCACCATCCCGGAACGCCGCGCCGACCAGCAGAAACCCGCCTGCGACCTGCCCAGCCTGCCCGCCGACTCCGAGCAGCAGCAGGACTGCGTGGCCAAGACCGCGGCCAAGGACGGGTTCAACTGGGGCTACGATCCGTGGCACTACGACGTGCCGGAGGGCTCCTACGCCACCCCCGACGCCCAGTCCGGCCAGGCCCGCGCCCGGCAGTACCGGGAGATGGTGCAGGCCTTGCACGCCAACGGGAACCGGGTGGTGGTCGACGTGGTCTACAACCACACCGCGGCCGCCGGCAACGACCCGAAGTCGGTGCTGGACCGGGTGGTGCCCGGCTACTACCAGCGGCTCACCGAGGACGGCTCGGTGGCCAACTCCACCTGCTGCGCCAACACCGCCACCGAGAACGCCATGATGGGCAAGCTGGTCGTCGACTCGGTGCTGCGCTGGGCTCGACTGTACAAAGTGGACGGTTTCCGGTTCGACCTGATGGGCCACCACCCCAAGGCCAACATCCTCGCGGTGCGCGCCGCGCTGGACCGGCTGACCGTGGCCGCCGACGGAGTGGACGGGCGCAACATCCGGATCTACGGCGAGGGCTGGGACTTCGGCGAGGTCGGCGGCAACGCCCGGTTCGAGCAGGCCACCCAGGCGAACATGGCAGGCACCGGTGTCGGCACCTTCAACGACCGCCTGCGCGACGGCGTCCGCGGCGGCGGCCCGTTCGACGCCGACCCCAGGGTGCAGGGACTGGGCTCCGGCCTGGCGGGCGATCCCAACGGCAGCCCGGCCAACGGCACCCCGGCCGAACAGCAGGCCCGGCTGACCAACTACGCGGACCTGGTCAAACTCGGCCTGGCCGGCAACGCCGCCGACTTCCGCTTCCGCGGCACCAGCGGCGCGGAAGTCACCGGTCGCGACGTCCGCTACAACGGCGCCCGCGCCGGCTACACCGCCGGTCCCGCCGAGTCGATCACCTACGTGGACGCGCACGACAACGAGGCCCTCTACGACGCGCTGGCCTACAAGCTGCCGCCCGGCACCTCGATGGCCGACCGCGTGCGCATGCAGACCGTCGCGCTGGCCCCCGCCCTGCTCGGCCAGGGCCAGCCCCTGGTGCACGCGGGCACCGAGTTCCTGCGCTCGAAGTCCTTGGACCGCAACAGCTACGACTCCGGCGACTGGTTCAACCGCTACGACCCGGCCCTGCGCGGCTCGGTCTTCGGCTCCGGCCTGCCACCCGCGCACGACAACCGCGACAAGTGGCCCTACGCCAAACCCCTGCTGGCCAACCCGGTCCTGAAACCAGCCCCCGCGGACCTCCGCACCGCGCTGGACCGCACCCTGGACCTGCTCCGCCTGCGCCAGTCCTCCCCGCTGTTCACCCTGCCCGAGCAGGCCCTGGTGCAGCAGAAGCTGTCCTTCCCGGACCCCAGGTCCGCGCCGGGCGTGGTGGTCGCGCACCTGGACGACAGGGTCGGCCCTGACCTCGATCCGGCGCGGCGGGGCGTGCTGGTGATGGTCAACCCGGATCCGGCGGCACGGGAGATCGCGCTGCCCGCCGGCGGCGGCTGGCGGCTGCACGAGATCCAGGCCGGTGGCGGGGATCCGGTGGTGCGGCAGACCAGCGTCAGCGGCGACCAGGCCAGGGTGCCGGGCCGGACGGTGGCGGTGCTGACGCGCTGACCGGAGGGCTGTTTCGCCCAACTGGTGAATCGAGTCCTCGCTGTGGGTAGCCGAAGTACCTGGGGAGATCCCGCGCTGGAAGGCAGGCACCACGATGAGCGAAGCCCACATCCCCGAAAGCCCCGGTCACCGCACCGGCGAGCACCAGCGCCCCGACCCGGTCGCCGACCCCCGCGCGGCCCGCCGCCGTGCCACTGAGCGCGCCGCCACCGAGCGGACCGTCACGGAACCCGGCGCGCAGGGCGTCACCGAGCCCAAGCGGAACCGCCTCGGCGGGCTGTGGACGGTGTTCGTGGTGGCGGCCGTGGTGCTGTTGCTGCTGCTGGTGTTCATCCTGGAGAACGGCCAGGACGTGCAGATCTCCTACTTCGGCATCACGGGCACCCTGCCGCTGGGCGTGGCGCTGCTGCTCTCGGCGATCCTGGGTGTGCTGCTGGTCGCGGTGCCCGGCTACGCGCGCATCATCCAGCTGCGCCGGAGCGCGAAGCGGGGGAGCGGGCGGGGCTGAACGGGCCGCGCCAGGTACCCTGCGCGCGAGCATCCCCCGCCGGTGCCCCGAACCGCGCCGGTACCCCGAACAAGGAGAAAGTACGTCGTGAGCGAGCGCACCCTGGTCCTGGTCAAGCCCGACGGCGTTGCCCGTGGCCTGGTCGGCGAGGTCATCTCCCGCATCGAGCGCAAGGGCCTGAAGCTGGTCGCGCTGGAGCTGCGCAACGTCGAGCGCGGCGTTGCCGAGCAGCACTACGCCGAGCACGACGGCAAGCCGTTCTTCGGCAGCCTGCTCGACTTCATCACCTCCGGCCCGCTGGTGGCCGCCGTGGTCGAGGGCACCCGCGCCATCCCGGCCTTCCGTCAGCTCGCCGGTGGCACCGACCCGGTCGAGAAGGCCACCCCCGGCACCATCCGCGGCGACTTCGCCCTGGAGACCCAGTTCAACCTCGTGCACGGCTCCGACTCCCCGGAGTCCGCCGCCCGTGAGATCAAGCTCTGGTTCCCCAACCTCGCAGGCTGATCCGGGCCAGGTAGCACTCAGCAGGGCGTCCTCGCAGGTCAGCGAGGACGCCCTTGCTGTGTCCGGTGGAAAACTCGTTCTGTTCTGTCGGTGCCCTCGGTTACCGTCGCCTGCGTGAACGGCGACGGTTGGCTGGTCGAGGCGAACGGACTCAGCAAACGCTTCGGCGACTTCGAGGCGGTCCGCGGCATCGACGTGAAGGTCGGCGCGGGTGAGGCATTCGGCTTCCTCGGACCCAACGGCGCGGGCAAGTCCTCCACCATGCGGATGATCGCCTGCGTGTCCCCGCGCAGTGGCGGCGAGCTGTCCGTGCTCGGCCTCGACCCGGACCTCGAAGGCCCCCGGATCCGCGCCCGCATCGGCGTGGTGCCGCAGCAGGACAACCTGGACAACGAGCTCACCGTCCGGCAGAACCTCCAGCTCTACGGCCGCTACTTCGGCCTCTCCCGCGCGCACGTGCGGGACAAGGCCACCGAGTTGCTGGACTTCGCCAAGCTCACCGACCGCGCCGACGCCGAGGTGGAGTCCCTCTCCGGCGGCATGAAGCGACGACTCACCATCGCCCGCTCCCTGGTCAACGACCCGGAACTGCTGCTGCTCGACGAGCCGACCACCGGCCTGGACCCGCAGGCCCGGCACCTGTTGTGGGACCGGCTGTTCCGGCTCAAGCAGCAAGGCGTCACCCTGATCATCACCACCCACTACATGGACGAGGCCGAGCAGCTCTGCGACCGCCTGGTGGTGATGGACAACGGTCACATCGTCGCCGAGGGCTCCCCGGCCGACCTGATCGCCGCGCACTCCACCCGCGAGGTCCTCGAGCTCCGCTTCGCCCCAGGCCACCAGAGCGAGGCCGCGCCCACGGTCGCCGACCTGGCCGAGCGCGTCGAGATCCTGCCCGACCGCCTGCTGCTCTACACCGCCGACGGCGAGACGGCCCTGGCCGCCGCGGTCGAACGCGGCATCCGCCCGGTGTCCAGCCTGGTCCGCCGCAGCTCGCTGGAGGACGTGTTCCTCCGGCTCACCGGCCGAACGCTGGTGGACTGATGAACGACTCCGCACAGCCAGCGCCCGCCGCCTCCGCGCACCCGGCCACCGAGCCGGCCGAAGAGCCGACCGGCACCCGCCCGCGCCGTCGCGCCACGGGACGGCCGGTCGGCGCTTGGCGGGCCGCTTTCCTTGTGGTGGAAGGAAAGTGGACCTGGTACAAGCGCAACTGGCGAGCCACCTTCTTCTCCAGCGTCGGACAGCCGCTGCTGTTCCTGCTCGCCCTGGGGCTGGGCATCGGCTCCCAGGTCAAGCCGGGGTCGGTGCCCAGCGGAGTGTCCTATCTGGAGTACCTGGCACCCGCGCTGCTGGTGGTCGCCGCGGTGCAGAACGCCACCGGTGAGTCGACCTTCCCGGTGCTGTCCTCGTTCAAGTGGCAGCGGGTCTACTGGGGCATCAACGCCTCACCCATCACCCCCTATCAGATCGTCGGCGGACAACTGCTGTGGACAGCGGCCCGCCTGCTGCTCTCCGGCGGCATCTACCTGGTGGTGGCCGCCTTCTTCGGCGGAGTCCGCAGCCCCCTGGTGCTGCTCTCCCTGCTGTTCGCCACGCTGGCCGGCATGGCCTTCGCGGCGCCACTGGTCGCCTACGTCGCCACGGTCGACGACGAGGGCCAGTCCCTCGGCAACATCTTCCGTTTCGTGCTGATGCCGATGACCCTGTTCGCAGGCACCTTCTTCCCACTGGACCGCCTACCCGACCTGGTCCAGCCAATCGCCTGGATCACCCCGCTCTGGCACGGCACCGAACTCGCCCGAGGCACCGTCCTCGGCGGCCTGGAGCTGTGGCCCGCCCTGGGCCACGCCGCCTATCTGCTCGCCCTGCTGGCCGGCGGCGCCGCGCTGGCCGCCCGCAACTTCCGCCGAAGGCTGGCGAACTGACATGACGAACGACGACAGGACAACAGACGGCATCGCGGACCACCACACGGCCAGCGACGCCCAATCTGGTGGCGCGCAGTCGGGTGGTGCGCAGTCGGGCGGGAGCGGCCCCGCGACTGGCGACGCCCAGGCCAGCGGTACGCAGTCGAGCGTTGGCGGCAACGCGGCCAGCGACACCCGGGTTGGTGGCGAGCAGTCGCGCGGAAGTAGCCACGCGGCTGGCGACGCCCAGACTGGTGGCGAGCGGTCACGTGGGAGCAGCCCGACGGCTGCCGACTCCCGAGTCGGTGGCGCGCAGTTGGGCGGGAGTAGTGGCGTGACTGGCGACGCCCAGACCGGTGGCGTGCGGCCGAGTGGGAGCGGCCACGCGGCTGGCGTCACCCGGGTTGGAGGCGAGCAGTCGGGTGGGAGTGGCCTCGCGGCTGGCGACACCCTGGCCGGTGGCGAGCAGTCGCGCAGGAGTAGTCGCGTTACCAGTGACGCCCAGACCGGTGGCGAGCAGTCGGGCGGGAGTGGTGGCGTGACCGGTGACGCCCAGGCCGGTGGCGTGCAGTCGAGCGGGGGCGGCCACTCGGTCAGCGACACCCGGGTTGGTGGCGGGCGGTCACGTGGAAGCAGCCGCACGGCTGGCGACGCCCAGTCTGGTGGCGCGCAGTCGGACGGGAGCGGCCATACGACTGGCGACACCTTGGCCGGTGGCGAGCAGTTGGGCGGGAGTGGCCTCGCGGTTGGCGGCACCCAGACCGGTGGCGTGCAGCCGAGTGGGGGCGGCCACGCGGTCAGCGACACCCGGGCCAGTGGCGCGCGGTCGGGCGGCAGTGGTCGCGCGGGTGGTGAACGGGCGGGTGGGGGGCTGCTGGTCGGTGAGCGCTTGGCTGGTGGGCACTCGGTGGCCGAGCGGTCTGCTGGGCCGTTGTTGCGCATCCTGCCCGCGGGGCTTTACGCCGGGCGGGGCCGGATGATGGTCGAGCGGGCGCTGCTGGTGAACCGGCGGTCCTGGCTCAACCTGGTGTCGGGCGTGCTGGAGCCACTGTTCTTCCTCCTCTCGCTGGGCGTCGGTTTTGGCAGCATGGTGGGGCAGGTGGCTGGGCCGGACGGGCAGCCGATGGACTACGCGATGTTCCTCGCGCCCGCGTTGCTGGCCTCCTCGGCGATGAACGGCGCCATCAACGACGCCACCTACAACGTCTTCTTCAAGCTCAAGTACGCCAAGCTCTACGACGCGGTGCTGGCCACCTCGCTCGGGCCGCTGGACGTGGCGGTTGGGGAGATCACCTGGGCGGTGATCCGCGGTGGGCTGTACTCCGCCGGGTTCCTGCTGGTGATGCTGGGCATGGACCTCATCTCCTCGCCGTGGGCGCTGCTGGCGCTGCCGGTGGCCCTGTTCGTGGCCTTCGCCTTCGCCGCGGCCGGCATGGCCTGCACCACGTTCATGCGGTCCTGGCAGGACTTCGACCTGGTGCAGCTGGCGATCCTGCCGATGTTCCTGTTCTGCAGCACCTTCTACCCGCTGTCGGTCTACCCCCGGCCGCTCCAGTGGATCGTGGACTGGCTGCCGCTCTACCGCGCGGTGGAGCTGATGCGCGGGCTCACCACGGGGCACGTCGGCATCGGCATGCTGGGCCACCTCGGGTACTTCCTGGTGATCGCGGCGGTGGGCATGTGGGTGACCACCCGGCGGCTGGACAAGCTGCTGCTGCGGTGAGCTCAGTCCGGCTCCTGGTGGGCGCTCAGGCACTCGCTGACCGCGGTGGTGAAGCGGGCGGGCTCGTGCACCAGGTCGCGCCAGGTGAACGTCTTGAGGCGCCAGCCCAGGGGTAGCCAGCGCCAGTGCGGGGCGCGGGCCGGGTCCTGGAACTCCAGGGCCAGCCGCTGCTCCGGGTAGGCGCCGTCGGCCGTGCACAGGGTGACGCCGTCGGCGACCAGGTCGTAGCTCGGGGTGAACGGGGGTAGGTCCGCGTCGGCGAGGGCGATCCTGGCCGCGCACTGGAGGAACGTGCCCGTCGTGCCGGTGGCGGCGGCCAGGTGGGCGCGCAGGTCGCGGTCACCGGGGGCGCGCGGCAGCTCGGCCAGGCAGGTCTCCAGGTCGGGGCGGGTGACCAGGCGGCGGTGCAGGGCGTCCTCGATCAGCCAGATGGCGGGTAACCGGGGGAGTGCGCGGGCCAGGTCCAGGACTGTTCTGGGCACGGTGGTGCAGGGCAGCCCGTTGATCCTGGTGACGTGGTGGGCCGGTAGGGCGCTGGTGTGCGAGCGCAGATCGTGTCTTCGCAGGTAGCGGTAGGTGCGGGGGACGGTGACGTGCTCCGGGCCCTCGGTCGAGGGCAGGGCGAGGCCGTGCAGCCGGGCGGCGGTGTGGTGGCTGGCCACCGCGGCCCTGGTGCCGGTGGCCAGCAGAGCCGCGCGGGCGCGCAGGCGGGGCGTCGGGCGGGCGTCCTGGTGGCACCGGTGTGGTTGGCCTCCGGCGCGGAGGCCGGGGAGGTCCAGGGTGCGGGGGAGGAGGCTGTTCGGGGTGGTGGCGGTGGGCATGAGGGCAGCTTGGCGGGGTGGTGGCGGGTGGGGCCAGCGGGTGTCGGCCGGGCTGTGGACAACTGGTCACTTGTGGACAAGTAGCGATCTTGGGATTGGCCGGGCGGAGGCACGGGCCAATGGGCGTTACCCTGGTCGCGTGAGTGTGCAGTCTGTCTTCCCCCAGCTTGAACCGCTGCTTCCGCAGGTGTCCAAGCCCGTCCAGTACGTCGGCGGGGAGCTGAACGCCACCGTCAAGCCCTGGGAAGAGGCTGTGGTCCGGTGGTGCCTGATGTACCCGGACGCCTACGAGGTCGGCCTGCCCAACCAGGGCATCATGATCCTCTACGAGATCCTCAACGAGCAGCCTGACGTGCTCGCCGAGCGCACCTACGCCATCTGGCCCGACCTGGCGAAGCTGATGCGCGAGAACGGCGTGCCGCAGTTCACCGTGGACGGGCACCGGCCGGTCGGCGCCTTCGACGTGCTCGGGGTCAGCTTCGCCACCGAGCTGGGCTACACCAACCTGCTCAACGCGCTGGACCTGGCCGGGATCCCGATCCACGCGAAGGACCGCACCGAGGACCACCCGATCGTGCTGGCCGGCGGGCACGCGGCGTTCAACCCGGAGCCGATCGCCGACTTCCTGGACGCCGCCGTGCTCGGCGACGGCGAGGAGGCGGTGCTCGAGGTCACCGACATCATCCGCGCCTGGAAGGCCGAGGGCTGCCCCGGCGGCCGGGACGAGGTGCTGACCAGGCTCGCCGAGACCGGCGGGGTGTACATCCCGCGGTTCTACGACGTGGAGTACCTGCCGGACGGCCGGATCCAGCGCGTGGTGCCCAACCGCGACCGGGTGCCCTACCGGGTGTTCAAGCGGACCACGATGGAGCTCGACGAGTGGCCGTACCCGAAGCAGCCGCTGGTCCCGCTGGCCGAGAGCGTGCACGAGCGGATGAGCGTGGAGATCTTCCGCGGCTGCACCCGCGGCTGCCGGTTCTGCCAGGCCGGCATGATCACCCGCCCGGTGCGAGAACGCTCCATCGAGGGCATCGGCGCGATGGTGCAGCGCGGACTGGCCAACACCGGCTTCGAAGAGGTCGGCCTGCTGTCGCTGTCCAGCGCGGACCACTCGGAGATCGCCGAGGTCACCAAGGGCCTCGCGGACCGCTACGAGGGCACCAAGACCGGGCTGAGCCTGCCCAGCACCAGGGTGGACGCCTTCAACGTCGACCTGGCCAACGAGCTCTCCCGCAACGGCCGCCGCTCCGGGCTCACCTTCGCTCCGGAGGGCGGCAGCGAGCGGCTGCGCAAGGTGATCAACAAGATGGTGTCGGAGGAAGACCTCATCCGCACCGTCAGCACCGCCTACGCCAACGGCTGGCGGCAGGTGAAGCTGTACTTCATGTGCGGCCTGCCCACCGAGACCGACGAGGACGTGCTGCAGATCGCCCGGATGGCCAAGGAGGTCATCAAGGCCGGGCGGGTGGCCTCCGGGCGCAAGGACATCCGCTGCACGATCTCCATCGGGGGGTTCGTGCCGAAGCCGCACACCCCGTTCCAGTGGGCCGCGCAGTGCGATCCGGACACCGTGGACAACCGGCTGCGCAAGCTCCGCGACGAGATCAACACCGACCGCTCGATCGGCCGCAACATCGGCATGCGCTACCACGACGGCAAGCCCGCGCTGATCGAGGGACTGCTCTCCCGGGGTGACCGCAGGCTGGGCCGGGTGATCGAGCGGGTGTGGCGCGAGGGCGGCCAGTTCGACGGCTGGGGCGAGCACTTCTCCTACGACCGCTGGGTGGAGGCCGCCAAGGTCGAGCTGGAACAGGTGGGCCTCGACCTGGCCTGGTACACCACCAGGGAACGCGAGGAGCTGGAGGTCCTGCCCTGGGACCACCTCGACTCGGGCCTGGACAAGGAATGGCTGTGGTCGGACTGGCAGGACGCGCTGGATGAGCGTGAGCAGGACGACTGCCGCTGGACCCCGTGCTTCGACTGCGGCGTGTGCCCGGCGATGAACACCGACATCCAGGTCGGCCCGACCGGCAAGGTGCTGCTGCCGATCACCCCGGTCGGCACCGGCAGCCCCGTGCGCAACCCGGCGTTCAGCCAGGGCTGAGCCAATACGAAGGCCCCGGTTTCCCTTGTCCGACAAGGGAAACCGGGGCCTTCGTCATGCTCAGCTGACTGCCTTGAGCGCGTTCACCAGACCCTTGCCGAAGAACGCGTTGTCCCTGGCCGCACCGGTGCACCGGGCGTCACCGGCCGGGCAGGGCAGCTCGTCCGCCTGGTGCCCCAGCAGCCAGGCCAGCGCCTGCGGCGGCGCGCCCCGGTACTTCGAGGCCAGCAGCGCGGCCACGCCGGCCGCGTGTGGCGAGGCCATCGAGGTGCCGCAGGCGGTGCCGTAGCGGCCGCCCGGCAGCGTGGACAGCGGGCAGCCCGAGCCCTCGCCGGCGGGCGGCGGCTGCGCGCCGTCGCCACCCGGCGCGGTCACGTCCACCACGCCCTTGCCGTAGCTGGAGTAGCCGGAGAGCTTCTTCGCGTACCCGGTGGCCGAAACCCCGACCACCCCGGCGAACTCGGCGGGCGCCTCGTCGCAGTTCTCGTTCACCGGGTGCGGCTTGGCCGGGTCCTTGGTGGTGTTGGCCAGGTCGACCGCGCTGTTGCCGACCGCGGCCACGTGCAGCGAGCCCTTGCGCACCGAGTACGCGATCGCGCGCCGGACCGCCTCGTGTCCGACCTTCTCACCCGCCACGTCCTTGCACCAGAACATCCACGGGTCCATGAACCAGCTGCTGTTGGTGACCTCGAAGCCCTTGGCGCCCGCCCACATGAACCCGCACACCGCGGACTCCGGGTAGATCATCCCGTCGTCGTTGACCACCTTCACCGAGGCCAGCCGCACACCGGGCGCGACGCCGGTGATGCCCTGCCCGTCCTTGGCCGCGGCGATGGTGCCCGCCACGTGCGTGCCGTGCGAGGAGTTGCTCGGCATCCAGGCGGGCTTGTCCTGGTCCGCGCGGCCGGTGGTGCAGCCCGCGGAGAGCGCGGGGTCGACCGCGGCCTTCAGATCGGGGTGGTCGGCGTCCACGCCGGAGTCGAGCACGCCGACCACGACCCGCCGGGAACCCGGGTTGATCTTGTTGGCCTCGTCGGCCTTGATCTGGCGCATGTCCCAGGACCGCGGCGAGAGGTCCTCGGCCGCGCCGCGGGCGCCGACCTCCGCGGTGGTCTCCACCATCCGGGAGCGCGCGGCGATGCTCTTGGCGGCCTTTTCGGCGCTGTAGGCGCGCTCCAGGGTGAACCGGGACTCGAAGCTCGGGTCGGCCGAGGTGGCCACCGCGACGCCGATCTCCCGGTAGTAGGCGTCCGTGCTGCCGCACTTCCGGGTGATCTCCCTGGCCGCCGCCCACTCCGGCGTGCCAGGGGTGAACAGCACGACATGCCGGTAGCTGGTGCCGCTGGGGTCACAGGGCGCTCCGGCCGGATCGGCGGCGGCCGGGGTCGCCCCCAGCGCGCCGCCGATCAAGGCCGTCGCCGCCAACGCGGTGGTCCATCGACGTGTAGCCGACACACTGCCTCCCCAACTAGGTGACTCTTCCGGAGAAGGAACCTAGAAGGCGGAGACCGACCGGCGCAGCGGCCGGATGGCTCAGCGGACCGCGCGCAGCGCGTTGACCTGCCCGGACCCGAAGAACGAGTTGTTCAAGCGGGAGCCGGTGCAGCGCTGGTCGCCGCTCGGGCACGGCTTCGGGTCGGCCTCGGCGGCCAGCAGGAACCGCAGGTGGTCCGCGGACCGCCAGGGCAGCCCGGAGGCGAGGAGCGCGGCCACGCCCGCCGCGTGCGGGGAGGCCATCGAGGTGCCGCACATCGACCCGTACTGACCACCGGGCACCGTGGACAGCGGGCAGCCGGGGCCCTGGCCGGGCGGCGGCTCGGGGGAGAAGTCACCGCCGGGCGCGCTCACCGTGATCGCGCCGCGGCCGTAGTCGCTGAAGCTGGACAGCGCGCCGTCGTAGCCGGTGGAGGACACCGACACCACACCGGGCAGGCCACCGGGCAGCAGCTTGCACTTGCGGTTCACCGGGTGCTCGGCGGCCGGGTCGGAGGTCGGGTCGGTCAGGTCCAGCGCGAAGTTGCCCGCGGCCGCGACGGTGAGGACCTGCGCGCGGTGCGCGTGGGCGACCGCGCGGCGGATGGCCTCGAAGCCGACCTGCTCGCCCGGCTTGTCCTGGCACCAGAAGAAGAACGGGTCGGCGAACCAGCTGTTGTTGGTCAGGGTGAACTTCTTCGCCGCCGACCACATGAACCCGCAGACCGCGGACTCCGGGTAGATCATGCCCTCGTCGTTGATCACCCGGACCGAGGCGATCCGCACGCCGGGCGCTACGCCGGTGATGCCCTTGCCGTCGTCAGCCGCGGCGATGGTGCCGGCCACGTGCGTGCCGTGCGCGGAGCCCAGCGGCGACCAGGCCTCGACCTCGTTGACCGGCCTGCCGGTCTCACAGCCCGCGGACAGCTTCGGGTCCAGCGCCTTGACCAGGTCGGGGTGCTTCGGGTCGACGCCGGAGTCGAGCACGCCGACCACCACGTCCCGCGAGCCGGGGTTGATCTTGTTGGCCCGGTCGGCCTTGATCGCGCGCATGTCCCAGGACTGCGCTGACAAGTCCTCATCAGCGGCCACGGTGGAGCGCAGGGTCTCCAGCTTCTCCACCCGGCTGCGGCCTTCGCTCAGCGCGTCCTTGGCCTTCTTCGCGCTGTAGGCCTTGTCCAGGCCGACTCGCCGGTCGAAGGACGGGTCCGCCGAGGTGGCCACCGCCACGCCGATCTCCGGGTAGTAGTGGTCGAGGGTCCCGCAGTTGCCGGTGACCTCCTGTCGCACCTTGGCTTCCCTGGTGTGCGGACTGCCCACCACCACGTACTGGTACGACGTGCCGGTGGTGACGCACGGCGTGCCGGTCGGCGCGGCTCCCGCGGCCGGTGCGGCGGCCAGCAGCACCGCCCCGGTCGTCACGGCCAGCGTCGCCGCCCCCAGACGGCCGAGCTTCGACATCCGAACCTCCTCGCGAGCGTGGAAAAGCGGGCACAGTTGATCACGATGCACCCTGTTTTCCCAGAGCCGCGCGGAAAATCGAGCCGTTCGGGGGTCAGTCCCGCACCGCGGCGAGCGCGTCCACCATGCCGTGGCCGTAGAAGCCGTTGTAACCGGCGTAGCCGTTGCAGGTGGCGTCCTGCGCGCCGTCGGAGTTCAGGTCGTAGTCGGCCGGGCAGGCCAGCGAGACCGCCTGCTGGCCGAGCAGCCTGGTCAGCTGCGCCGGGGTCGCCGAGCGATAGCGGGAGGCCAGCAGCGCGGCCACCCCGGTCACGTGCGGGGTCGCCATCGAGGTGCCGCACAGGTAGCCGTAGCCGCCGTGCGGGACCGTGGAGAGCACGCAGCCGTTCTCCGCGCCCTGCGGGGTCTGCCGGTGGTCACCGCCGGGCGCGGTGAGTTGCGCCACACCCAGGCCGTAGGAGCTGTAGCTGGCCTTGACCGTCTCCGCGCCGACCGAGGACACCGCGACCACGCCGCGCAACTCCGCGGGCAGCGCCTCGCACCGGTTGTCCACCCGGCCGCCGGGCAGTCCGAGCTTGGCCGCGGTCGCACCGGGGTTGGCCAGGTCCACCGCGTCGTTGCCGACCGCGGCCACCGCGAGCACGCCCCGGCCGACCGAGTAGCGCACCGCGCGGCTGACCGCCTCGTGCACGACCCGCTGACCAGTGCGGTCCCGGCAGGTCAGCACCCACGGGTCGACCAGGAAGCTGTTGTTGACCACCCGCATGCCCTTGGCCGCGGCCCACATGAACCCGCAGACCACCGACTCCGGATAGACGTAGCCGTCGTCCTCGACCACCTTCACCGAAGCCAGCCGCACGCCGGGCGCGACGCCGGTGATGCCCTTGCCGTCCTTGGCCGCGGCGATGGTCCCGGCCACGTGCGTGCCGTGCGGGGACTCGGTGGGCAGCCAGGCGGCACGCCGCTGGTCGGCGCGGCCGGTGAGGCAGCTCGCGGAGGCGGCCGGGTCGACCGCGCCCGCCAGGTCGGGGTGCTCGGCGTCGATGCCCGAGTCGAGCACGCCGACCAGCACGTCCTTGCTGCCCAGCGCGATCTGGTTGGCCTTGTCCGCGCGGATCGCGGCCATGTCCCACTGCTCGTCGGCGCGGTCCGCGCCTGCCGGGCGGCGGTCAGGGGCCAGTGCCAGCCGGGGACCAGCCGGGCCGCGGGCCGGTGACTTCTTGCGCGCGGCCCTGATCTGCGCCTCCGCGCTCACCGCGCGGTCGGCGCCGACCCGGCTGACGAAGTCCGGATCGGCCGCGGTGGCCACTGCGACCCCGATCTCCGGGTAGTAGGCGATCGTGCTGCCGCAATGCGTCCTGACCTGGGCGTCCGCCTCGGCGGGCGCGGTGCCCGCGTCGAAGAGCACCAGGTAGCGCAGCGTCAGCCCAGTCCGGCAGGGCGCGGCCGACTCACCGGCCCGCTCCGGCGCCTCGGGGGTGGCGCCAGCGGGCACGGTGACCAGCCCCGCCCCGGTCAGCGCGGCCAGCAGGGACACGCTCAACCGGACACGTAGGGGCAGAGGCACGGGGGGACCTCCGTCATCGTGTTCGTCGTCTCGGCAATTGGGGCTTCTCGGGGGTGCCCACTTACCGATTCCGCCCGGACGGTAGCCATGGTGGACCGGCCAGACAAGCGTGTCGACCGGCTTGGGCCGGTAGCCTCTTCGACCAGTCAGACCGCAACGGCCCGCCCGAGGAGCAGACCTGTCCACTCAGCACCAGCCCAACCCCTCCGCGTCCGCGGTGCAGAAGCTGCGCCTGCGCTACGCCAAACGGGGCAGGCTGCGTTTCACCTCACACCGTGACGTCGCTCGCGCCTTCGAGCGCGCGCTCCGGCGGGCCGGGGTGCCGATGGCCTACTCGCAGGGCTTCAGCCCGCACCCGAAGGTCTCCTGGATCGGCGCCGCGCCGACCGGGGTGGCCAGCGAGGCGGAGTACGTGGAGATCCAGGTGGTGCACCGGGTCGACCCGGAGGTGCTGCGCGCCGAGCTGGACGCGGCGCTGCCGCCCGGACTGGACGTGCTGGAGGCCGTCGAGGCCGGTCCGGGCACTTTGCCGGAGCGGATCGAGGCCAGCCGGTGGCGGATCGAGCTGGCCGGGGTGGACCCGGCCGAGCTGGCGAAGGCGGCCGAGGAACTGCTGGCCAGGGACGTGGTGGAGGTCGAACGGCTGACCAAGGACGGTCGCCGGATGATCGATGCCAGGGCCGCGGTGGTCGATCTTCGGGTGGATTCGGAAGTTGAGACGACAACCACCCATGTGGGTGATGGGCCGCAACCCGGCCTTCGGTGTGGGATACTCACTGCGGTCGTACGGCAGACAACACCTACCGTCCGGCCGGATGACGTGCTGAGCGCGCTGCGCGTCGTCGCCGACCTCGTGTCACCGGTACCCGCGAAAGCGAGCCGGCTGGCCCAAGGACGGCTTGACGACCGCGGTGACCTCACTGATCCGCTCGCCCCTGACCGGGAGGCAACCCCGCCGGTGCTCGACGCACCGCGGTAGGTCAGTGGAAGACGGCGCAGAACGTCGTCAAATGACCTGACCGCCTGGCGCCCGGACACACGTGCGGGGACACAGGGGGTTGTGGAGGATTCCTGCCGGGCTGGCCAAGCGGCGCGGCGGTGACTGAACAGAAAGGCCCCTGCGCGGCCGCGTCCGAGTTGGACGCGCCCGGGGGCGGAGGAGCTGCATGTCGAACATGGAAAGCCCTGCCGGCCACACCGGCGGGGATAGCACCGCATCCGGGGAACTGGCAGGTCTGCCCCCCAAGCTGCGGGTACACGCGCTGGCCAAGTTGCTCGGCGCCAGCTCTCGGGACGTCATGGCGACGCTCGAGCAGCTCGGCGAGACCGTGCGCAGTGCCCAGTCCAGCATCAGCAGGGACGTGGCCGAACGGGTCGCCGAAGCGCTGCTGCCCGACGAGGACCAGGTCGACCTCGACGACACGACGCTGGACGCGCCGGTCGCCGAGGCCGAGCCGGAGCCGGTAGCGGCCCCGCTCGCCCCGGTCTTCGCCGCGCCGCAGCCGCTGTTCATGGCCCCGGCCCAGCCCGCTCCCGCGCCTGCCCGCAAGCGGGCGCCGGAGCCGGTGGCCGCGCCCGCTGAGGAGCCTGAGACTGAGGACGAGGACCAGCACGACGAGCACGCCGGTGGCGACGCCGACGACGACGAAGCGGGCAACCGCCGTCGCCGTCGCCGTGGCCGCAGGGGTCGTGGTCGTGGTCGTGGCGCCGCCGAGGACGGCGAGGACGGCGAGGACGGGCCGGAGGAGCACGAGCAGCAGCCCGCCGCGTCGGCCGAGGAGCCGGTGGCCGAGGACGACGACGAGGACGACGAGGACGGGGGCACCCGCCGCCGTCGCCGCCGCCGTCGCCGCAAGGGCGGTGGCGAGGACGAGCCCTCGCCGCGCGCCGACGACCCGCCGAACACCGTGGTGCACGTCCGCGAGGTGCGGGAGAACCGCCAGGACGCTCCGCCCGGACCGCTGTCCTCCGACGACGAGGTGCGCAGCGTCAAGGGCTCGACCCGGCTGGAGGCCAAGCGGCAGCGCCGCAGGGACGGCCGGGAGGCCGGTCGCCGCCGCGCGCCGATCCTGTCCGAGGCCGAGTTCCTGGCCCGCCGCGAGGCGGTGGACCGCAAGATGGTGGTCCGCGAGCGCGAGGACCGGATCCAGATCGCGGTGCTGGAGGACGGGGTGCTCGTCGAGCACTTCGTGACCTCCTCCGGCAGCGGCTCGCTGGTCGGCAACGTCTACCTCGGCCGGGTGCAGAACGTGCTGCCCAGCATGGAGGCCGCCTTCGTCGACATCGGCAAGGGCCGCAACGCGGTGCTCTACGCCGGTGAGGTCGACTGGGACGCCGCCGGCCTGGAGGGCAAGGCGCGCAAGATCGAGCAGGCGCTCTCCACCGGCGACAGCGTGCTGGTGCAGGTCACCAAGGACCCGGTCGGGCACAAGGGCGCCCGGCTGACCACCCAGATCAGCCTGCCGGGCCGCTTCCTGGTCTACGTGCCGGGCGGCGGGGCCACCGGCATCAGCCGCAAGCTCCCGGACACCGAGCGCAAGCGTCTCAAGGACATCCTCAAGCGGATCGTGCCCGAGGACGCCGGTGTGATCATCCGAACCGCCTCGGAGGGCATCAGCGAGGACGCCCTCGGCCGCGACGTGGGCCGGCTGCGCGCGCAGTGGGAGATCATCAAGGAGAAGGCGGACGTGCCCAAGGCGCAGGCCCCGCAGCTGCTCTACGAGGAGCCGGACCTGCTGATCAAGGTCATCCGCGACCTGTTCACCGAGGACTTCTCCGCGCTGATCGTGCAGGGCGCCCAGGCGGGCGAGGTGATCGAGAACTACGTGCAGCACGTGGCTCCCGACCTGGCCTCCCGGCTGCGCAAGCACGTGGGCGCCAACGACGTGTTCACCGAGCACCGGATCACCGAGCAGATCACCAAGGCGCTGGACCGCAAGGTCTGGCTGCCCTCCGGCGGCTACCTGGTCATCGACCGCACCGAGGCGATGACCGTGATCGACGTGAACACCGGCAAGTTCACCGGGTCGGGCGGCAACCTCGAGGAGACGGTGACCCGCAACAACCTGGAGGCGGCCGAGGAGATCGTCCGCCAGCTCCGGCTGCGGGACGTGGGCGGCATCATCGTGGTCGACTTCATCGACATGGTGCTGGAGTCCAACCGCGACCTGGTGCTGCGCAGGCTCACCGAGTGCCTCGGGCGGGACCGCACCCGGCACCAGGTGGCCGAGGTCACCTCGCTCGGCCTGGTGCAGATGACCCGCAAGCGGGTCGGCACCGGGCTGCTGGAGGCCTTCAGCGCCACCTGTGAGCACTGCCGCGGGCGTGGCCTGGTGGTCTCCACCGAGCCGCTGCACTCCCACGGCGGTGGCAACGGCGGGGCCAAGAACGGCAACGGCAAGAGCGGCAACGGCAACGGCAGCGGAAATGGCAACGGGGCCGCGGCCGGCGCGCCCAGCGGGGGCTCCGGCTCCGGTACTGGTGCCGCCGCCGGTTCCGGCAAGGAAGGCCGCCGGTCCCGGCAGCGCAACCGCGGCGGTGGGCAGGACCAGCCCGCGGCCGAGGTCGCCACCGAGACGCACATCGAGACCGCGCCGGTGACCACGCCGCAGGCCGAGACCGAGCGCACCGCGCCCGCCAAGAGCGAGGCGGAGCGGCCGGAACAGGCCAAGGCCGAGCCGGCCAAGAAGGACTCCGCCAAGCGGCGGGAGGCCAAGCGTGAGGCCGCCAAGGCCGAGCAGGCCGCCCCGGCGGCTGAGCAGGCCCCTGAGCAGCCCGCGGTGGCCGCCCAGGAGCCCGCTGGCGCGGGCCTCAACGGCCACGGCGGTCAGCACGAGGAGCAGCGGGAGCCGGTGACGGTCCCCGCGACCGCCAAGCGGCGCCAGCCCCGGCGAGCCGTCCGACGGGCCGCTGGCCCGCCCGTGACCGGCATCAAAGAGGGCTGAGCCACCCCGGTTTGACCCGATTGACGGCGGGGCCGTAACCTGATGTACGGCCCGCCGTCAGGCGGGCTGAATCATGGCCTTCGGTCATGAAGCGCAGCCCGCCCAGGAGCATCACCCAGGGCGTAAGGCGCGCCCGATCAGTCAGGATTGGGACCTGTGGGTCCGGGTGCTGACTGCGAGGAAACACCGACACCGAGTAGCAGGAGACTTCCGGACCTATGTACGCGATTGTCAAGACCGGCGGCAAGCAGTACAAGGTGGCTGTCGGCGACGTCGTCGAGGTCGAGAAGCTGACCGGCGAGCCGGGCGCTGAGGTCTCGTTCCCCGCGCTGCTCGTCGTGGACGGCAACGACGTCATCACCGACGCGAACGCCCTGGGCAAGATCGCCGTGACCGGCAAGGTCGTGGAGCACTCCAAGGGCCCCAAGATCCGCATTCACAAGTTCAAGAACAAGACCGGCTACCACAAGCGCCAGGGTCACCGCCAGCGGCTGACCAAGGTCGAGGTCACCGGCATCGCGAAGTAAGGGATCTGACTAGCCATGGCACACAAAAAGGGCGCATCCAGCTCCCGTAACGGCCGCGACTCGAACCCCCAGTACCTGGGCGTGAAGCGTTTCGGTGGCCAGGTCGTCAAGGCCGGGGAGATCCTCATCCGTCAGCGCGGCACCAAGTTCCACCCGGGTGTGGACGTTGGCCGCGGCAAGGACGACACGCTGTTCGCGCTGTCCGCCGGTGCGGTCAAGTTCGGCATCAAGCGTGGTCGCAAGACCGTGAACATCGTCCCGGTCGAGGCCTGAGGCTTCGTCTCGAGACACAGCACGACCTTGGCGAGGGGCGCGGCCGGAGGAATATCCGGCCCGCCCCTCGCGTCGTGTACAGGCAGTACAGGAAAGTTGGAGGAGCAGTGTCTCGGTTCGTCGACCGCGTGGTGATCAACGCGGCGGCCGGTGACGGCGGCAACGGGTGCGCCTCGGTGCACCGGGAGAAGTTCAAGCCGCTCGGCGGACCGGACGGTGGCAACGGCGGGCGTGGCGGGGACGTCGTGCTGGTGGTGGACGGCAACGTGCACACGCTGCTGGACTTCCACTTCCGGCCGAACGCCCGCGCGGGCAACGGCAAGTTCGGCAAGGGCTCGCACCAGGACGGCGCGGCAGGCGCCGACCTGGAGCTGCACGTGCCGGACGGCACCGTGGTGATGACCGAGGACGGCGAGGTGGTCGCGGACCTGGTCGGCGAGGGCACCCGGCTGATCGCGGCCCAGGGCGGCCGCGGCGGGCTGGGCAACGCCGCGCTGGCCAACCGGGCCCGCAAGGCGCCGGGGTTCGCGCTGCTGGGCGAGCCGGGTGAGACCCGCAGCCTGGTGCTGGAGCTCAAGTCGGTGGCCGACGCCGGCCTGGTCGGCTTCCCGTCGGCCGGCAAGTCCTCGCTGATCGCGGTGCTGTCCGCGGCCCGGCCCAAGATCGCTGACTACCCGTTCACCACGCTGGTGCCCAACCTGGGCGTGGTCACCGCGGGCGAGACCGTCTACACCGTGGCCGACGTGCCCGGCCTGATCCCCGGCGCGAGCGAGGGCCGCGGCCTCGGCCTGGACTTCCTGCGGCACATCGAGCGCTGCGCGGTGCTGGTGCACGTGGTGGACTGCGCCACCTTCGAGCCCGGCCGCGACCCGGTCTCCGATGTGGACGCGCTGGAGCACGAGCTGGCCCGCTACACCCCGTCGCTGGGCACCAAGCTCGAGGACCGGCCGCGGATCGTGGTGCTGAACAAGATCGACGTGCCGGATGCCAGGGAGCTGGCCGAGATGGTCACCGCCGAGTTCGAGGCGCGCGGCCTGAAGGTGTTCCCGGTCTCCACCGCCACCCGTGAGGGCCTGCGCGAGCTGAGCTTCGCGCTGGCCGCCGAGGTGCAGGCATACCGGGCCGCCCAGCCCAAGCAGGAAGCCACCCGGATCGTGCTGCGCCCCCGCGCGGTGGACGAGAAGGACTTCACCGTGGTCGCGGACCCGGAGCGGGAAGGCGGCTTCATCATCCGCGGCGAGCGGCCGGAGCGCTGGGTGCGGCAGACCAACTTCGACAACAACGAGGCCATCGGCTACCTCGCGGACCGGCTCAACCGGCTGGGCGTCGAGGAGGCCATCGCCAAGCTGGGCGCGGTGCCGGGCTGCCCGGTCACCATCGGCGACATGACCTTCGACTGGGAGCCCTCCACCCCGGCCGGCGTGGCCGCGATGGGGCCGACCAGCGGCCGCGGCACGGACACCCGGCTGGAGCCCAACGACCGGATCGGCGCGGCCGAGCGCAAGCACGCCAAGCGGGTCCGGCGCGGGCTGGTCGACGTCGAGGACTTCGGCGACGAGGAAGCTGACGACAAGGAGTGAGAACTCCGGTGGCAACGCAGTCCCAGGCGCGGAGCCAGATCGCGGCCGCCCGGCGGATCGTGGTCAAGGTGGGCTCGTCCTCCCTGACCACGGCCGAGGGCGGGCTGGATCCGGCGCGGCTGGACGCCCTGGTGGAGGCGCTGGCCACCCGGCAGCGGGCGGGCAGCCAGGTGGTGCTGGTCTCCTCCGGCGCCATCGCGGCCGGACTGGCCCCGCTGCAGCTGCGGCGGCGGCCGAGGGACCTGGCCAGCCAGCAGGCCGCGGCCAGCGTCGGCCAGCTCCAGCTCGCGCACGCCTACACCGCCTCCTTCGCCCGCTTCGGCCTGGTGGTCGGACAGGTGCTGCTCACCGCGGACGACGTGGTGCGGCGCGCGCACTACCGCAACGCGCAGCGCACCTTCGACCGGCTGCTCGCGCTGGGCGCGGTGCCGGTGGTGAACGAGAACGACACGGTGGCCACCGACGAGATCCGCTTCGGCGACAACGACCGGCTGGCCGCGCTGGTGGCGCACCTGGTCGGCGCGGACGCGCTCGTTTTACTGTCCGATGTGGACGGTGTGTACGACCGGAACCCGCGGCAGCCTGGGGCTCAGCTGATCCGTGAGATCGCCGGATCGTCCGATGTGGACGGTGTTGACGTGACCGCGGCCGGTTCGGGCCTGGGCACCGGGGGCATGGCCTCCAAGCTCGCCGCGGCCCGGCTGGCCTCGGCCGCCGGCATCCCGGTGCTGCTGACCGCGGCCGCCGACGCGGCGCTCGCGCTCGGCCCGGCCGAGGTGGGCACCGCCTTCGCGGTCACCGGGCCCCGCCTGTCCGCCCGCCGGTTCTGGCTCGGCCACGCCGCGGGTGCGGCCGGCAGGCTGCACCTGGACGACGGCGCGGTGGCCGCGGTGGTCGGCCGCCGCCGTTCGCTGCTGGCGGCCGGGATCACCGGTGTGGACGGCGACTTCGAGGCCGGGGACGTGGTCGAGCTGCTCGACCTGCGCGGTCACGTGGTGGCCAGGGGCGTGGCCGGGTTCGACGCGGCTGAGCTGCCCGCGCTGATCGGCCGGTCCAGCCACGAGCTGCCTGCCGAGCAGCGGCGCGAGGTCGTGCACGCCGACGACCTGGTGCCGTTCTAGCCCTGGATGTGCCGCACGATCCTGGTCAGCTGCTCGGCGTAGCGGGCGGTGAACTCCGGTGAGTCCGGGTCCTCGCCGCTGATCATCTTGGCCACCCTGGGCAGGGTGAGGCTGGCGCTGGCGGCCGCCATCAGGGCCAGCAGCAGGCAGTCCGGGTCGATGTCGGCCGGAATCTCGCCCTCGTCCTGGCGGCGGCGCATCTCGGCGACCCTGGCCTGGAAGAACTCGCGCTGGTTCGGGTCGTCCGGGAAGTCCTCGGACAGGTTCTCCCACACCATGATCCGGCCGTAGTCGCGGTTCTGGCCGCTGTGCCGGACAAATCCCGCGACCACCTCGGTCAGCGGCAGGCCGGGGGCGGCCAGTGGCCTGCTCTCGGTGTCCCAGCTCCGGTTGACCTCCAGGTAGAGGCCCTCCTTGCCGCCGAAGTAGTAGGAGATCAGCTGCTTGTTCACCCCGGCGCGGGCGGCGATCTCGCTGACCCTGGCGGCGGCGTAGCCCTTGGCGGCGAACTCGGTGATGGCCGCGGTCACGATCTTGGCCTTGGTGCGCTCGGCGTCGCGCTGCCGCTCGCCCGCCGCGGGGGAGCGGCGTGACCTGCGCTGGGGCTGCTGCGGATCTGCCACCCGGCCACGGTAACGGATCACTCCGCTCCGGCTAATCAGCCACTCGTTTGACTTAATCATCCAACTGGTTGATTATCGATGGCACCAAGAGCTCGACGAGTGGGGAGATGGTCATGGCGTTTCGAGTCGCGGTGGTCGGCGGCGGGACCGGTGGGTTGTGCCTGGCCCAGGGGCTGCACCGGGCCGGGGTGGAGGTGGCGGTGTACGAGCGCTCGCCCTCACGCACCGAACGGTTGCAGGGCTACCGGGTGCACATCCACCCGGAGGGCGCGCGGGCGCTGCACGGCTGCCTGCCGCCGGAGACCTGGCAGGCGTTCCTGGACACCGCGGGCCGCGACGGCGGCGGGTTCGGGTTCCTCACCGAGCGCATGGAACCGTTGCTGCTACTGGACGGCCCGGTGACACCGCCCGCCCCGCAGGACGCGCACCACTCGGCCAGCCGGATCACCCTGCACCAGGTGCTCTCCGCCGGACTGGACGGGATCGTCCGGCACGGCAAGGTGTTCGAGCGCTACGAGCGCGCGCCGAACGGGGAGGTCACCTGCCACTTCGCCGACGGCAGTACCGCCACCGCCGACCTGCTGGTGGGCGCGGACGGCGGCAACTCCAAGGTGCGCCGCCAGTTCCTGCCGCACGCGCAACGGGTGGACACCGGCGTGCGCGGCATCGTGGGCAAGCTGCCGCTGACCCCGGCGAACCGGGCCTGGCTGCCCGAACTGCTGCTCGCCGGGCCCAAGCTGGTCACCGCGGCCAGGGACCACGGCATGTTCCTGGCCCCGCACGAGCTCGACGGTGACCGGACGACCGGCATCGGCGGCAACGACGAGACCTACGCGGTGGACGCGGCGCTGTTCGACAACACCAGCAGCTACCTGATGTGGGCCTTGGCCACCAAGGAGTCCGGGCTGGCCGAACTGGACCCAGCCGGGCTGCGCGCGCGGGCGGGCGAGCTGATCGACGGCTGGCACCCGCTGCTGCGGCGGCTGGTCGCCGAGACCGACCCGGCGGTGGTGTCCCTGTTGCCGATCCGCACCTCGGTGCCGGTGGATCCCTGGCCTGCCACCAACATCACCCTGATCGGCGACGCCATCCACAGCATGACGCCCTTCCGCGGCATCGGCGCCAACATCGCGCTGCGTGATGCGAACGTGCTGTGCCACAACCTGATCGCCGCGCACCGGGGCGAACGGGACCTGCTCGACGCGGTGGGCGACTACGAGCGCCAGATGCGCGACTACGGCTTCCAGGCCGTGCGCGACTCACTGCGCGCGGCCGGCCAGTTCGTCTCCGCCAACCGGTTCGGCCGCCTCATGTTCCGCACCGTGCTGCGCACCGCGGCCGCCGTGCCGCCGCTGAAGCGCCTGTTCCGGTGATCAGCTGGTGCTGGCCAGCGCGAACGGCAGCACTCCCTTCGCGCCGGCGCGGCGGATCAGCCTGGCCGCCACCGCCATGGTCCAGCCGGAGTCGGTGAAGTCGTCCACCAGCAGCACCGGACCGTCCACAGTGGACAGATTCGCGACCAGGTCGTCGGGCAGCCGCAGCGCCGCGGTCAACCCGGCCACCCGGTGCGCGCTGTTCGCGCCGGAGCGGCGCACCCCGGCGTCCACCGCGACCCGGCCCAGGAACGGCAGCCTGCCGATCGCGGCCAGCCGCTTGGTCAGGCTGGCCACCAGCTGCGGGCGGGTGCGGGACTCGATCGCGACCACCCCGACCGGGCGGGCCGACCAGTGGTTCTTCCAGTCGGCGAGCACCGTGACGCAGGCGTTGAACACCTCGTCGCTGACCGGCTCGTCCGGCGCGCCCGCGGCGAACATCCCGCGCAGCCGGTTGCCCCAGCCGATGTCGGTGAGCCTGCCCAGCGCCCGCCCGGTCTCGGCGGACTCCTCGCCCGCGATCCGCCCGCTCAGCTCGATGCCCATGGCCGACATGCCGGTCGGCCACTGCTTGCGCGGGGCCAGCTCGACCCCCGGCCGCCGCAGCCGCGCGCCGGCCTCGGCCACCGCCTCTGCCGGCACCTCCGCGGACCAGTTCTGGCCGGTGCAGTTGTCACAGCGCCCGCACGGCACGGCCTGCGGGTCGTCCAGCTGGCGGAGCAGGAACTCCATCCGGCAGCCCTTGGTGGACTGGTAGTCCAGCATCGCCTGCTGCTCGGCCTCGCGGGCCTTGGCCACCCTGGCGTACCGGTCGGCCTCGTAACGCCACTCCTGCCCGGTGGCCTCCCAGCCGCCGCGCACCCGGCGCACCGCGCCGTCCACGTCGAGCACCTTGAGCACCACCTCGAGCCGGCTGCGGCTCAGCTCCACCCTGGGCTCCAGCGCCGCGGTGGACAGCGTGCCGCCCGCGGACTGGAGGGTGTCCAGCAGCTGGCGCACCAGGGCTTCCGGCGGGAAGGCCATCGAGGCGAAGTAGTTCCAGATGTCCCGGTCCTCCGCGCCCGGCAACAGGATCACCTCGGCCCGCCGCACCCCACGGCCCGCGCGGCCGATCTGCTGGTAGTAGGCGATCGGCGACTGCGGCGCGCCGAGGTGCACCACGAAGCCGAGGTCCGGCTTGTCGAAACCCATGCCCAGCGCGGAGGTCGCGACCAGCGCCTTGACCTTGTTGCCCAGCAGGTCCTCCTCGGCCTGCTGCCGCTCGGCCGGGTCGGTCTGGCCGGAGTAGGCGGCCACGGTGTGCCCGTGCTCGCGCAGGAAGGCCGAGACCTCGGTGGCCGCGGCCACGGTGAGCGTGTAGACGATGCCGGAGCCGGGCAGCTCGTGCAGGGTCTTGGCCAGCCAGGCCAGCCGCTGCGCCGCGTTCGGCTGCCGGACCACGGACAGCCGCAGGCTCTCCCGGTCCAGCGGCCCGCGCAGCACCAGGGCCTGCTGGTCGCCGAGGCCGAGCTGCTCGGCCACGTCGTGCACCACCCGGTCGTTGGCGGTGGCGGTGGTGGCCAGCACCGGGATGTCCTCGGGCAGCTCGCCGATGAGCGTGCGCAGCCTGCGGTAGTCCGGGCGGAAGTCGTGGCCCCAGTCGGAGATGCAGTGCGCCTCGTCCACGACCAGCAAGCCGGTGTCCTGCACCAGTTCGGGTAGCACGGAGTCGCGGAAGTCGGGGTTGTTCAGCCGTTCGGGGCTCACCAGCAGCACGTCGACCTCGCCCATGGCGACGGCCTCCTGCACGGTGTTCCACTCCTGCGCGTTGGCCGAGTTGATGGTGGCCGCCTGCACCCCGGCCCGCGCGGCCGCGGCGACCTGGTTGCGCATCAGGGCCAACAGCGGCGAGACGATCACCGTCGGGCCTTCGCCGAGCTCCCGCAGCAGCGCGGTGGCCACGAAGTACACCGCCGATTTGCCCCAGCCGGTGCGCTGCACCACCAGCGTGCGCCTGCGGTCGACCACCAGGGCGCGGATCGCCGCCCACTGGTCCTCGCGCAGCCGGGCTTCCGGCCCCGCCAGTGCTCGGAGGCGTTCCTCGGCCAGTTCGCGCAAGACCTGTTCGTCCACACCCCCACCCTGCCGCATGCCTCCGACAGCGGCGCGGCGGCCCCGCGAACCCGGTTGCCGCCGCCCCGTAGGCTTGACCGGGTGAGCAGCAGCACCGAGCAGGAAGCCGTCCCCGCCACCGACGAGCTGCGCGAGCAGGTGCTCGCCGCCGCCCGCAGGGCCAGAGTCGCCGCCGGCGAGCTCGCGGTGGCCACCCGCGCGGTCAAGGACGCCGTCCTGCACGCCATGGCCGAAGCGCTGACCACCCGCGTGGACGAGGTGCTCACCGGCAACGCCGCGGACCTGGAAGCGGGCAAGGCGGCGGGCCTGACCCAGTCGCTGCTGGACCGGCTCGCGCTCAACCCGGCCCGGATCGAGGGCATCGCGGACGGCCTGCGCACGGTCGCCGGGCTGCCGGACCCGGTCGGCGAGGTGCTGCGCGGCGGGCTGCTGGCCAACGGCCTGGAGACCAGGCAGGTGCGGGTGCCGCTGGGCGTGCTGGGCATGGTCTACGAGGCCCGCCCGAACGTCACCGTGGACGCCGCGGGGCTGGCCCTGAAGTCCGGCAACGCAGTGCTGCTGCGCGGATCCTCCACCGCCGAGCGCTCCAACACCGCGCTGGTCGCCATCCTGCGCGACGTGCTCGCCGAGCACGGCCTGCCCGCCGACGCGGTGCAGCTGTTGCCCTGCCACGACCGCGCCTCGGTGCGGCACCTGATCACCGCGCGCGGCCTGGTCGACGTGGTCATCCCGCGCGGGGGCGCCGGGCTGATCTCCGCCGTGGTCACCGAGGCCACCGTGCCCACCCTGGAGACCGGGGTCGGCAACTGCCACGTCTACCTCGACGCCGCCGCCGATGTGGACATGGCCACCCGGATCACCCTCAACGCCAAGACCCGCAGGGTCAGCGTGTGCAACGCCGCCGAGACGGTGCTGGTGCACAGCGCGATCGCGGACAAGGTGGTGCCGCAGCTGGCCCGCGAGCTGTCCTCGGCCGGGGTCACCCTGCACGCCGACGAGCGCTTCGCCGCGCTGGCCGGGGTCGCCACCGTGCCGGTGACCGAACAGGACTGGGACACCGAGTTCCTCAGCCTGGACATCGCGGCCAAGGTGGTCGACTCGCTGGCCGAGGCCATCGCGCACATCAACGAGCACGGGTCGGGGCACACCGAGGCCATCGTCACCGGCGACCTGCGCGCCGCCCGCGAGTTCACCGCCCGGGTGGACGCGGCCGCGGTGATGGTCAACGCCTCCACCGCCTTCACCGACGGCGCCGAGCTGGGCATGGGCGCGGAGATCGGCATCTCCACCCAGAAGCTGCACGCCCGCGGTCCGATGGGCCTGGCCGAGCTGACCTCCTCGAAGTGGCTGGTCTTCGGCGAAGGGCACGTGCGCGGCGTCTCCTGACCTACCGATCAGGTCGGAATGCACCTTTTTTCCAGCTCGGTCACTCAGAATGTCCGGGTGACCGAGCCTGCCAAGCCACGCCGCCGCGATGCCGCCGCCACCCGCGCCGCGCTGTTGACCGCGGGCGCCGAGCTGTTCGCCGAGCGCGGGTTCGAGCGCACCACGGTCCGGGACATCGCCGCCCGCGCCGGGGCCAACCAGGCGCTGCTGTTCCGCTACTTCGGCTCCAAGGAGGACCTGTTCCGCGAGGTGGTCGCGGGCAGCTCGCAGGAGCTGCTGGCCGGTCCGGCCAAGGAGATCCCGGTCCGGATGCTGCGCCAGCTGCTGGACAAGGAGGTCGACGCGGAGGCCCGCGCGTTCGCCGCGCTGCTGCGCTCGGCCGGGCACGACGAGGCCGCCGCGTTCCTGCGCCGGGAGGTCGGCGCGAAGTACCTGGCCGCGCTGACCGGGCTGACCGACGGCCCGGACGCCGAACTGCGCGCCGCGCTGGTGCTGTCCTGGCTGATGGGCATCGGGCTGGCCCGCTCGGTGCTCCAGTCCGAGCAGTTCGCCGACGCCGACCCCGCGGTGGTCGAGCGCTACGTGCGCCTCGGCGTGGCCGCGCTGCTGGAGAAGACCGCGGAGTGAGCCGCGCGCATACCACCCACGTGAATTAGTGGACGGCCATTACCGAAATTCTGAAGCGTGGCTTTCCTTCGTTGACCGTTAAATCAGGCGGTCTCTAACTTCCAGTCATGGCACGGACTTACCCATTCGGGGAAACCGTTCGACTCGATCTTCATCCGACCTACGCCCGGCTCCAGGACGAGGAGCCGATGAGCCGCATCCGCCTACCGTACGGCGGCCGCGACGGTCAGCCTGCCGAGGCGTGGCTGGCCACCCGGCACGCCGATGTGCGCCAGGTCCTCGGTGACCACCGGTTCAGCATGGCGCTGGCGATGGACCCGGCGACGCCGAGGGTCGAGCCGCTGCCACTGCGCCCCGGCCCGCTGCTGACCATGGACCCGCCGGAGCACACCAGGGTCCGGCGACTGGTGGCCAAGGAATTCACCATGCGCCGGGTGGAGAAACTCCGCCCACATACCGAGGAACACGTCGCGCAGTTCCTGGACGAGATGGTCGCGCACGGCAAACCCGCCGATCTTGTGCGGCACTTGGCGTTGCCACTGCCGATTACCATGATCTGCGAGCTGCTCGGTGTGCCGTATGCGGAACGGCACCGGTTCCGCAGCTTCTCCGATGTGCTCACCGCGACCACCGCGCACACCCCGGCGGAGATCAACCACGCCTGGGGCGAGTTGGAGGGCTACCTGGCCGAGCTGGTCGCCCAGCGCCGCGCCGCCCCGACTGACGACCTGCTCGGCGCGCTGGTGCTGGCCCGTGACGAGGGCGACCGGCTCAGCGAACAGGAGCTGGTGCGGGTCGGGCTGAACCTGCTGATCGCCGGGCACGAGACCACCGCCAGCCAGATCGGCAACTTCAGCTACACCCTGCTGTCCCAGCCCGAGCTGTACCAGCGGCTGGTGGCCGAGCCGGCCCTGGTGCCGACCGCGGTGGAGGAGCTGCTGCGGGTCATCCCGCTGCGGTCGGCCGGCAGTTTTCCCCGGGTGGCCAAGGAGGACATCGAGGTCGGCGGCGTGCTGGTGCGCGCGGGCGAGGCGGTGCTGATCAACGTTGGCCAGGCCAACCGCGACCCGAGGGTGTTCGCGGATCCGGAGCTGCGGGACCTGGCCCGCGAGCACAACCCGCACCTGGCCTTCGGGCACGGCGTGCACCACTGCCTCGGAGCGCTGCTGGCCCGGCTGGAGCTCCAGCTCGTGCTCTCCGCGTTGGTCAGCCGGTTCCCCGGCCTGCGCCTGGCGGTGCCCGCCGAGGAGATCCCGTGGAAGCCCGGACTGCTCGCCCGGCAGCCGCTGTCGCTGCCGGTGACCTGGTGAGGAGGGGGAGATGAGCGTCGAACCGAGGACCTGTCCCGCTTACCCGTTCGGGGAGGCGGTCAAGCTCGACCTGTACCCGGAATACGCGGTGCTGCAACGGGATGAGCCGGTGGCCAGGGTGCGCCTGCCCTACGGCGGCCGGGACGGCGAACCGGCGGAGGCCTGGCTGGTGACCGGGTACGCCGAGGTGAAGCAGGTCCTGGTGGACCCGCGGTTCAGCGGGGACGCGGCCACCGCGCCGGAGACCCCTCGGGTCACGCCGTGGCCGTTGCGGCGCGGCATGATGCTGACCATGGACCCGCCGGAGCACACCCGGCTGCGGCGGCTGGTGGCCAAGGAGTTCACCATGCGCCGGGTGGACAAGCTCCGCCCGGACACCGAGCGGATCGTCAGCGGGCTGTTCGACGGCCTGGTCGCGCACGGCTCGCCCGCGGACTTCGTCGAGCACGTCGCGCTGCCACTGCCCATCACGGTGATCTCGCACCTGCTGGGCGTGCCCGCGCAGGACGAGCACCACTTCCGGGCCTTCACCGAGGTGATGGGCGCGACCACCAAGTACACCGCTGACCAGGTCAACCAGGCCCGCGACCAGCTGGAGGACTACCTGCGGGCGCTGATCGAGCGGCGGCGCGCCGAGCCCGGTGACGACCTGCTCGGCGCGCTGGTGCTGGCCCGCGACGAGGGCGACCGGCTCAGCGAGCAGGAGCTGGTCCGGGTCGGGGTGAACCTGCTGATCGCCGGGTACGAGACCACCGCCAGCCAGATCGCCAACTTCACCTACGTGCTGCTGCACCGGCCCGCGCTGTTCGCCCAGCTGCGGGACGACCCTGACCTGGTGCCCAGCGCGGTGGAGGAGCTGCTGCGGACCACGCCGCTGCGCACCTCCGGCAGCTTCCCGAGGGTGGCCACCGAGGACGTGCGGATCGGCGAGGTGCTGGTGCGCGCGGGCGAGACGGTGCTGATCCAGCTCGCCGTGGCCAACCGCGACCCGAAGGTGTTCACCGACCCCGACGAGGTGCGGCTGGACCGCGAGCACAACCCGCACCTCGGCTTCGGCCACGGCGTGCACCACTGCCTCGGCGCGCTGCTGGCCAAGATGGAGCTGCGGCTGGTGCTGCGGCAGCTCGCGGAGCGGTTCCCGGACCTCCGGCTCGCCGTCCCGGCTGAAGCGATACCGTGGAAGGCGGGGCTGCTGGCACGCGGCCCGTTGTCCCTGCCGATCGCCTGGTGACGGGAGCATGTGGTGAGCAGTGAACGCTGGCGGGTCAAGGTGACCCACGACTGCATCGGGTCCGGGATGTGCGCGGGCGCGGCGCCCGAGTTCTTCAAGTTGATCGAGGGCTACGCCGAACCCGTGCACCCGGAGATCGACCCGGCCGAGGTGGTGACCGACGCGGCCGACCAGTGCCCGGCCGAGGCGATCCAGGTGACCGAGGTCGGCAGCGGCAAGGTGCTCGCGCCCGCCGACTGATCAGATCCGGACCAGCACCTGGTCCATTGATTTCCGCACCAGGTCGGGTACCTGCGCCTCGGGGGCCGGGTACCCGACCGGGATCACCGCGAACGCCTTCTCGTTGCGCGGCCGCCCCAGCACCTCGCCCAGGAAGCGCATCGGGCTCGGCGTGTGGGTGAGCGCGGCCAGCCCGGACAGGTGCAGCGCGGTCAGCAGCATGCCCACCGCGATGCCCACCGACTCGTCGCCGTAGTAGTGCTTGTAGCTGGTGCCGTCCGCGCGCAGGCCGAACCGCTGCTGGAACACCACGATCAGGTAAGGCGCGTCGGTCAGGTGCGGCTTGACCGCGTCCGTGCCCAGCGGGCGCAGCGCGGCCAGCCACTCCTCGCCCAGCCTGCCGTCGTAGGAGACCTTCTCCTCCGCCTCCGCGGCTGCCCTGATGCGCGCCCGCACCTCGGGATCCTCGACCAGCACGAAGGTCCAGGGCTGCTGGTGCGCGCCAGAGGGCGCGGTGTTGGCCACCGCGATCGCGTTGAGCACCAGCTCTTCGGGCACCGGGTCCGGGGCGAAGCTGCGCACCGTGCGCCGCTGGTCCATCCGGTCCCGCAACTCGGTGGAGATCTTCAGCGCCTGCTTGGCCGGGATCCGCGCGGGGGAGTACGGAACCGGTTGGTAGGGCTGGCCGTGCAACGGGGTCCATGTCCTCATGGCGGACAGTATTGTCCCGGCCTTCGGACGTAAGCAGGGCTGAACGAGTGAACGCGAAACTTCTCGGCGAACCGCGTCACGTGTCACCCGATCGAGCGTCTCGTTGCCGCGGGCTCCCACGGGGGAGCAGCCCGCGACCCGGCGGCCGGGACCCCCAGCCACCGCCGCCGGTCGCGCGGAGGGCCGCCGGTCGGGGAGAGCGACCGGCGGGCCTCCTACGGACGGCGCTGTGGCCCGGCTCTCCCGATCTGCCTTTTGTGACCAGTGCCAACTACGCTGACCTGTTATGTCCGGGCGTCGACTTGGCGTGATGGGCGGCACCTTCGATCCCGTGCACCACGGGCACCTGGTCGCCGCCAGTGAAGTGCAGGCCCGGTTCGACCTGGACGAAGTGATCTTCGTGCCGACCGGGCGGCCGTGGCAGAAGGAACACCACGTGGTGTCCTCGCCCGAGGACCGCTACCTGATGACGGTGATCGCCACCGCGTCCAACCCCCGGTTCTCGGTGAGCAGGGTCGACGTGGACCGCACCGGACCCACCTACACCATCGACACCCTCTCCGACCTGCACCAACAGCATCCGAACGATCAGCTGTTCTTCATCACCGGCGCGGACGCGCTGGAGCAGATCCTCGGCTGGTGGCGGGCGGACGAGCTGTTCGAGCTGGCCCACTTCGTCGGGGTCACCCGGCCCGGCTACCAGCTCGACGACGACCACCTGCCGCGCGGCGCGGTCAGCCTGGTCGACGTGCCCGCGATGGCCATCTCCTCCACCGACTGCCGGGAGCGGGTGGCCAAGGGCATGCCGGTCTGGTACCTGGTGCCCGATGGTGTGGTGCAGTACATCTCGAAGCGGAACCTCTACCGCGACCCGGCGCCCTGACCGCCCGGTACCCTGAGTGACCTGTGCGGACCCCGAAGGTCGCACGGGGAGGAGCAACGTGTCAGCGACCGAGGAGGCCCGCCGGCTGGCCCACGTCGCCGCACTCGCGGCGGCCGACAAGAAGGCCCACGACATCGTGGTGCTGGACGTGTCGAACCAGCTGGTGATCACCGACGTCTTCGTGATCGCCTCGGCGCCCAACGAGCGCCAGGTGCAGGCGATCGTGGACAGCGTCGAGGAGAAGATGCGCGAGGCCGGCAGCAAGCCGGTGCGCAGGGAAGGCGCCCGCGAGGGGCGCTGGGTGCTGCTGGACTTCGTGGACCTGGTGGTGCACATCCAGCACGCCGAGGAGCGTTCGTTCTACGGCCTGGAGCGGCTGTGGAAGGACTGCCCGCGGATCGAGTTCGAGGACGTGGTGGCGCACCAGCCCGCGGACGAGGACGTCCAGGCGTGACCCTGTCCAGGCTGATCCTGTGGCGGCACGGGCAGACCGGCCACAACGCCTCCGGCCGGCTCCAGGGCCAGCTCGACGTCGAGTTGAACGACATCGGCCTGGCCCAGGCCAAGCGGGCCGCGCCCCTGGTGGCGGCGCTGGAACCGGACCTGCTGGTCACCTCGGACCTGCGGCGGGCCGCGGACACCGCGGCGGCGTTCACCGCGGCCACCGGGATGACGCCGAGGATGGACAAGCGGCTGCGGGAGACCGACGTCGGCCAGTGGATGGGCATGTCCGGCGCGGAGGTCGAGGCGGACTGGCCCGGCGCGCTGGACCGCTGGCGGGCCGACCCCACCTTCGCCCCGCCCGGCGGTGAGAACCGGCTGGAGGTCGCCACGCGCGCGGTCGAGGTGGTCTCCGAACTGGACCTGACCACCGACGGCACCGCGCTGCTGTGCGCGCACGGCGGCCTGATCACCGGCCTGATCGCCAGGCTGCTGGCACTGCCGGTGGAGATCTGGCCGTCCCTCGGTGGCTTGCACAACTGCCACTGGACCGTGCTCGCCCGCCGCGCCGACGACACCAAGTGGCGGCTGATCAGCCACAACGTGGGGGCGACTGGTTGAGCCGGGGACGCCTGCTGGTCCTGGGCGACTCGCTGGCCTTCCACGGCCCGGAACACGCGCTGCCCGCCGACGATCCCCGGCTGTGGCCGAACATCGCCGCGGCCGGGCTGGGTCGCGCGGCGGAGCTGTTCGCCGGTTTCGGCTGGACCGCCCGGCACGGCTGGTGGGCGCTCACCGGCGACCCCCGGCTGTGGTCGGTGCTGCCCAGCGCCGACGCCCTGGTGCTCGCGCTGGGCAGCATGGACACGCTGCCCAGCCCGCTGCCCACCTACCTGCGCGAGGGCCTGCGCCACCTGCGCCCGGACCCCCTCCGCAGGTTTGCCCGATCCAGCTACCTGGCCGCCCAGCCGCACCTGGCCAGGCTGCTCCGCGGCCACCCGGTGGCGCTGCCCCCGCACCTCACCGTGGCCTACCTGGACCGCTGCCTGCGCGCGGTCCGCGCCATCCGCCCAGGACTCCCGGTGGCCGGCATCCTCCCGTCGGTGCACAACTCAGCCGACTACGGCCACGTGCACACCGGCCACGCCCCCGCGGCCGCGGCCCTGCGCGCCTGGTCCGCCCGCACCGAGGTCCCCCTGCTCGACCTGCCGGCCCTGGTCCGCCCGCACATCTTCGGTGGTGCGGGCAACCCGGACGGCATGCACTGGGGATATTCCGCACACGCCGAGGTCGGCACGGCACTGGCCGCCCTGCTCCGCCCGATGCTTCCGTAGGCTGCGTCCCCGTGTCCGTCGCCGTGTTCACCGACTCCACCGCGTACCTGCCGGAGGGCTTCGCGACCCGCCACGGCATCCACGAGGTGCCCCTGCACGTCACGGTGGACGGCGAAAGCGGCCTGGACGGCAAGGACATCGGCCCCAGCGAGCTCGCGGCGGCCCTGGCTGAACGTCGCACCGTCACCACCTCCCGCCCCACCCCCGCCGAGTTCGCCACCGCCTACCGCGAAGCCCTGGCCACCGGCGCCACCAGCATCGTCTCCATCCACCTGTCCCGCGAACTCTCCGGCACCTGGGACGCCGCCCGCCTGGCCGCGCTGGAGGTGGGTTCGGACCGGGTCCGCGTCGTCGACTCCCGCTCCACCGCCATGGGCCTCGGCTTCGCCGTCCTGGCCGCCGCCAAAGCCGCCACCCAGTCCGCCACCCCAGCCGAGATCGAAGCGGTAGCCACCCACACCGCCACCCACACCAGAACCTTCTTCTGTCTGGAAACCCTGGAACACCTCCGCCGCGGCGGCCGAATCACCCCCACCGCCGCCCTCCTGGGCACCGCCCTGGCGGTAAAACCCTTGCTACACGTGGAAAACGGCCGAATCCTGCCCCTGGAAAAGGTCCGCACCACCAGCCGCGCCGTGTCCCGCCTGGTCGACCTGGCCACCGAAGCCGCAGGCCAAGGCCCGGTAGAGGTAGCGGTCCACCACCTGGGCTCCCCACAACGCGCCGCGGAACTGGCCGGCCGCCTGGACGAACGCATCCCCGGCTGCGACGGCTGCGTCATCTCCGAAGTAGGCGCGGTAGTAGGCGCCCACACCGGCCCCGGCGTCCTGGGCGTAGTCGTCCTGCCCCGCCAGCCTGTCTAACGCCACCACCGCTCCACCCTCAATCCGCCAGCGGTCCAGCGCTCTTCCATCACAGCCTCGGCTTGGTCCGCCCGCGCCCGCTTCCCGCCCCCGACGAAGCGCGGCACCCTACACCACCCGCACCCCCACCACAGCTCCCTCCACCCTCCCCACCAGCACTTATCCACAACACCCCACCTATCCACAGCCACCCCCGCCCCCGCTGGATCCCCCTCCTTCCCGCCCCTAGCGTCGATCCCATGTGGCGCTTCCTCACCGCGGCAACCAGCACCCGACGCGACCTCGCCCGGAACCGGTTGTCCGAGCTGGCCGCCGCCGCACGCGCAAGACCCGGCCCCGACCCGCCCCCCGAACTGGATGGCATCAAGGTCATCCAGCTGGACGAGTCAGGCCACCAACTGCCGGCCCGGCCGTTGTCCCGCACCCCGAAGTGGCTTTCCCGGTTCCTGCCAAGGAGTCCGAGGGGAGTCAGGTGGGACCCCGGCCGACCGGCGGCACTGGCAGTGGCGGTCGTCGCAGTCCTGGCTGTCGCGACGACCGCGCTGCTGGTGTGGCAGGACCGGCCGACCAGGGAGACCGCTCCGGAGCTGTCCCAGTCGGCCGGTCCCGCCGCCCCTCCGACCACCAAACCCCCAGCCACCACGGGCGCTGGCGCCACGTTGGTGGTCAGCGTGGTCGGGAGGGTGACCAGACCCGGGCTGGTCACCCTCACCGAAGGGGCTCGCGTCGCGGACGCCGTCCAGGCGGCAGGCGGCGCACACCCGAACGTCGACCTCAACGGCCTGAACCTGGCCCGCCGGTTGACCGACGGGGAGCAAGTGCACGTCGGTATCCCGCCACCACCCGAGCAGCTCCCGGACAGCCAGGGCCTGCCTCCCGGTGGCACCGCCAAAGTCAGCCTGAACAACGCGACCACCGCCGCCCTCGACGCACTGCCAGGAGTGGGTCCCGTGACGGCGCAGCGCATTGTCCAGTGGCGGACCAAGCACGGCCGCTTCACCTCGATCGACCAGCTGCGGGAGATCGAGGGTATTGGAGAGTCCCGCCTCGCCCGGCTCCGCGAGCTGGTGAGCCTCTGACCCAGGGCGCCGGTCCCGAGCAGGGACCAAGCCACCGGGACCGAGCACCGAGGCAGGAACACACATGCGGAGAACGAGTCGTCCGACGCGGCAGATCGCCGTGGCCGACGCACGAGAAAGGGGAGAGCGTGCACCCGTACCCACGGCGACAAGGCGCGGAAAGGGGGGAAGCAGCAGCGCACCGCGCGAACGACTTGTTCTCCGCGACCCACCAGCCCCGGAGCCACCACATCCCGTGACCCCGGGCCCAGCCGAGAGCCCGGCCCCGGAGTCGCCCGAGGTGTCACCTCCGAGTTCACCCATGCCCTCAGCTCCGGAGCTTCCGGGCACACCCATGCCCTCAGCCCCGAAGCCGCCCGAAGCGTCACCTCCGGTGCCACCCGCGTCCCCAGCTCCGGAGCCACCTGAAATGTCACCTCCGGTGCCACCCGAGCCGCCAGCCTCCGAGCCGCCAGCCTCCGAGCCGCCCCCACCCTCCGGCCCGGACCTACGCCTGGTCCCCGCCGCCCTGGCCACCTGGGCGGTAACCCTGCTCGGCCTCCACACCGGCTGGCTCCCCGCCACCCTGACCGCGATCCTGCTCACCGCGACCGCGGTCACCGCCGCCTGCCTCCTACCCCGCCCCCGCAAACCCACCCACCCCGCAACCCCCGCCCCCGCCTCGACACCTCACGCCCCCACCCCGCCCCGCCGCTCCCACTCCCGCCGACTCCTCCGCCACCGCCTGGCCGCCGCAACCCTCACTACCTGCGCCCTGGCCGGAGCCGCCGCCATCGGCATCGCCCTCAGAACCCACGCCACCGCCACCCACCCCCTGCACGCCCTCGCCGAACGAGGCGCCACCGCGACCCTCACCGGCACCGTCACCGGCGACCCCCGCCCCATGCGCACCCCGGCCTACGGCGGCCGCCCCACCAACAGCAACGGCACCGTCCTCACCCTCGACCTCGAATCCGCGCACGCCACCGGCGACCAGCTGTCCACCGGCGGCACCGTCCTCCTGCTCGCCCTGCACGACTCCTGGTCCGCGGTCTCGCCCGGCCAACGCCTGCGCACCACCGGAAAGCTGGCCCCAGCCCGCCCCGGCGACCTGACAGCCGCCGTGCTCCGAGTGCACAACGCGCCAGAACTCCTTGGCACACCACCGTTCTGGCAACGCGCCGCCACCCACATCCGCACCGGCCTCCGTCAGGCCAGCGCCGTCCTCCCCAGCGACCAGGCGGGCCTGCTGCCCTCCCTCGTGGTCGGCGACACCACAACCCTCGCCCCCAGAGTCGTCGCCGACTTCCGCGCCGCGGGCTTGTCGCACCTGCTGGCCGTCAGCGGCACCAACCTGGCGATCGTCTGCGGCGCGGTTCTCCTGCTGTGCCAAGCCCTCCGTGCCGGTCCCCGCACGGCGACAGCGGCAGCGGCATTGGCGCTACTGGGATTCGTGATCCTGGCCCGGCCCCAGCCGAGCGTCCTCCGCGCCGCGGTCATGGCCGCCATTGGCCTCTACGCCCTGACCTCCGGCCGGGAACGAGCCGCGATTCCCGCCCTGGCCGGCACCATCACGATCCTGCTGCTTGCCGATCCCGAACTCGCCGGCGACCTGGGTTTCCTGCTGTCCGTACTGGCCACCACGGCCCTGGTCCTGCTGGCCCCACGCTGGTCGGACAACCTGCGTCAACGCGGCGTCCCCGGCGGTCTGGCCGAAGCGCTGGCCATCCCCGCCGCGGCCCACCTGTTCACCGCCCCGGTGGTGGTCGGCATGACCGGCGAGCTCAGCCTCACCGCCATCCTGGCCAACCTGCTCGCCGCACCGGTGGTCGCCCTGGCCACGGTTCTCGGTGTGCTGGCCGCTGTCCTGTCGGTGATCCATCCCGGCGCCGCCGAACTCCTGGTCCACGTCACCGGCCCGGCGATGTGGTGGCTGGTCACCGTCGCCCACCACGCGGCCGCCGTGCCCATGTCCACCCTGCCCTGGCCCAGCGGTGCCGGCGGCGCCTTCCTCCTCATCGGTGTCCTGCTCGTGCTCGCCCTGCTGCTAAGGCGACGCCGGTTCCGCGTCCTGTTCCTGGCAGCGGCCCTGCTCGCGATCCTGGTCCTGGTGCCCATCCGCGTGCTGCGCCCCGGCTGGCCGCTACCCGGCTGGGCCGTGGTGGCCTGTGACGTCGGCCAGGGTGACGCCATCGTCCTGGCCACCGCCGATCCGGGCCGCGCGGTGCTGATCGACACCGGCCCCGACCCGATCGCCATCACCGCCTGCCTCCGCGACCTGGACATCGACCGGATCCCGCTGCTGGTCCTCACCCACCTGCACGCCGACCACATCGGCGGCCTGGCCGAGGTCCTCGCCGAGCACGCGGTGGGCGCGGTCGGCATCAGCTCCGTCCAGCAACCACCTTGGGCCGTCAAGGAAATCCGCCGCGTCACCGGGGCCGCCGGGGTGCCCCTGGTCGAGCTCCACCCAGGCACCAGCACCACCTGGCCCGCACTGACCGTCGACATCCTCGGCCCCCGCAGCCCCACGGCGCTGGGCGCCACCGGCGAACGCGCCAGCGGCACCGCCCTCAACGACGCCTCACTGGTCATCCGCGCGCACACCACCGCGGGCCGGGTCCTGCTCACCGGCGACATCGAACTAGCCGGTCAAGCAGACCTGTTGGCGGACAAGGGATCCGAGCTGTCCGCCGACATCCTCAAGGTCCCGCACCACGGCTCCCGCTACAGCCTGCCCAGGTTCCTGGCCACCGTCCGGCCCCGGGTCGCGCTGATCAGCGTCGGCGCGGACAACGACTACGGCCACCCCAGCCCGCTGATCCTGGACACCCTCCACACCCAGGGCACCCAGGTGCTGCGCACCGACCAAGACGGCGACCTGGCCATCGCCCCCAGCCCGCAAGGCCCGGTGATCTCCCGCCACGGCAAAGAAAAATCCCGGACACCCAGATGACCCAGCCGACCCGCGACGCCCACACGCCACCCGCCACGAACACGCACGGCGTGCCACCCAGTCACCAGAACCGGTTGGCACGCCGTGCGGCGAAGCGTGGGATCAGAGGCCGAGGGCCTCGCGGACCGCCGCGGCCGACGGCGGGACAGTGGCGCGGGGGCCGATCCGGTCCTGCACCGCGTCCAGGGTCTTCAGGCCGTCGCCGGTGATCAGCAGGACGGTCTCGGCGTCCGGGTCGAGCTGGCCGGTCTCGATGAGCTTCTTGGCCGTCGCGACGGTCACGCCGCCCGCGGTCTCGGCGAAGATGCCCTCGGTGCGGGCGAGCAGCCGGATGCCCTCGACCACCTCTTCATCGGAGACGTTCTCGATGGCGCCGTTGGTGCGGCGGACCGTGTCGAGTACGTACGGGCCGTCGGCCGGGGCGCCGATGGCCAGGGAGCGGGCGATGGTGTCCGGCTTGACCGGGGTCACCACGTCGTGGCCTGCCTTGAAGGCGGCGGCGACGGGGGAGCAGCCGGTGGCCTGGGCGCCGAAGACGCGGTAGGGGCTCTGCTCGACCAGGCCGAGCTCGCCCAGTTCGCGGAAGCCCTTGTCGACCTTGGTCAGCTGGGAGCCGGAGGCGATGGGCACCACGATCTGGTCCGGCAGCCGCCAGCCGAGCTGCTCGGCGACCTCGTAGCCCAGGGTCTTGGAGCCCTCGGCGTAGTAGGGCCGGACGTTGACGTTGACGAACGCCCAGTCCTCGTGGTCCGCGGCCAGCTCAGTGGCCAGGCGGTTCACGTCGTCGTAGTTGCCGTCGACGGCGATCAGGGCGCCGTCGTACACGGCGGTGGTGAGGATCTTGGCCCGTTCCAGCGAGGACGGGATCAGCACCACCGACTCCCAGCCGGCGCGGGCGGCGGCCGCGGCCACGGCGTTGGCCAGGTTGCCGGTGGAGGGGCAGGCCAGGACCTTGAAGCCCAGTTCGCGGGCGGCGGCCAGGGCCACCGCGACCACGCGGTCCTTGAACGAGTGGGTGGGGTTGCCGGTGTCGTCCTTCACCCAGATCCGGCGGACACCCAGCGCCTTGGCCAGGCGGTCCGCGCGGACCAGCCTGGTACAGCCGGGGTCGGTGTTCGGGTGGGCGTCCACAGTGGACGGCACGGGGAGCAGGTTGCGGTAGCGCCAGATCGACTGCGGGCCCGCCTCGATGTCCTCCCGGCGGACGGTCCCGAAGTCGTAGCCGACCTCAAGGGGACCAAAACACTCGGCACAGGCGAACTCGGCGGCAAGTGGGACCTGGTGGCCGCACTCCCGGCAGACCAGGCTGCGCGCCGGGCCGAGGTCAAGGATCTGCTGGGCGCTGCTGGGCGCCTCGATGGTCGTCATCGCGAGGTATCTCCTCATCTTTCCCGCTGCCGCGGGGCGGATTTGGCACCGTGTTCACCTGCTCCCTCGCGGAGTTCGCGTCGAGCCTGTGCCGGTTGCCGGGGTGTCGTAGGGCCGATCCCTCTACCCCTCTGGATGAGCTGTATTCAGTTGTCTGTGGCTCACCGTACGGCACGGTCGCCACTGAGAGCTACCGCCAGCCCAGTATGCGGGAGGCCGCAGGGCTGTCAGACCCCCGTGAAAGGATTGCCGGTGTGAGCGCCCCAGCCGTCACCCCCGAGCCGCTGCACCTGGTGATCGGGGAAGAGGAACTGCTGGTCGAGCGGGCCGTGAAGGCGTCATTCGACGCGGCGCGGCTGGCCGATCCGCAGGCCGAGCTGACCAAGGTCCGGGTGACCGACCTCACGCCGCCGGAGCTGATCGAGCTGGTGAGTCCCTCCCTGTTCGCCGAGGGCCGGGTCATCGTCCTGGAGGCCGCGCAGGAGGCGGGCAAGGAGATCGCGGAGGCGATCGGCTCCTACTGCAAGGCGCCCAGCGAGGGCGTGGTGCTGGTGGTCGTGCACAGCGGCGGCGGGCGGGGCAAGCTCGCCAAGGAGCTGCCGGACGCCCTGCGCAAGGCGGGCGCCAAGATCACCACCTGCGCGAAGCTGACCAAGCCCGCCGACCGCGAGGCCTTCGTCAAGGAGGAGTTCCGCCGGGCGGGTGGCCGGGTCGACCCGGCCGGGCTGGCCGCGCTGATCGAGACCGTGGGATCGGACCTGCGGGAGCTGGCCGCGGCCGCCTCCCAGCTGGTGGCCGACACCGGCGGCTCGGTCGACGAGCAGGCGGTGCGCCGCTACCACCGGGGCCGGGCCGAGGTGACCGGGTTCGTGGTCGCGGAGAAGGCGGTGACCGGCGACCGGGCCGGGGCGCTGGAGGCGTTGCGCTGGGCGCTGCAGACCGGGGTGCCGCCGGTGTTGGTCGCGGACGCGCTGGCCGACGCGGTCCGGACCATCGCGCGGGTCTCGGCCGGCGGACGGGCCGATCCGTTCGCGCTGGCCGGTCAGCTGGGCATGCCGCCGTGGAAGGTCAAGAAGGCACTGGGCCAGTCCCGCGGTTGGGAGCCCGAGGGCCTGGCCGAGGCGATGAACCTGGTGGCCGGGCTGAACGCGGACGTGAAGGGTGTCGCCGCGGACGCGGGATACGCGCTGGAGCGGGCCGTGCTGCGGTTGATCTTGGCCCGACGGGGACGCTGAGCCCAGGGCCGAGGATGGCAGCGGTCCGGGTGCCGCGGACGGCTGTCGCCGAGATGCCGAGACTGGCGCTGTCCCGGGCCGGGGCGCGAGGCGCGTGCCGGCCGGAATGCCTGGAGACGTGGCTGGCGAGGTTCCTCGGCTAGCGGCGTGCCGAGGAACCTCGCCGGGGCCTGCCGGGTGGCAGGCGGTTGGTGGTGGGTCAGGCCTGAGCTGGAGTCAGTCGGCCGTCACCCGTCGGATCTCTAGGTAACTTGCGGATGGTTTTACTGGAGTTGGCCGCCATGACCTGTGTGGGTGGCGGCGGCTGAGGATGCGTTTGGTGCCCCGATCTATTGGGGTTGTGGGAAGTGTTTGTCACCGGGGGTACGAGTGTTGTTTGTCATTGTTCTGCCGCCTGGGTGAGTGGGATGCGGAGAACGCTGGTGAGTATTGCAGAACGGGGATTGCGTGATGCTGTGCCTGGCAATCGGTTGCCCGCCTCGAAAGGATCTGTACGGCGGGCAGCGCTCGGTTCTTCTATTCCTGTCAATACGACGACCGGGTGATACCCGGCGGCGGAATCAGAAACGGAAGAGCGGACCCTTTTCCAGGTACAGCACGCAATCGTTGGGGAACGTTTCCTGATAGCTGATGGCGCGTCCGTTCCAGGCGCCGCGGGCCGTGACCGTGATCGGTGCGTAGATCAGGTAACACGGTTCCTCGCGGCCGGTGTCCACGCGGCGGGGGTCGCCGCCCGCCTTCTTCAGCTCGCGGCAGGACCAGTTGGGCGTTGGGTGGCTGCCGCCAATGGGGTCGCAGGTCAGCGTGCTGGAGCGGGCGTCCCTGGTGGGAGCCTCGCCGGGGTTGACGGTCAGCACCAGCCAGCTTGCAGCTCGCGGAGTCGCCGTGGTGGCGGCCGCGGTCGGCGCGGCGGCCACGGCAAGGGGCAGCAGGGTCGCTGCCAGCCCGAGTGCCAACGGCAGAAGTCGCTTGCGAGACATTGTTCGCCTTTCAAGGGATGAGTCCGTTTGTGGCGACCTGTTCCGGCCGCCATGATGAATACGAATGCAGCCATTGCGGCGCACGGTGACTGTGGTCACATGACTGCCGGGTAACACCCATTCCTGTCCCACGAATGGCGGTACGCAGCAGGCCCGGAACATACGAAGCTTGTCCCTGAAAGCAACGAAGCTTGCCAACGCGCCGGTTCTGCGGTGTCATCAGGGAGTAACGCACTTCCGGATGACCGCCCCCATGGCCGGGCCGCGCCTCGAAAGGAAACACCGGTGATTACCCCAGGATCTACCGGGTTGATTTCTGACGGGGCGAAGGGGCAGTTGGTGAAGGACAAAGGTGGTTTGGATGGTGATACGTCTGCCGTGGCGACGCGGCAGAACTTCTGGCGGGAGTGCCTGCGGCTGCGGCCATCGCTGATCCGGGTGGCCCGGCGGCAGGGGGTGAGCCCGGCCGAGGCGGAGGACGTGGTGCACGACGCGTTCCTTCGTGCCGCTCAGTACACGCAGCTCGACCCCGGAAGGCTGATGCCCTTCCTGGTCGCGGTGGTCAAACGCCTGTGCGTGGACGAGTTGCGGCGGCGGGCATCAGCACAGCAAGTGTGCACCCACCCCAGACTTTTGCCCATGCAGGTGATCGATCCCGCCGATGTGGTGACGGATCGCCATGAGGCTCGCTGGTTGCTGGCCAGGTGTGGGAAATTGAGTCAGCGCGAATGGCTCGTCCTGCTGTGGCTCGACCAGGGACTTCCACATGAGGAGATCTCTCGTCTGCTCGGCACCACCCGCAGGGCGACCGAGTGCATCGCGAGCAGGGCGCGATGCCGGGTTCGCCGGTGGATGGCTCGTCGGCTCCGCTCAGCAGGGGAGCGAGCCGGCTACTAAATAGGGACCCCGGTGCGGTGTGCAGGGCACCGCACCGGGGACCCGATACGACGAAGGCGCCGCCTCACCTTTCGGTGGGGCGGCGCCCTCGTCGTTCAGCGTTGCGGCCCTGCTCGCTCCGCGGGGGAGCGGCGAGGTCAGATCTTATTGGCGCGCAGCGCGAGGGCCGACTTCTTGTTCGCGGCCTGGTTGGCGTGGATGACGCCCTTGCTCGCGGCCTTGTCCAGCTTGCGGTTGGCCACGCGGAGCAGCTCAAGCGCCTTGTCCTTGTCCCCGGCCTCGGCGGCCTCGCGGAACTTGCGGACGGCGGTCTTGACCTCCGACTTGACGGACTTGTTGCGCAGGCGCGCCTTCTCGTTGGTCAGGATGCGCTTCATCTGCGACTTGATGTTGGCCATGGTGCTACCTCGGTCTCATCTGATCGGAAGTCGTGCCGCGCTTGATGGCGCTGCCAGACGTGCGCAGCCTTCCTCCAGGGCGGAAATGCCGCACGGCACGGCTGGAGATGCTAGCAGCCGTGCCGTGCGGACTCCCAATCGAGGCAGGTCAAGCCGGGGTTCAGCGCAGGGTCAGCGGCGTGGTCTTGCCGCCCACCTCCACCAGGTAACTGCCCTTGGGCACCTCGCGACGGCCCGCGCCGTCCACATCGCCCGCGGTCAGCGCCAGCTGGTCGGTGTCGAAGGTCACCTCCGCCGACTTCTGCTCGCCGGGGTTCAGCGTGACCTTGGTGAACCCGACCAGGCGCCGCTCCGGCACCTGCACCGCGCTCACCGGCTGCTGGACGTAGACCGGCACGATCTCTGTGCCCGCCCGGGACCCGGTGTTGCGCACGGTGACCGAGACCTTCACGTTGTCCCTGGCCTTGACGATGCCCGGCGCGGCAGGCGCGCCCATCTCGAAGCTGGTGTACGACAGACCGAAGCCGAACGGGTAGGCCGGGTCGTACTTCGAGCTGACGCCCGCGTTGGCGCCCGGCAGCTGGTCGTAGGACATCGGCTGGTCACCGACGGTCTTGGGCCAGGACACCGGCAGCTTGCCGCTGGGGTTGGCCTTGCCGAAGAGCACGTCCGCCACCGCGTGCCCGCCCTCGGTGCCCGGCAGCCAGCCGGAGAGCAGCGCGTCCGCGTCGGCCACCGACCCCAGCACCCGGCCCCGGCCGGTCAGCAGCACCACCACGACCGGCTTGCCGGTCGCCTGCACCGCGTCCACCAGCTGCTGCTGCGCGGGTCTCAACGACGGGTCCTCGGTGTCGGCGGTGCCCTCCGCGCCCTCCTTCTCACCCAGCACGACCACGACCGCGTCCGCCGTCTTCGCCTCCGCGACCGCGGTGGCCTGGTCCTGGGCGTGGCTGATCTCGGTCTGCGGGGCCGCGGCCTTCAACCCCTCCAGCACCGTGGTGGTCTCCGGGAACGGGCCGTTCGGCGGCACGCCCTGCCACTCCACGGTCCAGCCGCCGAGCTGACGGCGCGCGTCGTCCGCGGTGTCGCCGGTGATCACCAGCTTCTTGGCCGAACTCGACAGCGGCAGCGTGGACTTCTCGTTGCGCAGCAGCACCATCGACTCGGTCGCGGCCTTGCGGGAGAGCTCGGCGCCATTGCCGCGCACCGCCTGCTCCGCCTTCGCCGGGTCCACGAACGGCTTCTCGAACAGCCCCAGCTCGAACTTCAGCTTGAGGATCCGCCGCACCGCCTCGTCGATCCGGCGCTGGCTGACCCGTCCGTCGCGGACCACGGTGACCAGGCCCTGGGTGAAGGCCTGCGCGTCGGACGGCTCCATCGCCATGTCCACGCCCGCGTTCACCGACATGGCGATCGCGCTCGGGTAGTCGGCCGCGACCTTGTGGTCGGTGACCAGCTTCTTCATGTCCTCCCAGTCGCTGACCGCGACGCCCTGGAAGCCCATCCGCTCCCGCAGCTGCTCCACCAGCATGTACCGCGAGGCGTGCACCGGGATGCCGTTGATCGCACCCGAGTTGATCATCACCGTCTTCACGCCCGCGTCGAACTGCGCCTGGAACGGCGGCAGCACGGAGTCCTGCAGCTGGCGCACCGGGATGAACGCGTTGGCCCGGTCGTGCCCGTTGAACGGCTGGGAGTACCCGGCGAAGTGCTTGGCCGTGGCGGTCAGCTGCGCGGTGTCCGAGGCCGGGGTCTGCATGCCCTTGACCGCCGCGGCGGCCAGCGAACCGGCCAGGAACGGGTCCTCGCTGTAGGTCTCGTAGTAGCGGCCCCACCGGGTGTCCCGCGCGAGGTCGGAGACCGGGGCGAAGTTCCAGAACACGCCGGTGGCCCGCATCGCCTCGCCGGTGACCTTGCCCGCCTGCCGGATCAGCTCCGGGTTCCAGGTCGCGCCGAGGCCGATCTGGTGCGGGAACATCACCGCGGCCGGCAGGTTGCTGTGCCCGTGCACGCCGTCGGCGCCGTAGATGACCGGGATCCGCAGCCGCTGGTTCTCCAGCGCGAACTTCTGGATCGCGTTGGTCATCTCCGCCCACGCCTTGGGGCCGGGGTCCGGCGCCGGGTTGTCGCCGCCGCCGGAGAGGATCGAGCCGACCTTGGCATCGCCCAGCACGGCCTTCATGCAGGACTCGACCAGCGGTCCTGGCCCGTAGTCGCAGTTGCCGCGCAGCTTGCCGACGCGGATCTGGGCCATCTGCCCGGCCTTCTCCTCCAGCGTCATCCGCCGGAGCAGGTCGCTGACCCGCCGCTCCACCGGCGCGGCGGCGTCCAGGTAGACCGCGGGGCCGCGGTCCGCACCCGGTTCCTGGGCCGTGCTGGCGTGGGCGGAGCCGAGCATCAAGGCCGCGACGGCCGTTAACGCGAGGGTGGGACGTGTCCGCAGCACAAAGCCTCCATTGGCGTGGGACCGGTGTCAGACAACGACCCTGATGCCCGGTCGCGGCCACGTCCAGCGGCTGAACGGCGGAATGTGGGAGCGCTTTCATACAGATGAAGCACAGCCATTATTTTTGGCTTGAACTAAGCCCTCGAACTCAGCCGCAGGGCCGGTAGCGCGGATCGGCCAGGCCGCCGCGGCCGAGGGCGTTGAGCACCCACTTGATGGTGGCCGAGGAGTGCGGGATGTAGAGGTGCTCGCTCAGGTTGGCCGGGCAGGCGTCCTGCAGCACCACGTTGGTCACCCGGTTCGCCGGACCGGCCAGGTGCTGGCTGGCGAAGGGGGTGACCACCTCGTCGTAGCGGGTGGTGATCGTCGTGTACCTCACCGCGCCCGCCAGGTCGCCGCCCTCGTTGAGCCGCCGGATGAAGGCCGAGTTCGCCGCCTGGTCGCCGCAGGCCGGGCAGAAGGTGGCGCCGAGCAGCTTGGCCAGCGGCTGGGTGGTGCCGTGGTTGGACGGCGCGATCCCGATCAGCGCGTTGACCTTCGCCGCGCCGCCGAGGAACTTCAGGTAGTACCGGGGCATCATCCCGCCCTGGCTGTACCCGACGATGTCCACAGTGGACCAGCCGCTGCTCGCCCTGACCTGGTCCACGTAGCGGGCCAGCTCGGCGGCGGAGTCCGCGACCGGGTTCAGTCCGCCGTTGCCGTAGTCCAGCGTGTAGCTGCAGTAGCCGGTGCGGGCCAGTTCCGGCGCGAGGTTGCCCCAGCTCCAGCCGGACTTCTTGAACGTGCCGTGCAGCAGCACCACCGGCCGCTTGTTCGACTGGCAGCCCGCGACGTCGGCCAGTGACCGCGCGGGCGCGGCGGTGGCCGAGAGTTGGCAGGCGAGCAGCGCCGACAGCGTGGCGACCAGCAGGGCGAGAGTCCGGCGCATGGGTTCCTCCGCTATTACCTGGCGGTAACCTGGGGGAATCCAATGTAAGCTGCGTCACAACGGTGGTCACTCCGCTGAACGGTCGCCCTGCTGATCTTCCGTTTGGTCCTCCGCGGGGGCCGGCTTGCGTGGGCGGCCCCGCTTGGCCGGTTTCCCGGCCTCGCTGGGCATCCGCCCCTGCTCGCTCAGCGCCCGGCGCAACAGGAACTCGATCTGCGCGTTGACGCTGCGCAGCTCGTCCCCGGCCCACCTGGTCAGCGCGTCGTGCACGGCCGGGTCCAGGCGGAGCAGGAAGCTCTTGCGTTCAGCCACGACGGCGTTCCGCTAGTGGTACAGCGAACCCGCGTTGACGACCGGCTGGGTCGCACGATCCCCGCACAGCACCACCAGGAGGTTGCTCACCATCGCCGCCTTCCGCTCCTCGTCCAGTTCCACCACGTCGTGCTCGGCCAGCCGGTCCAGGGCCAGCTCGACCATGCCGACCGCGCCCTCCACGATCCGCTGCCGGGCCGCGACCATCGCGCTGGCCTGCTGCCGCTGCAACATCGCGTGCGCGATCTCCGGAGCGTAGGCCAGGTGCGTGATCCGGGACTCGATCACGTGCACGCCGGCGGAGGTGATCCGGGCCGAGATCTCCGCGCTGAGCTTCTCGGTGATCTCATCGGCGTTCTCGCGCAGGGACAAGCCGGTCTCGCCGTGGTTGTCATAGGCGTAGCTGGTGGCGATGTGCCGCACCGCGGTCTCGGTCTGGATGCCGACGAAGCCGACGAAGTTGTCCACGTCGAAGACCGCCTTCGCGGTGTCCGCGACCTGCCACACCACCACGGCGGCGATCTCGATCGGGTTGCCCTCGGCGTCGTTGACCTTGAGCACCGCGGACTCGTGGTTGCGGATCCTGGTCGACACGGCGGTGCGCTCGGTGAACGGGTTCACCCAGCTCAGGCCGTCCTGGCGGAGCGTGCCGCTGTACCGGCCGAGGAACTGCAGCACCCGCGCCTCGCCCGGCGAGACCATGATCAACCCGCGGGACAGGGTGAGCACGAGCACCAGCAGCACCGCGCTGACCACGATCAGCCACACCTGGTAGGTCAGCACGCCCAGCGCGATCCCGCCGAGCGAGCCGAGGCCCAGCAGCAGGCCGATGAGGGCGGACGGGACCCCCGGCAGGGTGAAGGGCACCCGTTCCCGAACGCCCGCGACGGGCGGTTTGACAAGCGTCGACGTAGTCATCTCTGGTCCACTCTCCCCTGGGCGCCGCTCTTCCGCGGTGCCTAGCAAAGTGATATCACTTAAATGCGGAACCGGCAACGCGCCGGGCCGGAAGGGGGAACCGGTGGAGACCGAGGGACCGGCGCTGCGGCTGTCCGGGTTGTGCAAGCGGTTCGGCGAGACGGTCGCGGTGGACCACGTGGACCTCGCGGTGCCGCGCGGCTCCTTCTTCGGGCTGGTCGGGCCGAACGGGGCGGGCAAGACCACCTCGCTGTCCATGGCGGTGGGCCTGCTGCGGCCGGACGCGGGCACCGCGCGCGTCTTCGGCGTGGAGGTGTGGGAGGACCCGGTGCGCGCCAAGGCTTTGGTCGGCGTGCTACCGGACGGGCTGTCCCTGCCCGAGCGGCTCACCGGCCGGGAACTGTTGACCTACATGGGACTGCTGCGTGGCCTGGACGAGGCCACCGTCGCGGCCAGGGTGGCCGAGCTGCTCGGCGTGCTGGAGCTCATCGGAGCCGAGCGCACCCTGGTGGTGGACTACTCGGCAGGCATGCGCAAGAAGATCGCGCTGGCCACCGCGCTGCTGCACGGGCCGCGGCTGCTGGTGCTGGACGAGCCGTTCGAGGCGGTGGACCCGGTCTCGGCCAGCACCATCCGGGTCATCCTGCAGCGCTTCGTGGCCGCCGGTGGCGCGGTGGTGCTCTCCAGCCACGTGATGGACCTGGTGGAACGGCTCTGCGACCACGTCGTGGTGATCGCCGGGGGCCGGGTGGTCGCGGCCGGTCCGCTGGCGCAGGTGCGCGGCGAGGGCAGCCTGGAGGAGCGGTTCGTGCACCTGGTCGGCGGGCGCACCGGCGGCGGGGAGGGGCTGTCGTGGTTGGCGTCCTGATCCGGATGAAGCTGCGCCTGCTCAGCCACGGGCTGCGCGGCGCGGCGCGGGCCGCCACGCTCATCGGCGGGGCGGTGGTCGGGCTGGTCGCGGCCGGGATGTCGGTGTTCCTGATGAACATCGACCGGCTCGGCGCGCCGGTGCCCGGCTACGACCTGACCGCGGGGCTGTTCGCGGTGTGGACGCTGGGCTGGGTGATCGGGCCGGTGTTCGTGGCCGGCAGCGATGAAACCCTGCAACCCGAACACTTCCGGCTGCTGCCGGTGAGCTCGCGCAAGCTGGCCGCCGGGCTGCTGCTCGCCGCCGCGGTCGGCGTGCCACCAGTGGTCAGCCTGCTGGCCTTCGGCGGGCTGGTGCTGCGCGCCACCGCGGACGGGGCCGGGCCGGTGCTGGTCGCGGTCGTCGGCGCGCTGTTGCAGCTGGCGGTGGTGATCACGTTGTCCCGCGTGGTGATCGGCGCGCTCGGTGATGTGCTGCGCTCGCGTCGCGGGCAGGACCTGGGGGTGCTGCTCGCGGCCTGTGTCGGTCTGCTGGTGCTGCCGTTCCAGTACCTGATGAACTCGGTCTCCGCCGGGCTGGTGCTGGGTTTCCCGCCGGAGCTGGGCGAGTTCCTGCGCTGGCTGCCCACGGGCTGGGCGCCGGTCGCGGTCGCCGCCGCGGCCAGGGGGGAGTGGGCCACGGTGGCCGCGGCGCTGACCGGGCTGGTGCTGCTGATCGTGCTGCTGGCGCAGTGGTGGGCGATCCTGTTGCGCCGCAGGATGACCAGGCCCAGCGCGGGACTGCGCGGCGCGGACGTGCGGGCCGGCGGCGGTGCGCTGGAACGGTTCCTGCCCGCCGGGCCGGTGGGCGCGGTGGCCGCCAAGGAGGTGCGCACCTGGTGGCGCGACCCTCGGCGGCGGGCGGTGTTGTTGCCCGCCTTGGTGATCGGGCTGGTGCTGCCACTGGTGATCTCCGGCTTCAACCCGGTGGCCGCGGCGCTGGCCCCGGCGGGCGGACTGCTGGTGGTGGCCTTCGGCGCGCTCAACGCGGGCAACCTGTACGGCTTCGACGGCACCGCGCTGTGGCACACCCTGGTGCAGCCCACGGCCGCCCGCGCTGACATCCGGGGCAGGCAGCTCGGCTGGCTGGTCTACGTGGCGCCGGTGTCCCTGCTCGCGGTGCTGGTGCTGCCGGGGGTGACCGGGCGGCCGGAGACCTATCCGTACGTGCTCGCGCTGCTGCCCGCGCTGCTCGGCGGCGGGGCCGGGCTGCTGGTGGTCCTGTCGGTGTTCGCGCCGTTCCCGGTGCCCGCCCAGCGCGGGAACCCGTTCTCCGGCAGCGGAAATCCCGGTTGTGCCAAGGCCCTGCTGCAACTGGTGATCGGGCTGCTGCTGGTGCTCGCCGCGCTGCCGCCGGGGTTGCTGCTGCTCGGCGGCTACCTGACCGGGAACGCGGTGCTGACCTGGCTGGCGCTGCCGGTGGGCATCGGTTCGGGCGTGCTGTGCGGCTGGTGGTGGGGGATGCTGGCGGCCCGGCGGCTGAGCGAGCGCGGACCCGAGCTGCTCGCCGCCGTCCGAACTTGACGCGTAGGAGATTTCCTACCTATTCTCCCCCGCATGGATGTGTTCGCTGCGTTGGCCAACCCGACCCGCCGGGAGCTCTTGGGGTTGCTCCTGACCGGGCCGCGGCCGGTGCAGTCCCTCGCGGAGCATTTCGACATGAGCCGCCCGAGCGTCTCCGAGCACCTGCGCGTGCTCAAGGACGCGGGGCTGGTCGCGGAGGCCAGGCGCGGCCGGGAACGGCACTACCAGCTCGAACCCGAGCCCCTGCAGGAGCTCCGGGACTGGCTCACACCGTACGAGCGGTTCTGGCGGGAGCGGTTGTCCGCGCTGTCCGACCTGCTCGACGAGGAGGAAGACGAATGACCACCGAGTTCACCACCGTCAAGGTGGACCAGTTCCTGGCCCACCCGCCCGCCAAGGTCTGGCGGGCGCTCACCGACCCGGCCAGGCTGGCCCGCTGGCTGATGCCCAACGACTTCCAGCCCGTGGTCGGCCACCGCTTCACCTTCAACCGGGGTGAACCGCTGCCCGCGGTCCGCACCGACGGCATCGCGCACTGCGAGGTGCTGGAGATCCAGCCGGAACGCCTGCTGCGCATCAGCTTCAACGACAACGGTCCGGACAACGGCATGCACACCACCATCACCTGGACCCTGGCACCCGAGGGCCGCGGCACCCGGCTGTTCCTGGTGCACGACGGCTTCGACCCGGACAACGAGTTCCAGCAGCTGTCCCGCAAGTTCATGGCCAGCGGCTGGAGCTCCGGCGTGGCCGCCGCGCTGGCGAAGTTACTCGACGAGGAAACTGACTAGACCCGGTCAGCGGGCGTCGCTGTCGATCTTCAGTCCGCCGCCGGACCGGGTCACCCGCACCGTGCGCTGCTCGGTCTTCGTGCCGTAGATGACGGTGAGGGTGACGTCCACCGCCACGTCCTGGGTCTTCTTGGCGGTCGCCTTCTGGCTGTACACCTGCTTGTACTGCGACCAGTACTCGTTGAACCCGGACTCGCCGCCCATCAGCGCCTTGGCGTTGTCGGTCAGCATGGCGAAGGCTTGGGACCGCTCGCCTGCCCGGCCCGCCGCGCTGTAGTAGTCGACGACGTACTGCCCGGCCTCGCGGAAGCCGATCGGGGCCGAGTCGTCCGCCGGTGTCGGCTTGTCCACCACTGAGGAGGACGGCGGGGCGGCGGCGGAGCTGGTCGGCTGGTTGCCTGCGGAGGAGGGCTTGGGCACCTCGCGCAATCCGAGGTAGACGCCGACGCCGACGACCAGCGCCAGGGCGGCCAGCATGCCGATCATCAGGCCGCGCTTGGACTTCTTGCGCGGCGGCCGGCTCGGGTCGCGGACGTAGGCCGCTGGCCGGGGGTCGGCCATGGTCGGGGTCGGTGTCGCGGCCGGCCGGTTCAGGTGTGGCTGGGTCGGCGGGCGGTACGGCGGCAGCGGTGTGTTGCCGCCGAGCACCTGGGTGGCCGGCGCGGGCCGCAGCGGCGTGGGCTTTGCGTTGGCCAGGTTCGGATCGTTGGCGAGGGAGGTGAGAGTGGCAGCGGCCTGGGACATGCTGGGCCGGTCGGAGGGCTCCTCGCGGAGCAGGCTCATCAGCACCGCGGTCATCGGGCCCGCCTGCCGGGGTGGCTCGACCTTGCCCGCGGCGACCAGGTGCAGCAGCGCCAGCGGGTTCGGGTTGTTGCCGAAGGGCGGCCTGCCCTCGATCGCGGTGTAGAGCGTCGCGCCGAGGGAGAAGACGTCCGAGGGCGGCGCCGGGTCGTGGCCCTTGGCGATCTCCGGGGACAGGTAGGCCGGAGTGCCCGCCATCATGCCGGTCTGGGTGACGGTGACGTCGCCCGCGGCCCTGGAGATGCCGAAGTCGGTGATCTTGGCGATGCCGGAGTCGCTGACCAGGATGTTGGCCGGCTTGATGTCCCGGTGCACGATCCCGGCCTGGTGCGCGGCGGCCAGCGCGCCCGCCACCTGGCCGCCGATCGCGGCGACCTCGCGGATCGGCAGCGTGCCGCGCTCGTCCAGCAGGTCGGCCAGGCTGCGCGAGCGCAGGAACTCCATGACCAGGCAGGGGTCCCCGTGGTGCTGCACCACGTCGAAGATGGTGATCGCGTTGGGGTGGGACAGCCGGGCGGCGATCCGCGCCTCCCGCATCGCCCTGCGCCGCGCGTCCAAGGTCTGTTCCTCGGACTGGCCTGGCTGTAGGAGCAGCTGCTTGATGGCGACGGGGCGCTGGAGGCGCTCGTCGTATGCCTGCCACACCGCGCCCATGCCGCCGCTGCCGATGTGCTCGACCAGCCGGTAGTTCCCGGCGATCACCTGGCCCCTGTCGATGGCCGATCGCTCCTCGTCCTGATGAGTGGTGACGGCCCCTCGCCGTCTGCCAGACGCGTCCACCCTAATTGACGCGCCGGAGGGGGTTGGTGAGCGTTAGGTCGGCGAAAATAGTGCCTTAGGACTCGTTGGCGTTACGCCGAACAGAGCATTCCTGGCAACTTTCGGGCGCAGCCAGCGCGGCACCGGTCACGTTCAGTGCCGATGAGGGGTTCGCGGCGTTCGTGCCGGTTCCCGCTTTCACCGCAGCCCAGGGGCACGCCGGACCGGTGTCCGGTGACGCCGACGACGCGGGACCGGGGCGCGGCGGGGGTGGATGCCTGGTCAGAGGGTTGCGGGTGGTTGGACGCGGCTCGGGCGAGGTAACGATCTGGTCCGCGTGGTCTTGGTCACTCCGTGGCCGCTGTGGCCTCGCGGGCAGCGGCGGCGGGGCGTTTGGAGCGGCGCACCGCGCGCGAGGTGGAGCCGTCGCGCGCGGTGCGTTCGTGCCGGTGTGCCGGTCAGGGGTGCAGCAGGCGGCGCAGGGCGTCGTGGAGCTGCTGGTGGGGGTTGGCGCCGGTTTCGGTGCGCCAGGCGATGTAGCCGTCTGGGCGGAGCAGGACCGCGCCTTCGGGGAGGGCGTAGCGGGTTGGCCACTGGTTTTCCGGGTCGAGCAGGTCGGTGCCGATGCGGTGTGCGGTGATCGGGACGTTGAGTTCCGCGGCGACTTCCTTGGCGGCTTGCGGCCATGCCTCGCCGTCGGGGCCGGTGAGGAGGGTGAAGCCGGTGCTGGGGAGGTCGTGCAGGGCGATGCGGGCGCCGTCGCGGTCCAGCCACAGGTGCGGGGCGCGGTGGCCGGGGGTGGCCGGGGGCAGGTGGTCGTCGGCGAAGGGGGTGTCGAAGGGCCGGCCCAGGATGGCGGGGGAGGTGTAGCGCTGGCCGAACATCCAGCGCAGGTCGTCCTTGACCTCCTGCTCCGGGTTCGAGCTGGTGCGGTGGGCCTGGCGGGCGACCGTGATGTCCATGAACGCCTGGGCCAGGGGGCGGCGTTCCGGTTCGTAGCTGTCCAGCAGGGCGGGGCTGGCCCAGCCCTTGAGCACCGCGGCGAGCTTCCAGGCCAGGTTGTGCGAGTCCTGGACGCCGGTGTTCGCGCCGTAGGCGCCGGCCGGGGGCCACACGTGCGCGCTGTCCCCGGCCAGGAACACCCGGCCCTGGCGGAAACGCTCCGCCACGCCGATGAACTGCTGCCACGGAGTCACGTCGACGATGTCGAGCGGGATGTCCGCGCGGCCCAGCAGGGTGTGCACCATGGCCGTCAGCCGCTCCGGGGTGAACCCGGCCGGGTCCTGGGTGGCCGCGTCGTAGCTGAAGGCGGCCGCCCAGCGGTTCGGGTTCGCGGTGGTGGTCAGGAAGGCCGGTGGGGCCTCGGGGTTGACCACGAACCACAGGATGGCGCGTTCGGGGATCAGCTCGGACAGGTCGGCGTCGAAGAGCACGGCGAGGTAGTCGCCGGCCACCCCCGGGCCGTCGCGGTGGATGCCCAGCTGGCCGCGGACCGTGCTGCGGTTGCCGTCCGCGCCGATCAGGTAGTCCGCGTGGATCCGCCGTTCCACGCCGGTGGTCCGGTCCTTGGTCACCGCGTGCACGCCGTCGGCGGTCTCGGTGAAGGACAACAGCTCGGTGCTGAACCGCTGGTCCGCGCCGCGGGCGCGGGCGGCCTCGATCAGCACCGGCTCCACCGAGCTCTGGTCGGCCAGGCACAGCCTGCCCGCGCTCAGCTCGTCGTAGCTCACCGCGGTGCCGCCGCGGAACAGCCAGTGCCACTCGCCCGCGATGGACTGGCAGTGCACCCCGCCCTCGTCCCGCTCGAACGGTCTGCCCGCCTCGTACACCGCGTCCGCGATGCCGAAGGCGCGGTAGATCTCCGTGGTCCGCACGTTGATCCCGCGCGCCCTGCCCTGTAGCGACGGGCCGGGGTGCTTGTCCACCAGGATCGAGTCGATTCCTTGGGAGGACAGGAAAAGCGAGGCGGTCAGGCCGGCCAGGCCACCACCGGTGATGAGCACCGGCGTCCGTTCTTCGTTGCTGCTCATGACGATTCCCCCTCGTCGGGTGCTGAGATGAAGTTCGCGCCGATCTCGCGCAGCCAGTCCTCGCTCCAGGTGATCCGGCCGGCCGCCAGTTCGGCGACCGTGGCCCGGCACCAGTCGAGCTGGGCGCCCAGGGTGGCCCGCTGGTACTCCTCCTCCAGCAGGAACAGCCGGGGCAGGCCACCGGCCGATGCCTCCGCCACCACCGTGTCGATCTCCTGGACCGCCTCGGCGAGCTTGGCCGCGCGCACCTCCAGCAGCGCGCGGATCTCTTCCGGTTCCAGCAGCGGCATGAAGGCCACCGCGGCCGGGAACTCCGGGAACTCGGTGCCGGTGGCGGTGAACATCTCGCGCAGCCAGGTGCGGGCCGTCTCCAGCCCGTGCGGGCCGATCTCGTAGACGGTGCGCTCCGGCCGGTTGTCGGCGCGTTCGGTCTCCTTGACCTTGATCAGTCCGGCCTTCAGCAGGCGCTCGATCGTCTGGTAGACGCTGGCCCGCTGACGGACGTTGACAACCCGGTCCTTGCCGCGCTCCTTGATCAGCTGCTGCATCCGGTACGCGTGCAGCGGAGCCTCGATGACCAAGCACAACACGGTCAGCGCGAGCGGAGAACGGCGAATCGGGGTTGTCATAGTCATAAACCTACTAGTTAGGTCATGACTATGACAACCCCGAGGTGACGTCAGGGAGGGTGGCTACCGGTTCTCGGGGCGGCAGGCGGTCAGCTCGTAACTGGGGCCGAGCAGGCCGCGGCGGTCGTTGAGCCGCAGCAGCACCCTGGCGAACCCGGCGCACTCCACGTCCAGCCGCAGCGTGGCCGGTCTGCCGTCGAGCAGCATCCGGTGCGTGGACATGATCAACCGGCCGCCCGGCCGCAGCACCCGGTACAGCTCGGCCAGCGCCCTGGTCCGGTCCCGCCACAGGTGCACCGTGTTCACCGTCAGCAGCACGTCCACGCTCGCCTCCGGCTGCCCGGTGTCCTCGGCGTCGCCCCGGTGCAGCCGCACGTGTCCGGTGCTGGCCTGTTCGGCGCAGCGCTGACGGCACTGGCGCAGCATCTCCTCGGCCGGGTCGACCCCGATCACCCGCCCGGCCGCGGCCACCCTGGCCGCCTCGGCCAGCCCGACACCCGGTCCTGGGCCGAGCACGAGCACCGTGTCAGTGGGCCGTAACCCCGCCTCGGCCACCAGCTCCCGCTCGGTGGCGGCGCCGGCGCGCACCATGATCGCGCCACCGATCCGGCCGGCGAGGCCGCGGGGATGCCCGAACGCGGAGTCCACGATCCGCGGGAAGGAAGTAGCCATGACTCCAGAACAGCTCGCATCCTCGCTGTTCGCATCGGGGTCATCCCTGAAATTCCTTCACAACGCCCCGGCCGGTTCCCGCCGGATCCCGGAGGCGCCCCTTGGTTGGCTGGGCCGGTGACCGACACCGCGCTGATCCTGGACCGCTTCTATGCCGCCGAGCTGGCCTACCTGCCGGGGAGACCGGCTTCGAGCCGGTGCAGGAGTTCCTCGACCCGGACATCGTGCTGCACCAGGCCGAGGGCCTGCCCTACGGCGGGCAGTGGCGCGGGCCGGCCGGACTCGCCCGGTTCATGGCGGTGATGGCGCGGACCTGGGCCTCGTTCGAGATCCTGGCCCAGGAACGGCTGGTCGACGGGGACCGGGTGGTCGTGCTCAGTCAGGTCAGGGCACGTGGCCGGGCCACCGGGGTCGAGCTGGAGTTCCCGATCCTGCAGTTCATCCGGCTGCGGGAGGGGCGGCTGGCGGAGGTCAGGCCGTTCTACTGGGACACCGCCGCGGTAGCCGCTGCGTGCACTGGCCGCTAGGTCCGTGCGGTGTCGAGACGCAGATCACCGGGACTTGTACGGGGCACTCCCTCCGGCATGGGACGATAGGTCGTCACCCGTCCGTTTCAGCGAGGGAATCAGTGGCCACGTTCGCCGACACGACCTTCACGCCGCCGGAGCGCATCCGGAACTTCTGCATCATCGCCCACATCGACCACGGCAAGTCCACGCTGGCCGACCGGGTGTTGCAGCTCACCGGCGTCGTCGACGACCGTTCCATGCGCGCGCAGTACCTGGACCGGATGGACATCGAGCGCGAGCGCGGCATCACCATCAAGGCGCAGAACGTGCGCCTGCCGTGGGTGCACGAGGGCACCGAGTACGTGCTGCACCTGATCGACACCCCGGGGCACGTCGACTTCACCTACGAGGTCTCCCGTGCGCTGGAGGCGTGTGAGGGCGCGATCCTGCTGGTCGACGCGGCGCAGGGGATCGAGGCGCAGACGCTGGCCAACCTGTACCTGGCCATGGAGAACAACCTCACGGTCATCCCGGTGCTGAACAAGATCGACCTGCCGGCCGCGGACCCGGACCGCTACGCCGCGGAGATCGCGCACATCATCGGTTGCGAGGCCGACGAGGTGCTGCGGGTCTCGGCCAAGACCGGCGTCGGTATCAAGGAGCTGCTGGACAAGGTCGTGCAGACCATCCCGGCCCCGGTCGGCGACTCCGACGCCCCCGCCCGCGCGATGATCTTCGACTCGGTCTACGACATCTACCGCGGCGTGGTGACCTACATCCGCGTGGTGGACGGCAAGATCACCCCGCGCGAGCGGATCCGGATGATGTCCACCAACGCCACCCACGAGCTGCTGGAAGTGGGCATCATCTCGCCGGAGCCCAAGGTCTCGGTCGGCCTCGGCGTCGGCGAGGTGGGCTACCTGATCACCGGCGTGAAGGACGTCCGCCAGTCCAAGGTCGGCGACACCATCACCTCCGAGCGCAAGGGCGCCACCGAGGCCCTGTCGGGCTACCGCGAGCCGCAGCCGATGGTCTACGCCGGGCTCTACCCGCTGGACGGCTCGGACTACCCGGACCTGCGCGAGGCGCTGGACAAGCTGCGGCTCAACGACGCCGCGCTGACCTACGAGCCGGAGACCTCCGCCGCCCTCGGCTTCGGCTTCCGCTGCGGCTTCCTCGGCCTGCTGCACCTGGAGATCACCCGCGACCGGCTGGAGCGCGAGTTCGGCCTCGAGCTGATCTCCACCGCGCCCAACGTGGTCAACCGGGTGGTGATGGAGGACGGCGCCGAGCACGTCGTGACCAACCCCTCCGACTGGCCGGGCGGCAAGATCAGCGAGATCTACGAGCCGATCACCAAGTGCACGGTGATCGCGCCCTCGGAGTTCGTCGGCACGATCATGGAGCTGTGCCAGGCCAGGCGCGGCCAGCTCGGCGGCATGGACTACATCTCCGAGACCAGGGTCGAGCTGCGCTACACCATGCCGCTGGCCGAGATCATCTACGACTTCTTCGACTCGCTGAAGTCCCGCACCCGCGGCTACGCCTCCCTCGACTACGAGGAGGCGGGCGAGCAGGCCTCCGACCTGGTCAAGGTGGACATCCTGTTGCAGGGCGAGCCGGTGGACGCCTTCAGCGCGATCGTGCACAAGGACGCCGCCTACGCCTACGGCACCCGGATGGCCAGCAAGCTGCGCGAGCTGATCCCCCGGCAGCAGTTCGAGGTGCCGATCCAGGCCGCGGTCGGGTCCAGGGTGATCGCCCGCGAGACCATCCGCGCGATCCGCAAGGACGTGCTGGCCAAGTGCTACGGCGGTGACATCACCCGTAAGCGCAAGCTGCTGGAGAAGCAGAAGGAAGGCAAGAAGCGGATGAAGATGGTCGGCCGCGTCGAGGTGCCCCAGGAGGCGTTCGTGGCCGCGCTGTCCACCGACGAGGCCGGGGACAAGAAGAAGAAGTAGTCGCGGCGGTGACCGGACTGGGTGGTCTGGTCACCAAGCCGTGCGGTGGGTCATTTTTGGCGGTAGCCTGGTGACATGGGAAAGCGGAAGGAATACCCGCTGCTGGTCAGCGCGCCCGCCGCGGTGACCAGCCAGGTCCCCGTGGGCACCCTTCTGCATGACTGGCCCAGCGTGCTCGGCCGGATCACCGAGGGCGAGCGGGTCCAGGTCACCCGCAACGGCAAGGTGGTCGCGGTGCTCACCGCCCCCGACCCGGACGAGGTCGCCCTGGACGAGCTGGCCGCCTCGGGCCAGGTCGCCGCCGACTGGCGGGACCGCCAGCACACCCTGCGCGGCCTGCTCCGCACCCTGCCCGCCCGCACCGCGCGGGCCGGGGACGACCGCGGCTCGGCGGCGGTGCTCGCCGACCGCGAGGACACCGATCGGTGATCTACCTCGACAGCTGCGCCCTGATCAAGCTGATCCTGCCGGAACCCCTGTCCGAGGACCTGTTCACCTACCTGGACAGCCGCACCGAACCCCTGGTCAGCTCCGAGCTGGCCGTGGTCGAGGTGCACCGCGCGCTCACCCGCGTCGAAGCCGGCGACGAGGCCCGCACCCTGGCGGACGAGATCCTGGACAACATCACCCAGCTGCCACTGGCCCCGGTGGTCCGCGCCGCCGCGGCCCTGCCCGACCGCTACCTGCGCAGCCTGGACGCCCTGCACCTGGCCACCGCGCTGCGCGTGCCGACCACCCGGTTCGTCAGCTACGACCGGCGGCTGAACGAGGCGGCGGCCAAGGCAGGCCTGACCGTGCGCGCACCCGGCGCGGCCAAGCGCCCGGCCTGAGCCGCTACCTCGCCGCGTTCCGCAGTGGTGAGCAGATCAGCCACAGCGCTGACAGCAGCGCTCCCGCCGCGGACACCCACAGCGTCCCGCGCAACCCGATCGTCTCCCCCAGCACCCCGCCCAGCAGGCTCCCCAGCGGGATCGCGCCCCACACCAGGAACAGCATCGTGGCGTTCATCCGCCCCAGCAGCTCCGGCGGGCAGACCGCCTGCTGACGGCTGGTCATCGACACCGTGAGCACGATCAGGCTGAACGCGCTGCCGAAGGCGCCCGCCGCCCACCAGAACAGGCCGTAGCCGGGGGTGGTCAGCGGGAAGCCGAGGAACAGGACGCCGAGGGTGAGGCCGGACAGCAGCACGGTGCGGTCCTGGCCGAGGTGGGTGGCGATGCGGCGGGCCACCAGGGCGGCGGCCAGGGCTCCGGTGAGGCCGAGGCTGCTGAGCAGGCCGATGGCGGTGGGGGAGAGGTGGATCTCGCGGAGCAGGAAGAGCACGCCGAGGGCGGTTTGCATGGACTGGAACAGCACGAAGGTGGCGCCGTGCAGGCCGAAGGCGCGCAGCAGGGGGTGGCCGAAGACCAGGCGCAGGCCCTCGGCGATCTCGCGGCCGAGGTGGCGGTTCTCCGGGCGGGGTGGCTGGGGTTCGCGGTGCCGGATGCCGCGTAGCCAGAGGGCGGACCAGAGGTAGCCGACGGCGTTGACCAGGACGGTGGCAGGGGCGCCGATGAACTGGAAGCACAGGCCGGCGACCGTGGGGGCGGCGGTGGCGGCGACGGCGTGGTTGCCGCGCAGCTTGGCGTTGGCCTCCACCAGGTCCGGGGCGGCGACCAGGCGGGGCAGGTAGGTCTGGTGGGCGACCTCGAAGAAGACCGAGAAGACCCCGGCCACCAGCACCGCCAGGTAGACCTGGGTCAGGGTGAGCAGGCCGAAGGCCGCGGCCAGCGGGATGGAGCAGAACGCCGCCGCGCGCACCAGGTCGGCCACCACCAGCACCGGCAGCGCGCGCAACCGGTCGCACCAGGCGCCGACCAGCAGGCCGAGCACCAGGAAGGCGGCGGTCTGCACGGTCTGGATCGCGGCGACCTCGAAGGTGCTGGCGCGCAGGGTCTCGGCCGCGAGCAGGGGTAGGGCCAGGTGGCTGACCCGGGTGCCGAGCTGGCTGAGCACGTCAGCGGCCCACAGGTGCCGGAAGTCACGTTGCCGGAGCAGGCCGCCGGGCCGCCGGGCGGTGTCCTTGGTCACCAGGGCACTCTGGCAGCTTGAGTGTGGCTGGCGCAACTAGCTTGAGTTGATGAGGCTCAAGTTTGTTCGGCGCGGTACTTGGTCAGCAGGGACAGGGCGCGGGCGTACTTGGCGCGCAGGCGGTCCTGGGTGGCCTGGTCGAGGCGGCCCAGTCGCTCGGGGCCGCTGTTGTCGGCGATGTCGGCGTGCTTGACCACGATCGCGATCTCGTCCTCGGCGGCTCGGCGCAGGTAGCTCTCCATCGGCTCGTCCGGGCCCTTGCTCAGCGCCAGCACCGCGGTCACCACGCGCTCCGGGCAGCCGGCCGCGCGCAGGTCCTCGGCGGTCACCCCGGTGTCCTCGACCACGTCGTGCAGCACCGCGGCCATCTTGTGCCACTCGCCCTCGACCTGGTCCATCACCCGCAGCGGGTGCCGGATGTAGGGCAGGCCCGCCTTGTCCAGCTGGCCTTCGTGCGCTCGGGTGGCGATCTCCACCGCGTCCGCGAGCGAGAAACTCTCCGGGCTGCTCGGCATGGCTAGATTCGAGCACATGAAGCTTGTCTCGCGGGTGCCGCTGATCGTCGCGCCGATGGCCGGTGGGCCGTCCACCCCGGAACTGCTCGCCGCCGCCGCGACGGCCGGGGCGTCCGGGTTCCTGGGCGCCGGTTACCTCAGCACCGAGGCGCTGGACGGGCAGATCGAGCGGACCAGGGCGCTGGGCGTGGAGTCCTTCGGGGTCAACCTGTTCGTGCCGACCGCCGACTCCGGCGCGCCGGTGGCCGGGTACGCCGAGCGGCTGGCGGCGGAGGCGCGGCGGTACGGGGCCGAGCTGGGGCAGCCGCGCTGGGAGGACGACGAGTACCAGGCCAAGGCCGAGCTGTTGCTGGCCCGGCGGGTGCCGGTGGTGTCGTTCACCTTCGGTCACCCGGCGGCGGAGCTGGTCACCAGGTTCAAGGACGTGGGCACCGAGGTGTGGGTCACGGTCACCACGCCGGAGGAGGCCCGGATCGCGGCGGATGTGGGCGTGGACGTGCTGGTGGTGCAGGGCATGGAGGCCGGTGGGCACCGCGGGGCCTTCGCCAACGATCCGGCGCAACCCGGGGCCGCGCCGCTGTACGGGCTGCTGGCCGCGCTGCGGCTGATCGGCGCGGTCACCGAGCTGCCGCTGGTGGCCACCGGCGGGCTGGTGCACGGCGCGGACATCGCCGCGGTGCTCACCGCGGGCGCGGCCGCCGCGCAGCTGGGCACCGCGTTCCTGCGCTGCCCGGAGGCAGGCACCCAGCCCGCCCAGCGGGCCGCGCTGGCTGCTGGGGATCGGGAGACCGCGCTGACCCGCGCCTTCACCGGCCGACCCGCGCGCGGGCTGGTCAACCGGGTGCTCACCGAGCACAGCGCGGCCGCCCCGGCCGCCTATCCGCAGCTGCACCACCTGACCAGGCCGCTGCGCGCGGCCGCGGCCAAGGCGGGCGATCCGGAGGCGATGTCGCTGTGGGCCGGGCAGACCTACCCGCTGGCCCCTGAGCTGCCCGCGGCCGAGCTGGTGGCGCTGCTCATGGCACAGGCCCGGGACGCGTGGTCCCGGGCCTGCGGCAGGTGGCTCGATCAGTCCTGAGTGGACTGACCGGCGGGCTGGTTGAGCTTGGACTTGCGGTAGGAGTAGGCGAAGTAGACGGCCAGGCCGACGCCGAACCAGATCGCGAACCGCAGCCAGGTCTCCGGCTGCAGGAAGGTGATCAGCCAGATGGAGAACACCACGCCGATGATCGGCACCACCGGCATGCCGGGGGTGCGGAAGGTCCGCGGCAGGTCCGGCCGCCGGTAGCGCAGCACGATGACCGCCACGCAGACCACCACGAAGGCCAGCAGGATGCCGATGTTGGTCAGCTCGGCCGCCGCGCTGATGTCCAGGAACCCGGCGATGAAGGCCGAGCAGACGCCGACGATCCAGGTGATCCGGCTGGGCACCTGGTGCTTCTTGCTGGTCTTGGCCAGGAACTGGGGCAGCAGGCCGTCCCGGCTCATCGCGAAGCCGACCCTGGTCACGCCGAGCATGAAGGTGAACATCACGGTGAGGATGCCCAGGATCGCGCCGACGGAGATGATCATGCCCAGGGCGGGCAGGCCGATGTCGGCGAACGCGCTGGCGAAGGCCGCCTCGCCGTCGATCTTGGTGTAGTGCACCATGCCGGTCAGCACCAGGCAGGCCAGCACGTAGAGCACCATCGAGATGGCCAGCGAGTAGATGATCGCCTTGGGCATGTGCTTCTGCGAGTCCTTGGACTCCTCGGCCGCGGTGCTCATCGCGTCGTAGCCGAACACCGCGAAGAACACCGTGGCCGCGCCGGTGACCGCGCCGCCGAAGCCGAAGGGGAAGAAGTTGCTGTAGTTGCCGGTGTTGATGTGGAAGACGCCGACCACGATCACCAGCAGCACCACGCCGACCTTGAGCCAGACCAGCGCGCTCTCGAACCGGGCCGCGTTCTTCATGCCCAGGTTGAGCACGTAGGCGATCAGCAGGCACAGCAGCGCGGCGAAGAGGTTCACGCTGTAGCTGCCCGGCGCCACGCCCTCGCCCTCGGTGCCCGGCGCGCCGAGCATCCAGGCGGGCAGCTCGATGCCGAGCATGCCGAGCAGGTTGTTGAAGTAGCCGGAGATGCCGATGGCCACCACCGCCACGATCGCGGTGTACTCCAGCAGCAGGTCCCAGCCGATCAGCCAGCCGGCCAGCTCGCCGAGCACCACGTAGCCGTAGGTGTAGGCGGACCCGGCCTTGGGGATCAGCCCGGCGAACTCGGCGTAGGAGAAGGCCGCGGCCGCGCTGGCGATGCCCGCGATCAGGAAGGAGATCAGCACCGCGGGGCCCGCGGTCTTGTTGGCCACCGCGCCGGCCAGGGAGAAGATGCCGGCGCCGATGATGCCGCCGACGCCGATCGCGGTCAGCTGCCACAGCCCCAGCGACTTGGCCAGTCCGCCGCTCTCGGACTCCCCGGTCACCTGCTCGATCGGTTTGCGCCGGAACACGCTCCGGCCGCCGGACGGACTCTGCGCCCTTGTCATCTCCTGCTCCCTCCACCCGCGGCACGCCGCTGTGCCGCGGTCACCGTAGACGACCGGCGGGGGACCCGGCAGCGTCAGTACACCGTCCAAGACCAGAAAATCGCCAGCCCCGGGAGATCCGCGCCGACTAGGTTGGTGCCATGGGTGCAGGGAGTGTCGTGTCGGTCAATGTCGGAGCCATCCAGCCCGCCGAGTGGGCCGGGCGCAAGGGCAAGACCGCGATCGACAAACGGCCGGTGGCCGAGGCGAAGATCGGCAAGCTCGGCCTGTCCGGGGACGAGATCAGCGACCTGGAGCACCACGGCGGCGAGTTCCAGGCCGTCTACGCCTACGCGGTGGAGGACCTGGCGTTCTGGTCCGCCGAGCTGGGCCGGACGCTGGAGCCGGGCAACGCGGGGGAGAACCTGTCGGTGTCCGGAGTGGACACCCAGGCGCTGGTGATCGGCCAGCGGCTGCGGGTCGGCGGCGCCGTGCTGCGGGTGACCGCGCCACGGGTGCCCTGCCAGGTCTTCGCCGGGTTCTGGGACGTGCGCGGGCTGGTGAAGAAGTTCACCGTCATCGGCCGCACCGGCGCCTACTTCGCGGTGGAGGAGGAGGGCGAGGTGCGGGCGGGCGATCCGATCGAGACGCTGTCCACGCCGGCGCACGGGGTGACCATCGCGGACGTCTTCGACTTCGTCGGCCGCAACAGCCGCGAGCGGGCGCCCCTGCTGCTGACCGCCATCGCCGACCTGCCGCCCAAGGTGCAGGGCTGGGTGCGCGAGCACGCCTGACAACTGTGTGCGGGGACCGTCCGGCGGTCCCCGCACACAGTTGTCAGCGGGTGAAGACGATCTTCCCTGCGGTCTCGCCGCCGAGCATGGCGCGGAAGCCCTCCTCGGCCCGCTCCAGCGGCAGCTCCAGGCCGATCTGCGGGCGCAGGCCGGTGAGGTCCAGGAAGGACACCAGGTCGGCCAGCTCGTCCCGGGTGCCCATCATCGAGCCGACCACGTGCAGCTGGAAGAAGAACAGGCGCTGCAGCTCGGCAGGCGGGTTGCCGCCGGTGGTGGCGCCGGAGCAGACCACCACGCCGCCGGGCTTGAGGCTGCGCATGGAGTGCGACCAGCTGGCCTCGCCCACGGTCTCGAACACCGCGTCCACCTTGCCGGGCAGCCGGGCGCCGGGCTCGAAGACCCCGTGCGCGCCAAGGCGTTCGGCCAGCGCGCGCTTGTCAGCCGAGCGGCCGGTGGCCCACACCCGCAGGCCCGCGGCCCGGCCCAGCTGCACCAGGGCGGTGGCCACCCCGCCGGAAGCGCCCTGCACCAGGATGGTCTGACCGGGGCGGGCGGCGGCCTTGGTGAACAGCATCCGGTAGGCGGTCAGCCAGGCGGTGCCCAGGCAGGCCGCGTCGGCGAAGGACAGCCCGGCCGGCTTGGGCAGCACGTTGCGCCTGGGCAGCACGATGGTCTCGGCGAAGGAGCCCTGCAGCTTCTCGGTCAGCAGGGTGCGCTTGGGGTCCATGGTCTCGTCCCCGCGCCAGTCCTCGTCGTTGATCACCCCGTGGATGACCACCTCGGACCCGTCGGCCAGGGTGCCCGCGCCGTCGCAGCCCAGGATCATCGGGAACTGCTCGGCCTTGATGCCGACCCCGCGCAGCGTCCACAGGTCGTGCATGTTCAGGCTGGCGGCCTTGACGCTGACCGCGACCCAGCCCGCGGGCACCTCGGGCTCGGGGCGTTCGCCGACCACCAGGCCGGCCAGGGGATCCTCGGGATTCGGCTTGTCGGCGTATACGGCGAACATGACCGGAAACCTATCGCCTGTCCCTCTCACCCGCCCGTGATGCCGGTCACGGCGGCCCTCCGGCGTAGGCTCGGGGCCGTGCAGTGGTTGGCGGACTCCTGGGACGCGGTCGGGCTGTGGCTCGCCCAGCAGTGGTTCCCGTTCCAGTTCTTGCTCGTGATGGCCGTGCTGCTGCCCGTGTGCTGGGCGCTGGCCTGGGGTATCGACCGGGGCGTCGACCAGGTCTCCGCTGGACTCTCCAAGATCCGGGGCCGCAACAGTGACCTCTCGTAAGCGCATCACCCTGGCCCTGGCCGGACTGATCGCCCTGGTGCTCGTCGGCTGGCTCGGCCGCGACCTGCTCGGCGGGAACTCGGCCGCGCCGCCGTCCTCTAGCACGGGCGCGGCGGTCTCCACCAGCGCCGGAAAGGCCACCCGCGCCGGCGGGGACGTCACCGAGGCGCTGTCCAAGCTGCCCGCGGAGGCGGCCAAGACCTGGAAGCTGATCCAGAGCAACGGGCCGTTCCCGTACCCGGACCGGGACGGGGTGGAGTTCCAGAACCGGGAGAAGCGGCTGCCCGCGCAGGGCAAGGGCTACTACCGCGAGTACACCGTGCCCACGCCGGGCGAGCGCACCCGGGGCGCGCGGCGGCTGGTAACCGGGTCCGGCAAGGAGCTGTACTACACCGGCGACCACTACGAGACCTTCGTGAAGGTGGATCCGAACCGATGACAGCGGTGGAGCACGTGGTCGACGGCAGCGAGCTGCGCACCAAGCGGGCCGTCCTGCAGGCCTTCGCGCGGGCGCTGTCCTTCCCGGACTACTTCGGCGCCAACCTGGACGCCCTCTACGACTGCCTCACCGACCTGTCCTGGCTGCCGGACGGTGCGCACCGGCTGCACTGGACGCACGCGGAAGTGTTGCGGCGCAGCGATCCGGCCGCCTTCGCCGGGATCAGCGAGGTGCTCGCGGACGCGGTCGCGGCCAACCCCCGGCTCACCGTCCAGGTCAGCGCCTAGACCAGGCCAGAGCGCCGCCTGCCGCGCAGGTAGGCGCGCAAGAAATCGGCGCGCAGGTAGGACCACGGGTACCGGTCCGCGTGCCCCCTGGTGGCCTCGAAGTGCGGGCGGGCCGGCTGGTGCTCGCCGCAGAGCGAGAGCCAGAACGCGACCAGGTTGTGCCCGCTGATCTTGGCCCTGGGGTCCACGCCGTGCGGGTGCTGCCAGCGCGCCACCGCGGCCAGCGCCTGCTCGCGCACGTCGGCGCGGTCGAGGTACCGGCGGCGCGCGCGGCCGGGTAACTCCGCCCACTGCTCGATGTGGCCGCGTAAGACCAGCAGGTTCAGCGCGGAGCCGACCGGCGCGGTGGCCGCGGCCTCGGTGACGAAGGCGATCCTGGCCTCCGGCGGGCGGCCCCACTTCGGCGAGAGCGAGGCGAGCAGCTGCTCGTGCCCGCGCAGGTGCTGCGGGGCCAGCGCGCGCAGCCGGTGCCAGCGCCGCGCGGTCTCCGCCGGGCCGAGCCGCTGGCCGCGGGCCAGCTGCACCAGCCACACCCACGGCGTCGGGTCAGCCGGGTCCAGCTCGGCTGCGTGGGCGCACATGGCCTCGGCCGGGGCCAGCGCGCTCGGCAGCGTCTCGGCCCGCAGCACCTCCACCGCACCGCGCACGATCCACCCGATCGGGTCGCCCGGTTCGCTGGTCACCCACTCCAGCAGCCAGTACGGGACCGAGGTCCCGTGCCCGGCGCGCACCGTGGCCGCGGCGACCAGCACGGCGTCGGAGCGGTCGTCGGAGTCGTGTGCGCAGGCGATCAGCGCGGCCACCGCGGTCCGGTCCCCGGCGCGGGTCGCCGCGCGGACCGCCTCCAGCTCCGGGCTGCCGTAGGTCAGGCCCTCGCGCGCCTCGGGCAGCGAGCACAACCGCCTGGCGAAGATCTTCGGCACGGAGGTCGAGCCTATGGTGTGGAACATGGAGTCGCTGGACCAGATGGAGGCCAATCTCGCCCGGCACGCGAGCCTATTGCACGACCCGGCGCGGGTCGTCCAGGCCGCGGACCTGTTCTACGCCGACAGCGGCCTGGCCGATGACACCTTCAACATCATCGCCGGGGCCCGGTTCACCGAGGCGACCGCGGACCGGCGGATCGCCGAGACCGTCGAGGCGCTGCGCCGCACCGGCCGCCCGTTCTCCTGGTGGGTCGGCCCGGCCGCGACGCCGGGCGACCTGTCCGCGCGGCTGAGCGCGGCCGGGCTGCCCGCCACCGAGTCCGAGACCGCGATGTGGGCCAGCCTGGACGAGCTGGCCGCGCCGCGCGGGGCGCAGGGCCTGGACGTGGTGGTGGCGCGCACGCCGGCGCAGCTGGCCGACTACGCCGAGGTGCTGGCCGCGCTCTGGGACCCGCCCTCGCCGGCGGTCCGCGCCTACTACGCCCAGCCCGCCGCACTGGACTGCGCGGCGAAGTTCCTGGTGGGCTACGCCGACGGGCAGCCGGTGTGCACCGCCGAGGTGACCCTGCACGCCGGGGTCGCCGGGCTCTACAACGTCTGCACCGCGAGCACCCACCGCCGCCGCGGCTTCGGCGGCGCGATCACCGACGCGGCCCTGCACCTGGCCAGGAACGCCGGTTACCGGACCGCGGTGCTTCAGGCCTCGGCCGAGGGCGAGCCGGTGTACCGGCGGCTGGGCTTCCAGGTCTGCGGGCAGTTCACCGAGCACGCGCTGCGGTAGCGGCACCACAGAGACACCCGGTTTGGCGAATCCCTGGCGCAGGGCCAGAATCGGCTGACATGCGACGAATGACCCCGGCCGTGCTGACCGCGGTGGCGATCCTCGGTCTCACGGCGTGCTCGTCCGGCGGGACCGGCTCCCCACAGACCTCCAGCGCGACCAGCAGCGCGGCCCCGGCCCCGCTGGTGTCGGCGACCTTCGCCCCACCCGCGGCCACCGGCGCCCAGCCGCCCGGCGTGGTCTACAACACCGAGCTTGTGCCCGCGGGCGCCGCGGGCAAGGTCACCGGCGCCGCCGCCGACGGCCGCACCACGGTGGCCCTGGAGGTCACCGGCCTGCGCCCCAACCGCAAGTACGGCTCGCACGTGCACACCAAGGTGTGCGGTCCGAAGCCCGCGGACTCCGGACCGCACTACCAGGACAAGCTGGACCCGGTGCAGCCCTCGGTGGACCCGGCCTTCGCCAACCCGAAGAACGAGGTCTGGCTGGACTTCGAGACCGACGCCGCGGGCGCGGCCAAGGTCTCGGCCACGGTGGAGTGGAAGTGGCGGCCGAACGAGGCCAACTCGGTGGTGCTGCACATCGACCAGACCAACCACCACGACCACGGCAAGGCCGGCACCGCCGGTGAGCGCCTGGCCTGCCTGACCGCCCCGTTCAAGTCCTAGCCGGGCCGGGTGCCCGTGGTCAGTCGGCCGCGGGCACCCAGGAAGCCGGGCGCTTCTCGGCGAAGGCGCGGATGCCCTCCTGGCCCTCGGCGCTGGCGAAGTGCCCAGCGGAGAGCTCCAGCATGTCCGCGAAGTCCTCGCCGAGACCCGCGGCCGGGGGGCGGCGGAGCATGGCCTTGGTGGCGGCCAGCGCGTTCGGGCCGCCCAGGGCGAGCATGTCGGTGTAGCGGCGGACCTCGGTGTCCAGGTCCTCGGGGGCGGCCGCGGAGTTGATCAGGCCGATGGCCGCGGCGCGCTCGGCGTCGAACTTCTCGCCGGTGAGGAACAGCTCGTGCGCGGCGCGCGGCAGCAGCCGGGGCAGCACGGTGACCGAGATGACCGCCGGGACCACGCCGATGCGGACCTCGGTGAAGGCGAAGCTGGCCGCGTGTGTGGCCACCGCGATGTCACAGGCGGCCACGATGCCGACGCCACCGGCGCGGGCCGGGCCGGCCACCTTGGCCACCACCGGTTTGGGGCTGGTCCAGATCTGTTCCAGGATCGCCGGGAACTCGTTCACGCCCTGGTCGCCCGCGCCGGCGCCGCGGGACTCCTTGAGGTCCATGCCGGAGCAGAACACGGTGCCGGTGTGGCCCAGCACGACTACCCGCACCGCCTCGTCGGCGATGGCGGTGCTCAGGTGCGCGCGCAGCTCGCGGCGGAGCTGGGCGGAGAGGGCGTTGCGGTTGTGCGGGGAGTCGAGGGTGATCTCGGCGATGCCACGGTCGACCGCGTAGTGGACGAGTTCGTCAGCCATGCACGCACCCTAAACATAGAAGTGACCGCATCGGGGAGACGGGCGGTTCTCCCCGATGCGGTCTGGAACCGGCTGAAAGGAGGCAGTTCAGCCGATCGTCGTGGTGGTCAACGCCGGGTTGGGGCTGGGGTAGCACTTGGTGGGGGCGTCGACCGGGAACCCGAGCGCTACCGCGGTGGCGGTGAAGGTCAGGCCGGGGTTGGTGAAGCTGGAGCCGCCGAGCTTGGTCTCGATGGTGCCGCTGGCGCCTGCGGTGAGCTTGAGGGTGATGGTGGGGATCTCGAAGGCCGCGCCGCCCGCGAGCGCCGCGCTCAACTTGACCTCCAGGTTGTCGCCGACCTTGGTGATGGTCGGCGTGCCCACGCCGGAGCCGCCGGAGAGGGTGGCCGAGACGTAGGTGGAGTTCGCCGGGACCGGCACGGTCAGCAGGAAGTTCTTGATCTCACGCAGGGTGTAGTTGCCGACCTTGTCCGGCACCTTGTTCGGCGCGGGGTCGAACACCGCGGTGACCTCGCCGCCGGGGGCGACGGTGGCCGGTGCGGTGGCGGTCAGGTCCTGGCTGAAGGTGGCGTCAACCGGACCGAGCGGGCTGCTGGCCTGACAGGCGAAGTTCACCGCGGCCGCAGGGGTGGCCACGGCGGGACCGGCAAGGGTGAGCAGGGGGGCGACGACCGCGGTCACGGCTAGCAACAGTCGAGCGGTGGAGCGTCGTGCAGGGGACATATCCCACCTCGCTGTAGAAAATTCCTCCCGACACGGCGGCGGTAGAGGTGAGTCTCACACGACGATCATTCTGTTGTTAACCCACTAAAGTCGTGATGTTGCGCCGTTCGGCCGCACACGCCTCGGCATAGCGGTGCAGCACCAGCTCGGCCACCTCGGGGTCGTCACCGAGCGGCCGCGCCACTACGGTGTCCAGCCCGCAGGCCCGCGCCGCGGCGATCACCCGGTCCGGCAGCAGGCCGGGGGCCAGGAACCAGGAGGCCAGCGCGATCCGTTGCGCGCCAAGGGCTTTCAGCCGCTCGACCACGGTGGCCACATCCGGTCGCGCGCTGGCGGCGAAGGCGGCCTCCACCCCGGCCCAGCCCGCGCCCGCCGACCAGCGGCGGGCCAGCGCGCGCACGGTGGCGTTGGCCGGTTCGTGCGAGGAGCCCGCACCGGCCAGCACCACGCCGAGTTCCCGGTCGCCGGGCGCCGCGCCGGCCTCGGCCAGCCTGCGCAGCGCGGCCGACTCCAGCCGAGGGTCGGGACCGAGCACGTCGGCGATCCGCACCGACAGCCTGGGCAGCCGGGTGACCACCTCGGACACCGCGCCGGGCAGGTCCACCTTGGCGTGGTAGGCCCGGCCCAGCAGCAGCGGGGCCACCACCACCTCGCGGTGGCCCTGCTCGTACAGGCCGGTCAGCACCTCACCCAGGCGCGGCGCGGACAGCTCCAGGAAGGCCGAGCGCACGTCCAGGCCGGGGGCCAGCGCGCGGACCACGGTGAGCAACTCGTGCACGGTGGCCGCCGAACGCGGGTCGCGGCTGCCGTGCGCCACCGCGACCAGCGGGATTCCGTGGTCCATCACACCGCCGTGGCCAGGCCGCGGGCGCGCAGCACCACGCGCTCCAAGGGACGGAAGAACAGCAGCTCCACGCCGATGCCGACCAGCAGGATCAACAGGATCGCCGCGATCACCAGCGACATGTCGGTGAGCTGGCGGCCCTCCTCCAGCATCTGTCCGAGGCCGATGCCCAGGTCCGGCGAGCGGGCGATGATCTCCGCGGCCATCAGCGAACGCCAGGAGAACGCCCAGCCCTGCTTGAGTCCGGCCAGGTAGCCGGGCAGTGCGGCGGGCAGCAGCACGTGCCGGGCGGACTGCAACCGGCCCGCGCCCAGCACCGTGCCCACCCGCAGCAGCAGCGGCGGCACCTGCTCGATCCCGGCGACCAGGCCGTTGGCGATGGAGGGCACCGCGCCCAGCAGCACCACGGCGTAGATCATCGAGTCGTTGAGGCCCAGCCACAGCAGCGCGGCCGGCACCCAGGCCACCGAGGGCAGGCTCTGCAACCCGCTCAGCAGCGGCCCGATCGCCGCGCGCACCAACGAGATCCGGGCCACCACCAGGCCCAGCGGGGTGCCGATGGCCACCGCGGCCAGGAAGCCCAGCACCGCGCGGTGGGTGGAGACCCACAGCGTCTCCCAGGCCTGGCCGTCCAGCATCCGCTCCCACAGCACCCCGGCCACGGTGAGCGGGGCGGGCAGCTTGTACTCCGGCTCGATCGCCGAGGCCCACAACACCTGCCACACCACCACGATCAGCACCAGCGCCACCAGTGGCGGCAGCACCGTGCGGGCGAACCGGAGCCAGCCGCCACGGGAGCGGGTGGCGGTCGGCGCGTCGAGGGCGTCCAGGCCGGCTTCCAGCGCGGCCAGGTCCTCGCCGGATTTGGCCTCAGGAGCGGCCATGGCTGGAGATCACCTCCCGGAGGTGGCCGGTGATCTCCTCGGTCAGCTTGCCGGTGTCCTGCTCGGTGATCGTCCACTCGCGCACCACCCGGCCCGGCCGGGAGGACAGCAGCACCACCCGCTGGCCGAGCCGGACCGCCTCGCGCACGTCGTGGGTGACGAAGAGCACCGCGGTGCCGGTGCGCTCCCAGATCCGGCGCAGCTCGCCCTGCAGCGCGTCCCTGGTGATCGCGTCCAGCGCGGCGAAGGGCTCGTCCATGAGCAGCAACGGGTTGCCGCCCTCGGCCTCGTCCAGGGTGGTGGCCAGCGCGCGGGCCAGCGCGACCCGCTGGCGCATGCCGCCGGAGAGCTCGTGCGGGCGCTTGCGGCCGACCTCGGCCAGCCGCACCAGGTCCAGCAGCTTGGTCGCGGTGGCCGCACGCTCGGCCCGGCCGAGGCCGCGCAGCCGCAGCGGCAGCTCGACGTTGCGGGCCGCGGTGAGCCAGGGCATCAGCGCGGGCTCCTGGAAGACCACCGCGGGTCGTCCACTGTGGACAGAGACCTTGCCGCTGGTCGGCTTGTCCAGTCCGGCCACCAGGTTGAGCAGGGTGGACTTGCCGCAGCCGGAGGCGCCGAGCAGGCAGACGAACTCGCCCGGCCGCACGGTCAGCTCGACCCCGTCCAGGGCCACCACGGTGTTCGCGCCGCGGCCGAAGGACTTGGTCACGTTGTCCAGGTGCACCACCGCGTCGGCGAGGTGGCCGGACGGGCGGGTGTGTTCCAGAGTCGCGGTCATGACCGTGCCCTCACTTTCCGTCAAGTCCGGATGCGTCAGCGGTGGGCTGTCCGGCGGCCCGCAGCGCCTCGTTCAGCGCGGTCAGGTCGACGAGTCCCTTGAGGTCGAACTCCTGCTTGGCCACCCCGGCGGCCACGGCGTCCTTGGACAGCTTGGGGAAGGTGCTCGCGGCCGGGTCGGTGCTGAAGGCGATCTGGCTGAAGGAGCGCTCCAGCACCGGTTCCGGCAGCGGCTTGCCCGCGTACCTGCCCAGCGCGGCGTTGACCGTCTTCTTGGCCTCGGCCGGGTTGTCGTTGAGGAACTTGGTCGCGGCGACGTGGCCGCGCAGCAGCGCCTTGACCGTGGCCGGGTGCTTCTGCGCGAACTCGGTGCGCACGATCAGCACCGTGGTGGGGAACTTGCCGCCCGGCCACAGGTCCCGCTCGTCCACCAGCACCTTGCCGCCTGCCTCCAGCACCAGGCGGGAGGCCCAGGGCTCGGGCAGCCAGCCGCCGTCGAGCTGGCCGGTGCGGAAGGCGTCGAAGGTCTGCGGGTTCTCCGTGTTGGCGATCTTGACGTCCTTGCCGCCGGTGGTCTCCACCTTCAGCCCCTGCTGGGCCAGGTAGGCCCGCAGCGCCACGTCCTGGGTGCCGCCCAGCTGCGGGGTGGCGATGGTCTTGTCCTTGAGCTGTTGCGGGCCGGTGATCTCCTTGCGCACCACCAGTTGCGCGCCGCCGGTGGCCGCGCCCGCGATCAGCCGGACCGCCTGGCCGTTGGACTTGGTGAAGGCGTTGATGGTCGGGTTGGGCCCGATGAAGGTCGCGTCCAGCGACCCGGCCAGCAGCGCCTCCACCGCCGAGGGTCCGGCGTTGAACGCCTGGGTGCTGAGCTTGGTGCCGCCCAGCTCCTTGGCGATGAACTTGCGGTCCTCGTCGATGCCGACCAGGGCCGGCGCGTGCGTGACGTTGGGGAAGAAACCGAGTCGCAGTTCCACCGCCGGCCCCGAGTCGCTCGACTGGGTGGTCGACTCGGCGGCCCTGGAGCAGCCGCTGACCGCGGCGACCAGCGCGGTGGCGGCGAGCACTGCGGGCAGGACGCGATGGCGGCGTCGCGGGGTGCGCACGGGATTCCTCCTGGAAGACAAGGGAAAAAGCCTATGGGCCGGGGGAGACGAGGGCTCGGTCGTCGGCGGTCGCGCCGCCGAGTCCGGTGTCCTCGTTGACATCCGGGATGGGCAGGGGAGCGCCGATGAGTCCGGCGGCCAGGGTGCCGCCGTCGTTCGGGTCGATCACCAGGAAGGACCCGGTGCGCCTGCTGCTGGTGTACTCGTCAACCGGGAGCGGCTCTGCTGTCCGGATGAGAACTCGGCCGATCTGGTTGAGCTGCAACGACTCCGGCGCGTCCACAGTGGACAGGCGCTGTTCGTCGAAGCGATCGGACAACTCGGTGACGATGGCGGGTACGGTGCGGGTGCCGTGTTTGATGAGCACCCTGGCGTTGGCGTGCAACGGTTTCTCGGCCAGCCAGCAGACGGTGGCGTTGAGCTCGTCGCTCACTGAGGGAGAGTGTTCCGCACTCGCGATCAGGTCGCCACGGGAGATGTCCAAATCGTTGTCCAGCAACAGGGTCACCGACTGGCCGGCCCCTGCTTCGGTCAGTTCGCCGTCCGCGGTGTCGATGCGCACCACAGTGCTGCGCAGCCCGGCGGGCAGCACCACGACCTCATCACCCGGCCGCACCACCCCGGCCGCCACCTGACCCGCGTAGCCCCGGTAGTCGGGGTACTCGGGCGTGCGCGGCCGGATCACGTACTGCACCGGGAAGCGGAACGGCGCGTCGTGCGGATCCGGTTGCACCGGAACGGTTTCCAGGTGCTCCAGCAGGGTCGGCCCGGCGTACCAGGGGGTGCGCTCGGAGCGGTCCACCACGTTGTCGCCGACCAGCGCGGAGACCGGCACGGACAGCACCGCCTCCTCGGGATAGCCCAAGGCGTTGGCGTGCGCCAGGAACTCCTTGGCGATCAGCCCGAACTTGGCCTCGTCGTAGTCGATGAGGTCGATCTTGTTGACCGCCAGCACCAGCTGCGGCACGCCGAGCATGGCCAGCACGGCCGCGTGCCGCCTGGTCTGCTCGATCACGCCCTTGCGCGCGTCCACCAGCAGGATGGCCAGCTGCGCGGTGGACGCGCCGGTGACCGTGTTGCGGGTGTACTGCACGTGTCCAGGGGTGTCGGCGAGCACGTAGCTGCGCCGGGGGGTGGCGAAGTAGCGGTAGGCCACGTCGATGGTGATGCCCTGCTCGCGTTCCGAGCGCAGGCCGTCCACCAGCAGCGACAGGTCCGGTGTGGACAGTCCACGGTCGACGCTGGCCCGCTGCACGGCTTCCAGCTGGTCGGCGAGCACGGACTTGGTGTCGTACAACAGCCGGCCGACCAGCGTGGACTTGCCGTCGTCGACGGATCCGGCGGTGGCCAGCCTCAGCAGGTCGGTCATCAGAAGTAACCCTCTCGCTTCCGGTCTTCCATGGCCGCTTCGCTGAGCCGGTCGTCGGCGCGGGTGGCGCCGCGTTCGGTGAGCCGGGAGGCGGAGACCTCGGCGATCACCGCGGCGAGGTCGCTGGCTTCGGACTCCACCGCTCCGGTGCACGAGCCGTCGCCGACCGTGCGGTACCGGATGGTCTTGTGCAGCACGGTCTCCCCGGGTTGTGGCCCGCCCCACGGGCCTTCGGTGAGCCACATGCCGTCGCGCAGGTAGACATCGCGCTGGTGCGCGAAGTAGATCGAGGGCAGCTCGATGTTCTCCCGTTCGATGTAGCGCCAGATGTCCAGCTCGGTCCAGTTGGACAGCGGGAACACCCGGACGTGCTCGCCGGGCCGGTGCCGCCCGTTGTAGAGGTTCCACAGCTCGGGCCGCTGCCGCTTGGGCTCCCACTGGCCGAAGGCGTTGCGCAGGCTGAAGATGCGCTCCTTGGCGCGGGCCCGCTCCTCGTCCCGGCGGCCGCCGCCGAAGACCGCGTCGAACTTGTGCGCGGTGATGGAGTCCAGCAGTGGCACGGTCTGCAACGGGTTGCGGGTGCCGTCGGGGCGTTCCTGCAGGCGGCCGTCGTCGATCCAGTCCTGCACGTGCGCGACCTCCAGCCGCAGCCCGTGCCTGGCGACGAGCTCGTCCCGGAAGGTGATGACCTCCTCGAAGTTGTGGCCGGTGTCCACGTGCAGCAGGGTGAACGGCACCGGCGCGGGCCAGAATGCCTTGAGCGCCAGGTGCACCAGCACCGTGGAGTCCTTGCCGCCGGAGAACAGGACCACCGGCCGGTCGAACTCCCCGGCCACCTCCCGGAAGATGTGGATCGCTTCGGACTCCAGGGCAGTCAGGTTGTCCTGGACCGGTCGCAGCGTGCTCGTCATTCCCCCGCCCTCACCCGTGCAGTCCGCACTCGGTCTTGGCCTTGCCCGCCCAGCGACCGCTGCGCGGGTCCGCGCCCGGCAGCGGCTTGGCCGTGCAGGGCGCGCAGCCGATGGACGGATATCCCGCGCCCACCAACGGGTTCTCCAGGATGCCGTGCTCGGTGATGTAGGCGTTGAACTCCTCGTCGGTCCAGGCCGCGATCGGGTTGATCTTGACCAGCCCGTTGCGCTCGTCCCAGCCCACGATCGGCGTGTTCGCCCGCGTCGGCGCGTCCACCCTGCGCACGCCGGTGACCCAGGCGTCGTAGCGGGACAGCGTGCGCCGCAACGGGATCACCTTGCGCATCGCGCAGCAGCGGTCGGCCGCGCGCTCGAACAGCTTCGGCCCGTGCTCGGCGTCCTGCTCGGCCACGGTGAGGTCCGGCAGCGCGTTGACGATGTTCACCGGGTACACCGTCGCCACCGCGTCCCTGGTGCCGATGGTCTCCGGGAAGTGGTAGCCCGTCTCCAGGAACAGCACGTCGAAACCGCTGGTCACCTTGGCCGCCAGGTCGATCAGCACCGCGTCCTGCATGTTCGAGGCCAGGATCCAGCGCTCCAGCGGGAAGGTCTCCGCGACCCAGGTCAGCGCCTCGGTCGCGGTGGCCCCGGCCAGTTCCTGGCCCGCCCGCTCGGCGAGGGACTGGAGATCGGTCGTGGTGCTCACCGGGTCACCTCCACCGGGCGTCGCAGGCCGACGAACTTCAGCGAGAACACCCGCTGGCACCCGGTGCAGCCCCACGCGCCGTGCGGCTCCTCCTCCGGTCGCAGGTCCTCGTCCCCGCAGTAGGGGCAGTAGAACGGCGTCGCTCGTTCGCTCATCGCAGATCGGCCTCCTCGGCGCGGGCCGCCCACTGGGCGAACCGCTCTCCTTCGGTGCGCTGGGCCACGAAGTTGCGCGCGACCCGCGCCACGTACTCACCCAGCTCGGCCGCGGTCACCTTGTGCCCGCGCAGCTTCCGGCCGAACCCGGCGTCCAGGCCGAGCCCGCCGCCCAGGTGCACCTGGTAGCCCTCGACCTGCTGGCCCTCCCCGTTGGTCACGATCTGGCCCTTGAGTCCGATGTCCGCGGTCTGGATCCGGGCGCAGGAGTTGGGGCAGCCGTTGATGTGCACGCTGATCGCCGCCTCGGCCAGGGTGTCCTGGACGTCGGCGAGCTGCTGCTCCAGCTCCTCGACCAGGCGCGCGGCGCGGGCCTTGGTCTCCACGATGGCCAGCTTGCAGAACTCGATGCCGGTGCAGGCCATCGTGGTGCGCCGCCACGGCGAAGGCTTGGCGTGCAGGCCCAGCGCGGCCAGCTCGTCCACCAGACTGTCCACTTCGGACTCGGCCACGTCCAGCACGACCAGCTTCTGCTGCGCGGTCAGCCGGACCCGGCGGGACCCGGCCCGCTCCACCGCCTTGGCCACGTCGAGCAGGATCGAGCCGGACACCCGCCCGGCGACCGGCGCGACCCCGATGTAGAACTTGCCGTCCTTCTGCCGGTGCACGCCGACGTGGTCGATCGGCGCGGTGGCCTCAGGCGCGACCCCGTCGAGCAGCTTCCGCTTGAGGTACTCGGTCTCCAGCACCTCGCGGAACTTCTCCACGCCCCAGTCGGCGACCAGGAACTTGATCCGCGCCCGGTGCCGCAGCCGCCGGTAGCCGTAGTCGCGGAAGACGCTGATCACGCCTTCCCAGACGTCGGGCACCTCGTCCAGGGGCACCCACACGCCGAGCCGCTTGGCCAGCATCGGGTTGGTGGACAGGCCGCCGCCGACGAACAGGTCGAAGCCGGGCCCGTGCTCGGGGTGGTCGACGCCGACGAAGGAGATGTCGTTGACCTCGTGCGCCACGTCCTGCAACCCGGAGATGGCGCTCTTGAACTTGCGCGGCAGGTTCGAGTAGGCCGGGTCGCCGATGTAGCGCTTGACGATCTCCTGGATGGCCGGGGTGCCGTCGATGACCTCCTCGGCGGAGATCCCGGCGACCGGCGAGCCGAGCACGACGCGCGGGCTGTCGCCGCAGGCCTCGGTGGTGCTCAGGCCGACCGCCTCGATCTTCTCCCAGATCGTGGGCACGTCCTCGATCTGGATCCAGTGGTACTGGATGTTCTGCCGGTCGGTGATGTCGGCGGTGTCGCGGGCGTAGGTCTGGGAGATCTCGCCCAGCACCCGCAGCTGCTCGGTGCTCAGCGCGCCGCCGTCGACGCGCACACGCAGCATGAAGTACTCGTCGTCGAGCTCCTCCGGTTCCAGCACGGCCGTGCGGCCGCCGTCGATACCGGGCTTGCGTTGGGTGTAGAGGCCGTACCAGCGGAAACGTCCGCGCAGATCGGCCGGGTCAATGGAGTCGAAGCCACCGCGGGCGTAGATGTTCTCGATCCGGGCCCGCACGTTGAGCGGGTTGTCGTCCTTCTTCGAGCGCTCGTTCGGGTTCAGCGGCTCGCGGTAGCCCAGCGCCCACTGCCCTTCGCCGCGGCGCTGTTTCACGGCCCGCGCCGGGGGAGAAGAGGTTGGGGGGACCATGGTCCGACCTCCGGGATTCGAGGCGGCCGTGCGCACCGTCGAAGCCCCAGGGTTCACATGGTGGGATGGGGATCTTCAGCCGGGACGCCCGTCGCCGGCTGGCAAAGAGAAATGCAGCGGCCGACTAGACGTACCGTCGGCAGAGCGCGCTGGAGACACGCAGGTAGTCCACGTGGCGGCGGGCCACGAGGAACAGGCGTCGTCCAGGCGAGGTCATGTCGACCAGCGTGCCACGCGTCCCCGGATGGGTCTACCGCCATCCGCATAGTGGGATGGTGAGACGGATTGAGACACTGCTGTTATGCCTTCCGTACTTCCCGACGGCGACCCGGCGCCCCAGGACGGCGCGCTGCCCGCCACCGCCCTGACCGGCCTTGGCACCCGACCGTTCGGGCTGTACGTGCACGTGCCGTTCTGCGCGACCCGCTGCGGCTACTGCGACTTCAACACCTACACCCCCGGTGAGCTGGGCAGCTCCGCCTCCCCGCAGTCCTGGCTGACCGGGCTGCGCCAGGAGCTGGAGCTGGCCGCGCGGGTGCTGGGCAGCCCACCGGCCGCGGACACCGTCTTCGTCGGCGGCGGCACCCCGTCCCTGCTCGGCGCGGACGGCCTGGCCGCGGTGCTCGGCGCGGTCCGGGACACCTTCGGCCTGGCCCCCGGCGCCGAGGTGACCACCGAGTCCAACCCGGAGTCCACCTCCCCGGAGTTCTTCGCCGGCATCCTGGCCGCCGGGTACACCAGGGTCTCCCTGGGCATGCAGTCCGCCGCCCCGCACGTGCTGGCGATCCTGGACCGCACGCACACTCCCGGCCGCGCCCGCGCCGCCGCGAAGGAAGCCCGCGCCGCCGGGTTCGAGCACGTGAACCTGGACCTGATCTACGGCACCCCCGGCGAACGCCCGCAGGACCTGGCCGAGTCCCTGGACGTGGTCCTGGCCGGCGGCGTCGACCACGTCTCGGCCTACGCCCTGATCGTCGAGGAGGGCACCGCCCTGGCCCGCCGGATCAACCGGGGCGAGTTGCCCACCCCGGACGACGACGTGCTCGCCGAACGCTACGAACAGGTCGACCAGACCCTCCGGCGCGCCGGCCTGACCTGGTACGAGGTCTCCAACTGGGCCACCGGCGAGGCCGCCCGCTGCCGCCACAACCTGGGCTACTGGCTCGGCGGCGACTGGTGGGGCGCGGGACCCGGCGCGCATAGCCACGTCGGCGGGGTCCGCTGGTGGAACGTCAAGCACCCCAGCCGCTACGCCGCCCTGCTCGCCGAGGGTCACTCACCGGCGGCGGGCCGGGAGACGCTGACCGCGCAGGACCGGGACGTGGAGCGCATCCTGCTGGAGCTGCGGCTGGTCGAGGGCCTGCCGGTGACGGTGCTGGACGAGGCGGGCCGCCGCGAGGCCGGGGTGGCCGCCGCGGACGGGCTGCTCGACGCGGCGAGCCTGGCGGGCGGGCGCTGCGTGCTCACCGACCAGGGCCGGTTGCTGGCCGACGCGGTGGTCCGGCGACTGGTGCCGTGAGCTGGCGCGGCCACGAGTTTTAAAGTAGTTTGCAGCTATGACCACAAGCGCGCCGGAGGTCAACTTCTCCGACCTGTCCAACAAGCCGGTCGACACCGTGCGCAAGCTGCAGGAGTCGCCGAGCCGGTCGGTGCGCGTCCACCGCAGGGGCGGTGAGGAAGACCTGGTGCTGGTCACCGCCAGCCGGGCCGCCGAGGTGCGGGAGGTCGTCTCCACCACCACCGCCCTGTTCGTCGCGCTCATGCAGCACAGCGCCGAGGTCAGGGACCTGGTCACCGAGGTGATGCCGACCGCCTTCCCGTGGGTGCGCTTCCTGCCGAGGGAGGACGTGCGGGCCTTCGTGGTCGAGCTGGTCGACATCCTGGAAGCGGCGAACTCCCTCGGCAATCCCGCCCCGGTGGTGCAGCTGATCACCGAATGGCGGCACACCGCCGAGGTGCACGCCGATCCCGAACTGCTGGCCACCCTGCGCAAGGACGGCGAGGACCTCGGCGAGGTCCCGGCGCCGGAGGCGACGCAGGCGTGAGTCCGAAGAAAGGCGATCCGGTCGCACCCCCGGCGATCGGCGCGGAGTGGCAGATCCGGTTCAGCACCACCGAGGCGGTCAAGGGTTGGCAGGACCTGGAGAACACCGCCCCCGGCAACCTGCGCAAGGCATGGGAGACGATGCGCGCGGAACCCGGTCCTGGACCGGGCAAGCCGACCAGCAGGCACCACCAGCTCCGCCGCTCGCTGGCCACCGGCAGCCACGGCGGCCGCACCCTGCCGCAGTGGCAGATCGAGGTCACCGGAGGCGGCCGGATCTGGTACCTGCTCGACGAGGACCGGCACACCGTCTGGGTGCAGGCAGCCTGCGCCGGGCACCCCAAGGCCACGGACTAACCCAGCGCCAGCACCCGGACGTGGATGAAGTTGCGCTGCTGGAGCGCCGCCCGCACCGCCCGGTGCAGCCCGTCCTCCAGGAACATCTCCCCGCGCCACTGGACCGCGTGGGCGAACAGGTCGCCGAAGAAGGTCGAGTCGGAGCTGAGCAGGCGGTCCAGCTCCAGCACCTTCTTCGTGGTCACCAGCTCGTCCAGCCGGACCGGCCGGGGCGGGATCTTCGCCCACTCCCTGGTACTCAGCCCATGGTCCGGGTACGGCCGCCCGTCCCGGACGTCCTTGAAGATCACCCCGGCCTCCCTGCCAGCACTCGCGCGTAGCACCCCACACCAGACCCTAGACTTGCAAGCGACAGGGAGGTGACGCGCGGTGAACACAGGGTCGCCGGACGACCGCCGCTTCGAGGTGTTGCGGGCGATCGTCGCCGACTACGTCAACACCCAGGAGCCGGTCGGGTCCAAGGCGCTGGTCGACCGGCACAACCTCGGGGTGTCCAGCGCGACGGTGCGCAACGACATGGCGGTGCTGGAGGAGGACGGCTACATCACCCAGCCGCACACCAGCGCCGGCCGGGTGCCCACGGACAAGGGCTACCGGGTCTTCGTGGACCGGCTGACCGAGGTCAAGCCGCTGTCCACGGCCGAGCGCAGGGCGATCCAGGCGTTCCTGGACGGGGCGATGGACCTGGACGACGTGCTCCGGCGCAGTGTGCGGCTGCTGGCGCAGCTGACCAGGCAGGTGGCCGTGGTGCAGTACCCGACGCTGACCCGGTCCTCGGTCCGGCACATCGAGGTGGTGCCGATCACGCAGGCCAGGCTGATGCTGGTGACCATCACCGACACCGGCCGGGTCGAGCAGCGCATGGTCGACCTGGGCGATGTGATCAGCACCGAGGACGTGGCCAGGGTGCGCTCCGTGCTCAACTCCACCCTGGTCGGGCGCAGGCTCGCCGATGCCTCCGCGCGGGTGGCCGAGCTGCCGGAGTCGGCGCCGAGTGAGCTGCGCGACATCATGATCCGGGTGTGCACCGCGCTGATCGAGTCGCTGGTGGAGCATCCGGAGGAGCGGCTGCTGCTCGGCGGCACCGCGAACCTGACCCGCAACGTGGCCGACTTCCCCAACTCCCTGCGCAGTGTGCTGGAAGCCTTGGAGGAGCAGGTCGTCGTGCTCAAGCTGCTGCAGGCGGCGCACGACCAGTCGACGATCACGGTGCGGATCGGGGAGGAGAACGAGGCCGAGGAGATGCGCAGCACCTCCGTGGTCTCCATCGGCTACGGCTCCTCCGCGGGCACCGTGCTCGGCGGCATGGGTGTGGTGGGGCCGACAAGAATGGACTACCCGGGAACGATGGCGGCTGTCCGCGCCGTTGCCGCATATGTGGGAGACATCCTGGCCGGCCGCTGAGCGGCGGCTGGCTGAGGGAAGAAGGACTGGGAGACGGTGGCAAGGGACTACTACGGCACTCTCGGCGTGCGTTCGGACGCGTCGCAAGAGGAGATCAAGCGGGCGTACCGCAAGCTCGCCCGCGAGCTGCACCCGGACGTGAACCCGGAGGAGAGTGCCCAGCAGCGTTTCCGTGAGGTGACCGCGGTCTACGAGGTGCTCTCCGACCCGGAGAAGCGCAAGATCGTCGACCTCGGCGGTGACCCGCTCTCGCCCGGTGGCGGCGGGGGTGGCGGACGCGGCGGCATGGGCGACCCGTTCGCCGGGTTCGGCCTCGGCGACATCATGGACGCCTTCTTCGGCGGCGGCCCGGCCAGCCGGGGTCCGCGCAGCCGGACCCAGCCCGGCTCGGACGCGCTGATCCGGCTGGAGGCCACCCTGGAGGAGTGCGCCAGCGGCATCACCCGCGAGCTGACCGTGGACACCGCGATCCTGTGCGACCTGTGCGAGGGCTCCGGCTGCGCCAAGGGCAGCTCGCCGATCCGCTGCGACACCTGCGGCGGGCGCGGCGAGGTGCAGTCCGTGCAGCGCTCCTTCCTCGGCCAGGTGGTCACCGCCCGGCCGTGCCCGGTCTGCCGCGGCTTCGGCGAGGTCATCCCCGACCCCTGCCAGCAGTGCGCGGGCGAGGGCAGGGTGCGCTCGCGGCGCACCATCAACGTCAAGATCCCGCCGGGCGTGGCCGACGGCATGCGGGTCCGGCTGGCCAGCCAGGGCGAGGTCGGCCCCGGCGGCGGACCGGCCGGTGACCTCTACGTCGAGGTCGAGGAACTGCCGCACGACACCTTCACCCGCGAGGGCACCGAGCTGCACTGCACGATCCGGGTGCCGATGACCGCGGCCGCACTGGGCGCGACCATCCCGATGCAGACCCTGGACGGCGTGGAGGAGCTGCCGCTGGACCCGGGCACCCAGCCGGACACCGAGCTGCTGCTGCCCGGCAAGGGCATGCCCCGGCTGCGGTCCTCCGGCCGGGTGGACGGGCGCGGCGACCTGCACGTGCACGTCGAGGTCGTGGTGCCGACCAAGCTGGACGAGGAACAGACCGCGCTGCTGCGCCAGCTCGCCGAGCTGCGCGGTGAGGAAGCCTCCGAGCTGGCCACCAACGCCAACGGGCGCGGCGGCGGCCTGTTCTCCAGGCTGCGGCACTCCTTCGGCCAGCGTTGATCCACGGCGACGCGGTCTTCCACGTCGACGAGCTCCCGAGCGGGGACTCAGCGCGGCTGGACGGACCGGAAGGCAGGCACGCGGCCACGGTGCGCCGGATGCGCGTCGGGGAGCACCTGGTGCTCTCCGACGGCGCGGGCGGCCTGGCCCGGTGCGCGGTGACCGAGGTCGGCAAGGACTCGGTCGGCCTCGACGTGCTGGCGCGCTGGCTCGAACCCGCGCCCAGCCCCCGGGTCACCCTGGTGCAGGCGCTGGTCAAGGGCGATCGCGGGGAGCTGGCGGTCGAGCTGGCCACCGAGGCCGGGATCGACGCGGTGCACCCGTGGCGCGCGGCCCGCTGTGTGGCCCGCTGGGAGGACGGACCGCGCGGGGCCAAGGCACTGGCCCGGTGGCGCTCCACGGCCCTCCAGGCGGCCAAACAGGCCCGCCGGGCCTGGGTCCCCGAGGTCGGCGAGCCGCTCGGCACCGGGCAGCTCGCCGAGCTGGTCCGGGACAGCGCGCGCACCCTGGTGCTGCACGAGGCCGCCGAGGTGGGCTTGGCCGAGGTGGAGCTGCCTGCGGAGGGGGACCTGCTGATCGTGGTCGGCCCGGAGGGTGGCATCACGGAGAGCGAGATCGCGCGACTCACTGAATCGGGAGCGATCCCAGTCCGGCTGGGGCACACCGTGCTGCGCGCCTCCACCGCCGCGGCGGTCGCCCTGGGTGCGCTGGGCGTGCTGACCGGCCGCTGGGGAGCTGCCGGCGGCACTGGCGAAAGTGCTCGTTAGCAACCACTTGCGCGCAGTTCTGCTACCTCGTCCACGGGAAATGGCGACCGGCCCAGCGATCGATCGCCAAACGGCAGCTTTCGCGCGCCGAGCGGCGTGATCCATTCGGTCGAGGTGTAGCGCGAGGGGCCGGATAGGAGCTACGCTCTGTCGCCGACGGGCAAGAAAGTTCTGGGGCAGCCTTCGTCGGCCCACCTCAGAGCACTTGCCGGAAACTGGCCTCGGGTGACGGGCACCCGAAGGATCGCCGGACACCTCCCCCCTCGGTCCGGCGCGGTTGCGTCGCGACGGAGTGACCCCCAGGCTCCGTCGCGACGCAACCACCCCCATCACCCACCCTGTGGTAAGTCCGGGGTTGTGGCTCGGTGGGCTCTGTGTCGAGGTTCGTATCCACTCTGCCGGTGGAATCGCGCTGGAGAATTTTTATAACACGCCTGTGCTAGAAAAGTACAGTGCCCAAACTCGTCGACCACGAGGCCCGTCGCCGGGAGCTGGCCCAGGCCGTGTGGCGGGTCGTCCAGCGCGACGGCGTGGAACGCGCCTCGGTGCGCGCGGTGGCCGCCGAGTCCGGCTGGTCGGCTGGCGCGCTGCGGCACTACTTCCCGACCCAGGACGCGCTGCTGCACTTCGCGATGGACCTGGCCGCGGAGAAGTTCACCGAACGGGCCCGCGCCGCCGACGAGCACGGCCGCCTGCCGCAGGACCACTCCGCGCCGTGGCGGGTGCGCAACCTGATGCGCACGCTGCTGCCGCTGGACGCCGAGAGCAAGGTCTCCGCCGAGGTCTGGATGGCCTTCGTCAGCCGCGCCAGGGTCGACCCGGTGCTGCGCGCCGCGGGCCGCAAGGGCGATGAGGAGGTGGCCTACTGGCTGCTGGACCGGCTGCGCGAGGCCAGGGCCGAGGGCATCCTGCGGCCGGGCGCCGACCCCGAACGCGAGGCGCTGCGGCTGCTCGCGCTCACCGACGGCCTGGTGCTGCACGGCCTGATCGCGCCGGAGGCGATGACGCCGGAGCTGATGTCCCAGCTGCTGGACGACCACATCCGGGAGCTGTTCCCGGGCAGCGACCTGAGCACCTGAGCGGCCAAGGGCCTATTGCGGTGGGGCTCGTCAGGGGCTGGCGTTAGCATCAATCCCGACAGAGACCCATTGACGCAAGCACCGCAGAAAGCAGGCCCGAGGCCACGTGGCCGGTACCGCACCTGGTGAAGCGACCCAGCCCGGGTCGAAGATCTCCCTGCCCGACTCCGCAGTCCTGGCGCTGCTCGGCTCCCGCGACGAGAACCTCCGTCTGCTGGAGGAGCTGCTCACCGCCGACGTGCACGTGCGGGGCAACGAACTCACGCTGACCGGCGAGCCTGCCGACGTCGCCTTCGCCGAACGCGTCTTCGCCGAGCTGGTCACCCTGGCCGGCAAGGGCCAGCCGGTCGGGCAGGACGCGGTGCGGCGCACGGTGGCCATGCTCGACGCCGGCACCGCCGAGTCCCCGGCCGAGGTGCTCAGCCTCAACATCATCTCCCGGCGCGGCCGGACCATCCGGCCCAAGACGCTGAACCAGAAGCGCTACGTGGACGCCATCGACGCGAACACCGTGGTCTTCGGCATCGGCCCGGCCGGCACCGGCAAGACCTACCTGGCCATGGCCAAGGCCGTGCAGGCGTTGCAGGCCAAGCAGGTCAGCCGGATCATCCTGACCAGGCCCGCGGTCGAGGCGGGGGAGCGGCTGGGCTACCTGCCGGGCACCCTCTACGACAAGATCGACCCGTACCTGCGGCCGCTCTACGACGCGCTGCACGACATGGTCGACCCGGAGTCGATCCCGCGGCTGACCCAGGCGGGCACGATCGAGGTGGCGCCGCTGGCCTACATGCGCGGCCGCACCCTCAACGACGCCTTCATCATCCTGGACGAGGCGCAGAACACCACGCCCGAGCAGATGAAGATGTTCCTCACCCGGCTCGGCTTCGGCTCCAAGATCGTGGTCACCGGCGACATCACCCAGGTCGACCTGCCCGGCGGGCAGCGCAGCGGCCTGAAGGTGGTCCGGGAGATCCTCGACGGTGTGGACGACGTGCACTTCTCCATCCTGACCAGCCAGGACGTGGTCCGGCACCGGCTGGTCGGGGAGATCGTGGACGCCTACGACCGCTGGCAGGTCGTGCAGGACAACGCGGAGAACGGCGCCGCGGCGCAGCGCGCCCACACCCGAAAGGCAAGGCGTTGAGCATCGAGATCGCCAACGAGTCCGGGGTCGGGGTCGAGGAGACCTCGATCGTCGACGCGGCGAGGTTCGCGCTGGACCGCATGGGCGTGAGCCCGCTGGCCGAGTTGTCCGTGCTGCTGGTCGAGCTGGACGTGATGTCCGACCTGCACGAGCGGTGGATGGACCTGCCGGGCCCCACCGACGTGATGGCCTTCCCGATGGACGAGCTGGACTCCGCCCGCCGCCCCGACGCGGCCGGGGTCGGTCCCGCGCTGCTCGGCGACATCGTGCTCTGCCCGGCCTTCGCCAAGGACCAGGCGCGCAAGGCGGGGCACAGCCTCACCGACGAGCTGCACCTGCTCACCGTGCACGGCGTGCTGCACCTGCTCGGCTACGACCACGCCGAGCCGGAGGAGGAGCGGGAGATGTTCTCCCTGCAGAACCGCATCCTCGCCGACTTCCGCACCGCGCGGGCGCAGGAGCAGCAGCGCGCGGCCGATGACAAGGTGCTCGGCGCGGTCGGCCTGCACGACGAGGCCGGGGAGCCGGCGGCGGAACCGGCCACCGGGGCGCCTGCCGCGGCGCCGGAGCGGCGCGCGGACGCCGACCCCGCGGGCTGAGGCGGCGACGGCGATGTCCGACCCCGTGACGCTGGTCGTCATCGCGGTCCTGCTGGTGCTCGCCGCCGGGGTCTTCGGCGCCGCCGACGCGGCGCTGGGCACGGTCTCCAGGGCCAGGGTGGACGCGCTGGTCCGGCAGGGCAGGGCAGGCGCCCGTCAGCTCGCGCTGGTGGTGGCCGACCGGCCCCGGCACATCAACCTGCTGCTGTTGCTGCGGCTGGGCTGCGAGCTGGCCGCCACCGTGCTGGTCACCTTCGCCTGCCTGTTCTGGATCGACACCGCCTGGCTGGCCGCGCTGGTGGCCATGCTGAGCATGCTGGTGACCAGCTACGTGCTGGTCGGCGTCGGCCCGCGCACCATCGGCCGCCAGCACCCCTACGGCGTGGGCATCCTGGTCGCCGGGCCGGTGCGCGCGCTGGTCACCGTGCTCGGGCCGCTGGCCAGGCTGCTGATCCTGATCGGTAACGCGATCACCCCCGGCCGCGGTTTCCGGGAGGGCCCGTTCTCCTCCGAGGTCGAGCTGCGCGAGCTGGTCGACCTGGCCCAGGAGCGCGGCGTGGTGGCCGCCGGCGAGCGCGAGATGATCCACTCGGTTTTCGAGCTGCGCGCCACCATCGCCCGCGAGGTCATGGTGCCGCGCACCGAGATCGTCTGGATCGAGCAGGACAAGTCGGTCCGGCAGGCCCTCGCGCTGTGCCTGCGCACCGGGTTCTCCCGCATCCCGGTGATCGGGGAGAGCGTGGACGACGTGGTCGGCGTGGTGAACCTCAAGGACCTGGTCCGCTCCTCGGTGGAGGGCGCGGCCGAGGCCGACCGCACGGTCGAGGTGCGCGAGCTGATGCGCCCGGCCAGCTTCGTGCCCGACTCCAAGCGGCTGGCCGAGCTGCTCAAGGAGATGCAGCTCTCCCGCAACCACCTGGCCATCGCGGTGGACGAGTACGGCGGCACCGCGGGGCTGCTCACCATCGAGGACATCATCGAGGAGATCGTCGGCGAGATCACCGACGAGCACGACGCGGACGAGCGCCCGCCGATCGAGGTGCTCGGCGACGGCACCCCCGCGGTCCGGGTGGTCTCCCGGCTGCCGGTGGAGGACCTGGGCGCCTACTTCGGCGTGGAGCTGGACGACTCCGAGGTGGAGACCGTGGGCGGCCTGCTGGCCCAGCGGCTGGGCCGGGTCCCGCTGCCGGGCGCGGAGGCCGAGATCGAGGGCCTGCGGCTGCGCGCCGAGGGCGGCAAGGACAACCGCGGCCGGATGCGGATCACCACCGTGCTGGTGTGCCCGGTCAGCACACTCACCCCGGCCGCCCCGGCCGAAGCCGACGGAAAGGACTCCCGTGCCTGAGCTCGACCCCGAGGACAACAAGCTCGTCGTGCTGGCCCGCGCCTCCCGCGCCCGCACCGCCGCCGCCGAGGGCGCCGCGGTCCGCGACACCGACGGCCGCACCTACGCCGCCACCACGGTCGCCCTGCCCTCGCTGAAGCTGACCGCCCTGCAGGCCGCGGTCGCGGCGGCGGTGTCCAGCGGGGCGGAGGGCCTGGAGGCGGCGGCGGTGGTCACCGCGGCGGCGGAGGCCGACGAGGCGTCCCGGTCCGCCCTGCGCGACCTGGCCCCCAACGCTCCCCTCCACATCGCAGGCCCCAACGGCGAGGTCCACACCACCCACTGACCAACCGCCCGAGTGTTGGCCGATCTCGTACGGAGTGTTGGCCGTTCTGGCCGCGGGGTGGGGTCAGCCGGTGCGGCGGAACGTCCGGCGGTAGCTGCTGGGCGCGGTGCCGAGCTGGGCGCGCAGGTGTGCCCGGAGTGAGGCCGCGGTGCCAAAACCGGCCTGGGCGGCGATCCGGTCCACCGGCAGGTCGGTCTCCTCCAGCAGCCGCCTGGCCAGCTCCACCCGCTGCCGCACCAGCCACTGCCCTGGGCTCAGGCCGGTCTCCTCGCGGAAGCGGCGGGTGAAGGTGCGCACGCTCATCCGCGCCCGGGTGGCCAGCTCGCGCAGGTCCAGCGGGCGTTCCAGGTTGCCCAGCATCCACTCGCGGACCTCGGTGGTGCCCGAGTCCGGCTCCACCGGCAGCGGGCGCTCGATGAACTGGGCCTGCCCGCCGTCCCGCCAGGGCGCGACCACGCAGCGCCGGGCGCTGCGGTTGGCCACCCCGCTGCCGTGGTCCAGGCGCACCACGTGCAGGCACAGGTCCAGGCCCGCGGCCACGCCCGCGGAGGTGAGCACCTGGCCGTCGTCGACGAAGAGCACCTCCGGCCGCAGGTCCACCTCGGGGAACAGCCGCCGGAACCGCTTGACCCAGCGCCAGTGCGTGGCCGCGGGCCGTCCGTCCAGCAGCCCGGCCGCGGCCAGCGCGAAGGACCCGGTGCAGATGGAGAGCACCCGCTTCCCCGCCGCCAGCGCGGCCTGGAACGCCTCGCCGACGCCCTCCGGCAGCACCCCCTCGGTCACGATCGGGCCGTCGTGCACGCCGGTGGCCACCACCGTGTCCGCCCACTCGAAGGCCTCCAGGCCGTGCTCGGGCAGCACCCGGTACCCGGCCGCGGCCCGCACCGGCCCGCCGTCGGAGGAGCACACCCGCACCTCGTAGAGCGGCTCGCCCCGGTCGCCGCGGGCGGCGGTGCCGAAGACCTGTGGCGGCACGCCGAGGTCGACCCCGGCGGCGTGGTCGAAGGTCAGCACGGCGACCCGGTGCGGACGGTCCATGGCCCGATCCTTGCACATGTTGGCCTTCGGGCCACTCGTCCGCGGCGACCGGCGCATCGAGGCTGGCTCGGTGACCCAGACTCAGCTCACCCGTCCCCGCCTGCACCGGGCCTGGCTGGTCGCCGCCGTGGCCTTCGTCGCGCTGGTCGGCGCCGCCGGTTTCCGCGCCACCCCCGGCGTGCTGATCAACCCCCTGCAACAGGAGTTCGGCTGGCCGCTGGGCACCATCTCGCTGGCCGTCTCGATCAACCTGCTGCTCTTCGGCCTGACCTCGCCGTTCGCCGCGGCCCTGATGGAGCGCTTCGGCGTGCGCAAGGTGGTGGCCTGCGCGCTGGCGCTGGTCGCCGCGGGCAGCGGGCTGACCGTGTTCATGACCGCCACCTGGCAGCTGGTGCTGCTGTGGGGCGTGCTGGTCGGGCTGGGCACCGGGTCGATGGCGCTGGCCTTCGTGGCCACCATCACCACCCGCTGGTTCGTCAAGCAGCGCGGCCTGGTCACCGGCGTGCTCACCGCGGGCAGCGCGGCCGGTCAGCTGGTGTTCCTGCCGTTGCAGGCGCTGCTGGTGGAGCAGTACGGCTGGCGCTGGGCCTCGCTGGCGGTCGCCCTCGGCGCGCTCGCGGTGGTGCCGCTGGTGCTGGGGCTGCTGCGGGACCACCCGGCCGAGGTGGGCCTGACCGCCTACGGCGCCACCGGCGCGCCCGAACTGCCACCCCGGCCTGCCGGTGGCGCGGCCAAGCGCGCCCTGTCCGTGCTGGCCACCGCCGCGCGCACCAAGGCGTTCTGGTTCCTGGCCATCGGCTTCGCGATCTGCGGCATGAGCACCAACGGCCTGGTCGGCACGCACTTCATCCCGGCCGCGCATGACCACGGCATGCCCACCACCACCGCGGCCGGGCTGCTCGCCCTGGTCGGCATCTTCGACATCGTGGGCACCGTGCTCTCCGGCTGGCTGACCGACCGGGTCGACTCCAGGCTGCTGCTCGGCGCCTACTACCTGCTGCGCGGGGTGTCGCTGTTCGTCCTGCCCAGCCTCTTCGACGCCAGCGCCGGGCCCAGCATGCTGGTCTTCATCATCTTCTACGGCCTGGACTGGGTGGCCACCGTGCCACCCACGGTCGCACTGTGCCGGGAGCACTTCGGCCAGGACGGGCCGGTGGTCTTCGGCTGGGTCTTCGCCGCGCACCAGGTCGGCGCGGCCATCGCGGCCACCGGCGCCGGCCTGCTGCGCGAGCACCTCGGCAACTACACCGCGTCCTGGTACCTGGCCGCCGGACTGTGCATGATCGCGGCGGTGGCCTCCATGATGATCACCACGTTGCGCGCCAAGCGCTCGGTCCCGGTGCCGGTGGCCCCGTAGCGTGAACGCCTGTGCGCCTGACCGTGTGCCGTGACTGCTGCTGCGGGACCACCCGCAAGCACCCCGAGCTCGACCACGACGAGCAGCTGCGCAGGCTGCGCGAGATCGCCGAGCGGCACGGGGCCAGGGTGACCGTCTCGGACTGCCTCGACGTGTGCGCGCAGTCCAACGTGGTCGTGGTGCAGCGGCCCGGCGGCGGCAAACCGGTCTGGCTCGGCTTCGTGCTCGGCGAGGCCGTGCTCGGCGACCTGGCCAGGTGGCTGGCCGCCGGTGGGCCGGGCCGGGCGCCGCTGCCGGACACCCTGGAGCTGCACCGGATCAGCCCGCCGGTCCGGGAGGGCTCCCCGTAGTCCTGCCCTACAACAGGCGGCATGCCGAAACCGCTGCGCGTCACCCGAGTAGTGATCATCATCCAAGCCGTGCTGAACCTGGCCCTCGGCGGGTTCGCCCTCGTCCTGCTCGCCCAGGAGAGCGACCGCGCGTGGGCCAGGGGGAACCTGGACGTGCAGGCCCTGCTGCTGGTGGTCTCGCTGCTGGCCATGGTGCTGCTGCTGGTGTGCGCGACGCGGTTCGGCCACCGCGAGCCGTGGGTGCGCTTCACCGCGCTGGGGGTGGAGTGGGTCGTGCTGGCGGGCGCGGTGCTCAACATCGTCGGCGGGCTGATGATGGGCGCGCTCCTGCCGCAGGCGGTGATCCCGTTGGTCTTCGCGGTGCTCGTGCTGCAGGCCCTGCTCAGGTCGGAGTCCAGGGAGTGGTTCACCGGGGAGCTGCGAGAATGGTCGGGTGACCAGCGTCAGTGACACCCACCGCTCCGGCTTCGCCTGCTTCGTCGGCAGGCCGAACGCAGGCAAGTCCACCCTCACCAACGCACTGGTCGGCACCAAGGTCGCCATCACCTCCAGCCGCCCGCAGACCACCCGGCACACCATCCGCGGTGTGGTGCACCGGCCGGACGCGCAGCTGGTCATCGTGGACACCCCCGGCCTGCACCGGCCACGCACCCTGCTCGGCCAGCGGCTCAACGACCTGGTCAGGGAGACCTGGTCGGAGGTGGACGTGGTCGGTCTGTGCGTGCCAGCCGACCAGCCGGTGGGCCCCGGTGACAAGTTCATCGCCGCGGAGCTGAAGAAGATCGCCAAGAGCACCCCGGTGATCGGCATCGTGACCAAGACCGACCTGGTCAGCCAGGAGCTGGTGGCCCAGCAGCTGCTCGCGCTGCAGGAGATCATGGAGTTCACCGAGCTGATCCCGGTCTCCGCGGTGGACGGCTTCCAGGTGGAGGCGCTGACCGAGCTGCTGGTCGGCCGCCTGCCGCGCGGGCCGCAGCTCTACCCCGACGGCGAGCTGACCGACGAGCCGGAGGCCACCCTGGTCGCCGAGCTGATCAGGGAGGCCGCCCTGGAGGGGGTGCGGGACGAGCTGCCGCACTCCATCGCGGTCACCGTGGAGGAGATGGTGCCGCACCCCGGCCGCACCGACATGATCGACGTGCACGCGGTGATCTACCTGGAGCGGGACAGCCAGAAGGGGATCATGATCGGGCACAAGGGCTCCCGGCTCAAGCAGGTCGGCTCCACCGCGCGCGGGCACATCGAGAGCCTGCTCGGCACCAAGGTCTACCTGGACCTGCACGTCAAGATCGCCAAGGACTGGCAGCGGGACCCCAAGCAGCTGCGCCGCCTCGGGTTCTGAGCCTGTCGTCCCGGCATGCGACGATGACCGGGTGAGTCTCTACCGCGACACCGGCGTGGTGCTGCGGGTGCAGAAGCTGGGCGAGGCGGACCGCATCGTCACGCTGCTGTCCCGGCGGCACGGCAAGGTGCGCGCGGTGGCCAAGGGCGTGCGGCGGATGACCTCCCGCTTCGGCGCCAGGGTGGAGCCGTTCTGCCACGTCGACGTGCAGCTCTACACCGGCCGCACGCTGGATGTGATCACCCAGGTGCAGACCCTGGACGCCTTCGGCGCCGGGATCGTCGGCGACTACCCGCGCTACACCGCGGGCTGCGCGGTGCTGGAGACCGCCGACCGGCTCACCGCCGAGGAGAACGCGCCGGCGCTGCGGCTGTACATGCTGGTCGTGGGCGCCTTGCGGGCGCTGGCTGACGACAGCCGGGAGGCGCCGCTGGTGCTGGACGCCTTCCTGCTCAGGGCCATGGGCTACGCCGGGTGGGCGCCCGCGCTCAGCGAGTGCGCCCGGTGCGGGGAGCCCGGCCCGCACCAGTCCTTCAGCGTGCAGGCCGGTGGCGCGGTCTGCCACCGGTGCCGCCCGCCGGGGTCGACCAAACCGACCCAGGAGACCCTGGGACTGCTGGAGGCGCTGCTGCACGGTGACTGGCCGGTCGCCGAGCAGGCCAGCCACTCCGCGCGGCGGGAGGGCAGCGGCCTGGTGGCCGCGCACCTGCAGTGGCATCTGGAGCGCCAGCTGCGTTCGCTACCGTTGGTGGAACGCAAGCGCTCGGCAGTGGTGCCCGAGCCGCAGGCCTAGTTGTTCTCACGATGAGGAGGAAGCCGACGATGCTGCGACGGCGGGGTGGACGCGCTGACAAGAGCGTCCGGCCACCGGATCCGCATCCCTCCGGCGCGCGCCCGCCGGCGATCCCCGCCGACCTGGTGCCCCAGCACATCGCCGTGGTGATGGACGGCAACGGCCGCTGGGCCAAGGAGCGCGGGCTGCCGCGCACCGAGGGGCACAAGCGGGGCGAGGCGGTCGTGGTCGAGGTGGTCAAGGGCGCGATCGAGCTGGGTGTGAAATGGCTCTCGCTGTACACCTTCTCCACCGAGAACTGGAAGCGCACCCCGGATGAGGTGCGGTTCCTGATGGGCTTCAGCCGGGACGTGATCCGGGACCGCACCGACGAGCTGGACGAGCTCGGGGTGAACATCCGCTGGGCCGGCCGCCGGCCGAAGCTGTGGCGCAGCGTGATCAAGGAGCTGGAGGTCGCGCAGGAGCGCACCAAGGACAACTCCGTGATCAACTTGGCCATGTGCCTGAACTACGGCGGCCGCGCCGAGATCGCCGACGCCGCCCGCGAGATCGCCCGGCTGGCCGCCGCCGGGAAGATCAACCCGGACAAGGTCGACGAGAAGATGCTCAGCCGGCACATGTACCAGCCGGAGATGCCGGACGTGGACCTGTTCATCCGCCCCAGCGGCGAGATGCGCACCAGCAACTTCCTGCCCTGGCAGTCCGCCTACGCCGAGATGGTGTTCCAGGACATCCTGTGGCCGGACTTCGACCGCACACACCTGTGGCGGGCCTGCGAGGAGTACGCGATGCGTGACCGCCGTTACGGTGGGGCCCTGCCCAACCCGGTGCCCGACAGCCCGGCCGGGATCGTCGGCATCGAACCCGTGACCGGAGGCACCCGGTGACCGAGGCGCTGACCACCGCGACCCTGCTGACCTCGGCACGGGAAGCGCTGGAGATGTTCCACGACGTGCACGTCGACGACGACGGCGCGCTGACCTTCCGGCACGGCGAGGTGCCGTGCGCGGTGCAGGCCATGCAGCTGTCGGAGGGCCTGACCGTGCTCAGCCTCACCTGCGTGGTCGCCTGGGACCTGCCCGACGACGAGAAGCTGGCCGCCTCGGCCGCCGAACGCGCTGGTCAGGGCCTGTTCGGCACGCTGGGCGTGATCCGCACCGGCACCGGCATGGACGTCACCCTGCGCTACGCCTTCCCGGCCGAGGGCATGGGCGCGGCCCCGCTGAGCACGCTGCTGATGCTGGTCGTCTCCACCGCCTCCCAGCTCCGCGCCGAACTGCTGGAAGCGGCCGGCCAGACCGAGTGACGCACAACGGCCAACACGCCGCCGGGCGCAAACCCCTCGCGCGTGTTGGCCGTTGTCGTACGGGGTGTTGGCCGCTACAGCTCCAGCTCGCCGAACTCCGCGATCCAGCGGTGCCCACCGGCCGGGCCGTGCTGCTCGCCGGGCCGTCGCACGCCGATCGCCCGCCAGCCCGCCTCGACCGCCGCGTCCAGCTCGGCGGCCACGTCGGAGAGGAACAGCGTCTGCGCCGCGGGCACGCCCAGCGCCGCGGTGATCCGCCGGTAGGACTCCGCCTCCCGCTTGGGACCGGCGGTGGCCAGGTCGAAGTGGCCGCTGAGGTAGCCGGAGAGGTCGCCGTGGTCGCTGTGCGCGAACCAGTCCCGCTGCGCGGCCACCGAACCGGAGGAGTAGACGTGCAGCCCGATGCCGGCGCCGTGCCAGGCTTTCAGCGCGACCGGCACGTCCGGGTAGACCTGTCCGCGCAGGTCACCGGCCAGGAACCCGCTGTGCCAGATCAGGCCCTGGAGCTGCTTGAGCGGCTTGGCCTTGACGTCGGCGTCGATCCAGCCGACCAGCGCCGCCACCACCTGCTGCTCGTCCGCCCCCGGTTCACCCAGCTCCGCGCGCACCCCGTCGAGGACCTCGGTCGCCGCCGGGGTGCCCCGGTGCTCGGCCAGCCAGTCCGCCACCCTGGCCCTGGCGTAGGGGAAGAGCTGTTCGTGCACGGCGGCCAGCGGACTCGTGGTGCCCTCGATGTCCAGGACCACCGCCTGCGGCTTGCTCACGCGGGCTCCGCCACCAGCTCGTCCAGGCGAGGGAACTTGGCCGCGATCGGGTCGCCGGTGAAGTCGCCGACCCAGCCGTCCTCCTCCTCGAAGAACCGGATCGCCACGAAGTCCGGGGTCGGGCCCATGTCGAACCAGTGCGTGGTCCCGGCGGGCACCGAGAGCAGGTCGCCCGCCTCGCACACCACCGCGTACACCCGCTGGTTCAGGTGCAGGTAGAAGCAGCCCTGACCGGCGACGAAGAAGCGCACCTCGTTCTCGCTGTGCCGGTGCTCGTCCAGGAAGGTGCCGCGGGCCTTGGCCGCGCGCTCGGGGTAGGTCTCGTCCTCGGGGTCGGGGCGCAGCGCGGCCACGTCGACCAGCCGGAACCCGCCCTTGGCCTTGAGGTCGGCGACCTCCTCGGCGTAGGCGGCCAGCACGGCGTCCTGGCCGGCCTTGGCGTGCAGTTCCCTGGTCGCCCAGTTCTCGTACTCCACGCCCAGCTCGGCCAGCGTGGCGCGGATCTGCTCGGCGTCCCTGGTGCGCAGCTCGACGGTGGTGGGCTCGTCTTCCGGCATGACCTGCAAGAGCGTCATGAGAACGCACGTCCTTTCAACAGCAGCAGCAACTGGCAGATCGACTCCACGCACTCCATGCGGTTGCGGGCCTGCGCGTAGTCCGCTCCCCAGGTGGTGAGGCCATGATGTTCGATCAGCACCACCGGCGGCGCGTCCGGGTGCTCGATCAGGTACCGCTCCACCTCGGCGGCGATCCGCGGCACGTCGGCGTGGTTGGGGAACACCGGCACCGTGGTCGCGCTGGGATCGCGCAACCCGAGTCCCTTCAACAGCTCGAAGTCCTGGATGTCCACTGTGGACAGTTCGGTGCGGTGGCCTTCGAGGGTGGCCACCGCGGTGGCGTACGGGGAGTGCGTGTGCACCACGGCCTCGGCCTTGGTGGCCCGGTAGATCGCGGTGTGGATGGTGGTCTCCGCCGAGGGCCTCGGCGCGTCCGGGGAGACCGCGGCCGAGGTGTCCACCGAGACCAGCACGGTGTCGGACTCGGTCAGCGCGCCCTTGTCCCGGCCGCTGGCGGTGATCAGCGCGGTCTCCGGGGACACCCGCACCGAGATGTTGCCCGCGGTGCCGGGCAGCCAACCCCGCTGGTACAGCTCGCGAGCGGCCGCGGCCAGGGTCGCACCCGCGCTCACGAGGCCACCTCGGCCAGCGCGACCACCTTGTGCGGGGCCAGCTTCTCCGGATCCGTGCCCTGCTCGACCACCAGCACGCCGAACCCGGCCACCGTGCCGCCGCTGCCCCAGACCAGCTCGGCCGCGTCGCCGAGCCGGTCGCCGAGCACCTCGTCCACCACCAGCACCCTGGTGCCGGGCGCCACCGGGTTGCCCGGCAGCACCAGCGGCACCTCGGCGTGCCTGGCCAGCGCGGCGCCCAGCAGCAGCCCGCCGGAGGCCAGGCCGAGCACCGCGTCGAAGGAACCGCGGAACTCCTCGGCCAGCGCGCCCGCGGCCGCGCCGAACAGCGCGGGGTCGGTGTAGACCCCGGACAGGTCCAGGCCCTCGCCGATGGCCGAGGTGAGCCGCCCGGCCAGCGCCGTGCCGTGGTTGGGCCGCCACACCCGCCGCTCGGTGACCACCGCGCTGACCAGCTCGGCCGGGGTGACGTCGAAGGCCGGGTTGAACACCGCGACCCCGGCCGGGGCCACCGGCGTGCCACCGAAGGCGGTGACCTCCTCCGCGGCCCGCTCCTCGACCACGATCTGCGAGCCGTGCGCCAGCGTCTCGTCCACCGTCGACTCCGGCGCGACCACGATGAACGGGATCCGGTGCCGGGCCGCGGAGACCGCCAGCCCGTAGGTGCCGATCTTGTTGGCCACGTCACCGCGCGCGGTGATCCGGTCCGCGCCGACCAGGACCACGTCCACCTGGCCCAGCGACATGGCCGCGGCGGCGGCCGAGTCGACCAGCAGCCGGTGCGGGATGCCCTGCTCGGCCAGCTCCCACGCGGTCAGCCTGGCGCCCTGCAGCAGCGGCCTGGTCTCATCGACCAGCACCTCCTCGACCCGCCCGCGCCCGGCCAGGTCGCTGATCGCGCCCAGCGCGGTGCCCCAGGCCGCGGTGGCCAGCCGACCGGTGTTGCAGTGCGTGAGCACCCGCAGCGGCCGGTCCGGGGTCAGCGAGAGCACCAGGTCAGCGGCCTGCCGGGCGGCGGTCCGGTTGGTCGCCTCGTCCTCGGCGAGCATGGCCAGCGCCTCCGCCAGCACCGCCTGCTTGCCCTCGGGCAGCCGTTCCAGCGCCCGCCGCACGCCCCAGGCCAGGTTCACCGCGGTCGGCCTGGCCTGCGCCAGCCGCTCCGCGTCCGTCCTGACCACCGCGTGGTCGGTGTGCAGGTGCGCGGACAGCGCCACGCCGAACGCCCCGGCCAGGCCGATCGCGGGCGCCCCGCGCACGGCCAGCGTGGCGATCGCCTCGATCACCTCCTCGACCGTGGCCAGCCGCAACCACCGCAGCTCATGCGGCAGCACCCGCTGGTCGATGGCCACCACCACGCCGTCGTCCCAGCCGAGTGTGTAGGTCATGCGCCACCCCTTCGTCGCCGTGGTCCAGGCTCGACCCCCCACGGTATTCACCCGCGCCAGGCCCCAGGGAGCCCGTCTCAGCCTCTGGGCCCCGATAGGCGCAGCGGACTAGCCCGATCGGCCCGCTCTCGGGAACGGTTATCGATTCGCCCAATCGCATGGCAGCATGGCTCCCGTGAGCACCGCTGCGACCGAGACGGCCGAGCCCACCGGGCGCAAGCCACGGGGCCGGGGGATCACCTCGCTGGAAGTCCTCTGCGTGGTCCTGCTGCTGGCCATCCTCTTCCAGGGGCAGATCGCCTCCATGCTGACCGACGAGCGGATCCGCACCGCCTCCACGGTCTTCATCTCCGTGTGCATCCAGGCCATGCCGTTCCTGGTGCTCGGCGTGCTGATCAGCGGCGCGATCGCCGCGTTCGTCTCACCGGAGCGGCTGCGCAAGCTGCTGCCCGGCAACCAGGCGGTCGCGGTGCCGGTGGCCGGGCTGGCCGGGCTGGCGCTGCCGGGCTGCGAGTGCAGCGCGGTGCCGGTGTCCGGCCGGCTGATGCAGCAGGGCGTGCGGCCCGCGGTCGCGCTGACCTTCCTGCTGGCCGCGCCCGCGGTGAACCCGATCGTGCTCGGCTCCACCGCGGTCGCCTTCCAGGGCGAGCCGCTGATGGTGGTGGCCCGCTTCGCCGGATCGCTGGCCACCGCGGTGGTGATGGGCTGGCTGTGGGTGCGCTTCGGCAAGACCGAGTGGATCGCCGAGCGCGCGCTGCGCCGTTACGAGCGCCCGGCCGGGGTCTCCCGCTGGGGCGTCTTCGCCGAGACCGCCCGGCACGACCTGGTCGAGGCCGGCGGATTCCTGGTGATCGGTGGCATCATCGCCGCGGTGCTCAAGGTGACCGCGAGCGACTTCTTCAGCTCGCTGTCCGGCCAGATCGTGCTGGGCGTGCTGGTGATGGCGGTGGCCGCGGTGGTCATGGCGCTGTGCAGCGAGGCCGACGCGCTGGTCGCGGCCAGCATGTCCGCGCTGCCGCTGCTGCCCAGGCTGGTGTTCCTGGTGGTCGGGCCCGCGGTGGACGTCAAGCTGATCGCGCTGCAGGCTGGCACCTTCGGGCGCAAGTTCGTGCTGCGGTTCGCGCCGCTGACCTTCCTGGTGGCGATCCTGTGCGGGGTCGGCGCCTTCCTGCTCGTCTTCGGTGAGGTGCGCTGATGCGACGTGAGACGCAGAACGTCCTGCTGGTGCTGCTCGGCGGCGCGCTGCTGAAGATCGCGCTCAACGGCCAGTACCTGCGCTACGTCAAGCCCTCGTTCCTGCCGTTCCTGATCGCCGCCGCGGTGGTCATGCTCGGCCTGGCCTTCACCGCCATCGCCCAGGACATCGTCCGGATGCGGAACAAGTCCAAGCCGCTGCCCGCCCCGGTCTGCGCTGAAGCGGCCGCCGCCGAGCCCGGTCATGACCACGACCACGAGCACGGCAAGTCCCGCAGCCCCTGGTTCCTGCTGCTGCCGGTGCTGACCATCTTCCTGATCGCCCCGCCCGCGCTGGGCGCGGCCTCGGTGAACCCGAACGACTCGCGGACCGTCACCGAACCCAGCAAGCGCAACGGCAGCGCCAACTTCGAGGCCCTGCCCGGCGGCCAGGTGATCCCGATGAAGATGACCGACTTCCTCACCAGGGTGGTCTGGGACGACTCGGGCACGCTCAACGGCCGCGACGTCCGGCTGACCGGCTTCATGTACCGGGACAAGGGCGTGAACTACCTGGTGCGCATGGTGATCGGCTGCTGCGCGGCCGACGCCCAGCCGATGAAGGTCCGGCTGGACGGCCCTCGGGTGCCGGAGCTGAAGGAGATCCCGGCCGACTCCTGGCTGGAGCTGACCGGCCGGGTGCAGCCGGGCACGGCCACCGAGGCCAACGCTTACACCCCCGCGTTCGACGTGAGCGAGATCAAGCCGATCTCCGCCCCCGCCGAACAGTACGAATCCTGACCTGAGAGGACCCCGCATGCGGGTGAACCCGCGTCGCGCGGTGGCGATCGCCGCCGTGCTGACCCTGACCGCCATGGCCGCCCCCGCCGCCGCCACGGCCGCTCCCGCCACGGCCGCCGCCGCGCTGCCCGGCGGCGTGCCCGGTGTGACCGTGCCCAGCCTGGACTGGCGGGACTGCGGCACCGGCGACGGCTTCCAGTGCGCCACCGCCCAGGTGCCGCTGGACTACCGCGACCTGGCCAAGGGCACCCTCGCCCTCGCCCTGTCCCGCCGCCCGGCTGGCAAGCCGGACCAGCGGATCGGGTCGCTGCTGGTCAACCCCGGCGGGCCGGGTGGCTCCGGCGTGGGCTTCGCCAGGTCGGTGGTGACCGAGCTGCCCGCCGAGGTGGCCGAGCGCTTCGACGTGGTCGGCTTCGACCCGCGCGGCGTTGGCCAGAGCTCCGCGCTGGCCTGCCTGGACGCCGAGCAGACCCGCGCGGCCTTCGCCGAGATGCCCGCTACCAGGAGCCGTGGCGACTTCGAGCGCGGCCAGCGCTTCGCCGCCGAGTTCAACGCGGGCTGCCAGGCGCGCAGCGGGGCGCTGCTGCCGTACGTGGGCACCGAGTACGTGGCCCGCGACATCGACGTGCTGCGCGCCGCGCTGGGTGACACCAAGCTCAACTACTACGGCGTCTCCTTCGGCACCTACATCGGCACCGTCTACGCCAACCTGTTCCCGAAGAACTTCCGGGTGCTGGCCCTGGACGGCGGCTACGACCCGGATGCCTACGCCAACGACCCGTACCGCTACGACCTCGGCCAGTACCTGGCCACCGAGGCCGCCTTCGAACGCTTCCTGAGCTGGTGCGCCACCAGCGAGAAGTGCCCCTTCGGCAAGGGCAACCCCGGCAAGGCATTCGACCAGCTGGTCGCCGACCTGGACCGCGACCCGGTCACCGACGCCGACGGCAAGGTGCTCGCCAACGGCGCCAGCCTGGCCTACCGGATCATCTTCGCGCTCAACGGCGGTCGCCCCAGCTGGCCGACCCTGGCCGCCCAGCTGACCGAGGCCCAGTCCCGCACCGGCCGCCTGCTCCGCCCGATCAGCACGAACGCCCCGTTCTTCGCCGCCAACACCGCGGTGGAATGCGCCGACCGGGTCTATCCGAAGAGCAAGGTCCAGCTGCGCGCCCGCCTGGCCGTGGCCGCCGCGCTCACCCCGCGCCTGGGCCCGGTCGCCGCCTACGGCAGCCCCGGCTACGACCACTCCCACGCCGCGGCCTGCCAGCAGTGGCCGGCCAAGCAGGCCAGCCGCTACGCGGGTCCCTGGTCAGCGAAGGGCTCGGCCCCGATCCTGGTCATCGGCACCACCGGCGACCCGGACACCCCGTACCAGGACTCGGTGGTGCTGGCCAAGACGCTGGACAACGCCCGGCTGCTGACCTTCGTCGGCGAGGGCCACAGCGGCCTGAGCAACAGCGCCTGCGCCCGCCAGGCGACCGCGGACTACCTGGTGGACAAGGAACTCCCGGCCCGCGGCGCCCGCTGCCAGGACGACCCGCCCGCGTAACCGCGCTGGTCGTGCCGGGGTGCTCGCGCTCCGGCACGACCGCGCCGCTGTCGTGAAGTTCAGGCCGCGGTGCAGTCGGCGCAGGTGCCGAAGATCTCCACGGTGTGGCTGACCTCGGAGAACCCGTGCTCAGCCGCCACCCGCTCGGTCCACTTCTCCACATCCGGCCCCTCCACCTCCACGGTGCGGCCGCAGCGGCGGCACACCAGGTGGTGATGGTGGTGCTGGGAGCAGCGCCGGTAGATCGCCTCGCCGGAGTCGGTGCGCAGCACGTCCAGCTCGCCGACCTCGGCCAGGCTCTGCAGGGTGCGGTAGACCGTGGTCAGCCCGATGCCCTCGCCGCGCCGCCGCAGCTCCTCGTGGATCTCCTGGGCGGAGCGGAACTCGTCCACCTGGTCCAGCAGCTTCGAGACCGCGGTGCGCTGCTTGGTCGAACGCAGTCCTGGCACCGCGGCCGGTCGTTCGCTCACTGTCACTGGCCCTCCTCCACGTGCGCGACCGCGTCGACCACGATGTGCGACAGGTGCTCGTCCACCAGCCGGTACACGACCTCCCGGCCGTGCCGCTCCCCGCGCACCACGCCGGCCGACTTGAGCACCCGCAGGTGCTGGCTGATCAGCGGCTGGGCCACACCCAGCGCGTCCACCAGCTCGTGCACACAGCGCTCCGAGGCCCGCAGCTGGAGCACGATGGCGATCCGCACCGGCGCGGCCAGCGCCCGGAGCAGGTCACCGGCCATGGCCAGCACGTCCCCCGAGCGTTGCGGGGCGGGTGGCACCGGCGCACGGTCGGGAGAGTGCACGTGGTCATCGGCCAGCGGCGCGATCTCCCTGTTCACGATGTGCGCTCCTCTCACCACCCGGCGCCGGGGCAGGCAGCTGCGTGCCCGTGAACGACCGAGGCTACCCGTCATCCTAGGCAACTCGGTTACCGCTCAGTTCGACACACCTCGATGGACCTAACGGAACAGCGAGATGAGCACACCCACCAGGATGCCCAGCACCACGATCCGCAGCACCCGCTCCGCGGCCGACAACCGCGACCAGGTGCTGACCACCATGGCCAGCACGAACAACGCCAGCCCCCCGACCAGCACCGCCCCCACCGACCCACCGACGACAACCCCGGTGGCGAACACGGCCGCCACCACCAGGAACGCCACCGCGGGCGGCACCGACTTCAGCGGCCCGTCACCGGGCACCCGGCTCGGCTGAGACCCAGACTCGCGCACCGTCCCTTCCTACACCCAGCCGGGCAGCGACCGGCGCGCGGCATCTAGGGTCCTCATCCGTGCTGCTCGTCTGCCGGTTCGCCGTGCCCGAGGCCGAGGTCGAGGACTTCCTGGCCAGGGCCAAACACGCCCTGGAACTGCTCACCAAGGGCCCGCACTGCCGCCGCGGCCGCCTGGCCAGGTCCACCGACGAGGCCGACCGCTGGGTCCTGCTCGCCGAGTTCGACTCGGTCCCCGCCTACCGCAAGGCGCTGTCCCCCTTCGAGGTTCGCGAACACGTCATCCCGTTGTTGTCCCAGGCCCTCGCGGACGAACCCGCGGCCTACGAGGAGCTGTGGGACGCCACCAACGGCACCGCCACCCGCCGGGACAGCCTGGTGGCCAAGGACGCGGGCACGGTCCGCCTCGGCGAAGCAGGCGGCCCCGCCACTCCCCGCCACTAGCGAGCCCCGGGGCGATGCGGCGGCCACGAGCCGCGGCACCAGCGGGTTTCGGCGGTGCCGCTGGCCCGGTCGCGAGGCTGGTTCGGTCGCGCTGCCGGTCCCGGTCGCGAGACTGGCCTTGTCGCGCTGCTGGGCTCGCTGTGGGGCTGGTTTGGCCGCGGGGCTGACCGTCGCGAGGCTGGATCGGCCGGGCTGTTGTCAGGCCGCGTGGTCGCAGGTGGCGCAGGTGCAGTCGGCGCAGGTGCAGTTGGCGCACGCGTCCGAACAGCCCGCGCAGTCGCAGCGGGCGTGGTTGCAGGTCGCGCAGGAGCAGTCGGCGCACTGGCACATTGCGCAGGAGTCGGCGCAGTTCGCGCACTCGCACCGGGCGCACTCGTCGTAGTGCACCCCGTCCGCGGTCTGGTGTTCCCGGTGCACGTGCCCGTCGTGCAGGTAGTCCACGTGGTCGCCGTGCACCACCGCGTCGTGCCCGCAGCCGGGGCCGTGGGTGTGCCGGTGCGTTTCGGCCGGACGGTGCTCAATGGTGCTGGTCATGGTCTGCCTCCCACTGGGTCGTCGAACAACCGATACTCATATGCGCACCTGTGCATTGCTCGCTCAGCGACCGCCTCTGCCCTGAAAGGGTGAACTTGCTCCCTTTTCCGCAAGCCCTTCCTCAGTCCTGAACACCTCTGGCACAGTGCTGACCACACCTCTGATGGGTGATTCTCACGGGGAGAGCCCGCATGCTCGTTCGACCGCCCAGACCAGGGACCCGCCCGGTCGCCCGCCACGCCACGGCCACCGCCGTGCCAGCCACTGCCGTAGCGCTCGGCACTGACCCAGCGCTCAGCTCCGGCCCGGCGCTCAGCACCGTCGCAGCGCTCGTCACCGGCCCGCTCGCCATCGTTGCCGCGCGGCCGTCCGCCACTCCGGTCCTCGGCAGAGGCTCCCGCGCCACCGGTGCCCGCGAGGACTGACCCAGACGTGGTCGGGGACGGATCCCGCGCCGGGCTCGTCCCCGACCCATCCCACCGCAGTGCAGGCGGCCACCCCGGCGCCGGCCACGGACACCGAGCCTGCCGACGGGGAGAAGTCGCGGCCTTCCCGCAGGCGACTCGTGATCGGTGCGGTCGTGCTCACGGCACCCGCCGTGGGCACGACCGTCGCCGACGGGTGTCGGCGGCTGCCGCGAGAATCGCATCGTGGTGGCCGGACCCGCGTCGCCACTGGCACACCCCGACTGAGCCGGCAGCCACCGGCCGGAAAGCCGAGACGCCATGAGCGTGGACCAACCCGTGACGGCGGTCCTACCCGATCCGCCCGCGCCCGCGGCCCCGGCCTGGCTGGCCGAGCTGGCGCAGCGCGCCGCGCGCTGGTCCGGCCAGTTCGTGGTCGACCCGGCCGCGCGCGAGGCCGTGGCCACCGACTCGGGCAACCTCGACCACCGCCGCCCGGCCGCGGTGTACCGCGCCAACTCCGCCGAGGACGTGGCGGAACTGTTGCGGCACACCGGTCCGCGGAGCATCCCGGTCGCGGTCCGCGGCGCAGGCCACTGCCTGTCCGGGCACACCCTGACCGACGGCGTGGTGCTCACCCTCACCGGCGGCCTCGCCCGGGTCGGCGCGGTCGACGCCGAGGGCCTCATCCAGACCGGCGCCGGGGCCACGCTCGCCGACCTGGACGCCGCGGCCTTCGCCGCGGACCGTCGCCCGGCCTCGGGCCTGCCCGACTACCACGGGCTGACCGTCGGCGGTGTGCTCGCCGTCGGCGGCATCTCCGCCTGGTGGCGCGAGGGCACCTTGACCGACCGGGTGCGCCGCATCCGGGTGGTCACCGGTCGCGGCGAGATCCTGCTCGCCTCGGCCACCGAGCACCGCGAGCTGTTCGAGGCCGCGCTGGCCGGGCTCGGCGCCGTGGGCGTGATCACCGAAGCCTGGATCGAGCTGGCCCCGGCCCAGCCCCGCGTGCAGCTGGACCTGCTGGACTACGCCGACCCCGCGACCGCCTTCGCCGCCATGGACGACCTCATGGACCGCGAGGCCGCCGACGAGGTCTACCTGTGGGTCCAGCGGCCCGGCACCGGCGGCAGGCCGGAGGCGACCTTCCAGGTGCACGCCTACCAGCACACCGACCGCCGCGAGCCGCGGCTGCTGCCGGTCGAACCCGAACCCGAGCACCGCCTGACGCAGCTGGTGACCTATCCCGAACGCAGCCGGATGATCACCGAGATGTTCGACAGCTTCCGCACCTCACTCTCCTGGGACGAGACCACCAAGCTCTGGGACGACGTGCTCCTGCCCGGCCCGCACGCCGAGCACTACCTGACCCGCAGGGTGGCCGCGTTCACCGCGGCCGACTGGGCCACCGACATTCCGCAGTTCGTGCTCGCCTTCCCGCACCGCAGGGCCGCCTTCACCCGGCCCGCGTTCGCCGTGCCGGCCGGGGACAGCGACCGGATCGTGCTGGTCGACACCCTCCGCGACCGGGGCAGGCCCGGCGCCGACCCGGCCTGGGCCGCCACCGTGCGGGGCAGCAGGCGGGCCGCGCACGAGCAGGCCCGCGCCGACGGGGGAGTGGCCTACCCGATCTGGGGCTGCTGGGACGGGGCCTGGCCGCACCCGGTGCGGCTCGGCGCGCACTGGCGGGAGTTCGCCGAGACGGTCGCCAGGTACAGCCCGCACCTGCACCTCAACCCGGGCACGGGACTGCCCGCGGCGATCCGGGCCGAGCTGAGGCGCTGACCCGGACTCCGCTGTCACGGGCGGACTTCTCGCCCCCGAGGGCGCGGCCGGGCGGGGGCGGTGGTGGGCTCTCCCGGCCGGTGGAGGAACGCGGTTGTGGCGGGGGTGGGGGCGGTCGCTACCCTTGCAGCCTCCCGCTGAATGCCTATGACCTGCTCTGGAGTGTCCGTGTCGGCCGATCGGATTGATACCGTCGTCAACCTCTGCAAGCGCCGAGGCTTCGTCTACCCCTGTGGGGAGATCTACGGCGGTACCAGGTCGGCGTGGGACTACGGACCCCTCGGCGTGGAGCTGAAGGACAACATCAAGCGCCAGTGGTGGAAGTTCATGGTGCAGGGCCGCGAGGACGTCGTCGGCCTCGACTCCTCGGTGATCCTGCCCCGTGACGTGTGGAAGGCCTCCGGGCACGTCAACGCCTTCCACGACCCGCTGGTCGAGTGCACCTCCTGCCACAAGCGGTTCCGGGCCGACCAGCTCGCCGAGGAGTACGCCGAGCGCACCGGCAAGCCCACCACCGAGGACGACATCAGCGACGTCCCCTGCCCGAACTGCGGCACCCGCGGCCAGTACACCGAGCCGCGCGAGTTCAACATGATGCTCAAGACCTACCTCGGCCCGGTGGAGTCCGAGGACGGCCTGCACTACCTGCGGCCGGAGACGGCGCAGGGCATCTTCGTCAACTTCCTCAACGTGCAGACCACCTCCCGGCGGAAGCCGCCGTTCGGCATCGGCCAGATCGGCAAGTCCTTCCGCAACGAGATCACGCCCGGCAACTTCATCTTCCGGACCCGTGAGTTCGAGCAGATGGAGATGGAGTTCTTCGTCGAGCCCGGCACCGACGAGGAATGGCACCAGTACTGGATCGACGAGCGCTCCCGCTGGTACACCGAGCTGGGCTTGGCCAAGGACAACCTGCGGATCTACGAGCACCCGCAGGAGAAGCTGTCGCACTACTCCAAGCGGACCGTGGACATCGAGTACCGCTTCCAGTTCGCCGGTCAGGAGTGGGGCGAGCTGGAGGGCATCGCCAACCGCACCGACTTCGACCTCAGCACGCACAGCAACCACTCGGGCGTGGACCTGTCCTACTTCGACCAGGCCACCAACTCCCGCTACCGGCCGTTCGTGATCGAGCCGGCCGCCGGTGTCGGCCGCCCGATGATGGCCTTCCTGCTGGAGGCCTACCACGAGGACGAGGCGCCCAACGCCAAGGGCGGCGTGGACAAGCGGGTCGTGCTCAAGCTGGACCGCAGGCTCGCCCCGGTCAAGGCCGCGGTGCTGCCGCTGTCCCGCAACGCCGACCTCTCGCCCAAGGCCCGTGACCTGGCCGCGGCGCTGCGCCGGAACTGGAACATCGACTTCGACGACGCGGGCGCCATCGGCCGCCGCTACCGCCGCCAGGACGAGATCGGCACGCCGTTCTGCGTGACCGTCGACTTCGACACCCTCACCGACCACGCGGTCACCGTGCGGGAACGCGACACCATGAGCCAGGAGCGGATCTCCATCGACCAGATCGAGTCCTACCTGGCCGCGCGGCTCGTGGGCTGCTGATCCCAGCACCGCGAGAGGAACGGCTGAGCGACTGGCCGGGGCTGCCTGTGGCGGCCCCGGCTTCGTTTTGGCCGCGGTCACCGCGTTGGACCGGGACCAGCGGCTGTGCTCCGGGTGTGGGAGCACGGTGCGGAAAGGGGCCTGCCGGGGCGCGGTGATGGCCGGGTGGCGGGTACCTGGCTGGGGGCTGGGGACAGGCGTCGCGGGGTGCTGCCTTGGGGTCCAGCCCTTCGCGGTGCGCGGCAGCTCCTCCAGCCAGCGGGCGATCGCAGGCAGCGCGGTGAGGCCCCCGGCGAGCAGGTAGCGGTCGAAGGTGTGTGGCACGAGCCGGCCGCCGGGCGGACCGGCCACGTGCACCGGCTCGCCGGGCTGGACGGTGCGTGCCCAGTCCGCGCCGAGGCCGCCCTCGTGCAGGGCGATGTCCAGGTCGAGCTCGCCGGTGGCCGGGTCGTAGCGGCGCACGGTGTACTCGCGAGAGGTCGGCGCGGCCAGCGGCCAGCGCAGCACGGTGCGGAGGGGAGGTCCGTCGTGCGGGCGGGCCGGATCAACGCGGTGCGGGCAGGGGTGGGCCACGCTGAGTTCCGACCGCGTCGCCGCGGCGGCGGGATACCGCCGGGCGGTGCGGACATCAGCGTTGAGCTCGGGCGCCACGCCACGGACGGTTGAGTCCATTGTGGACGTTGGTGTCGGGGGCATGGGCCCGGTTCTCCTTTCGGTGGTGCGATGTGGCGTTCCGGGCTCGCACGGCATGTGCTCAGCTCGCGATCACGTCGGGGCGGGAGGTGAGGCGGGCCAGCGCGTGGGCCGCGCAGAGTTCCTCGGCGACCAGCTCCGGTTCGGCCACCAACCGCTCCACCGGTGTGCGCACCACGTGCACGCCAGCGGCGGTCAACGGGTCCGGGCCTTCCGGGCGGGGGTTGTCCAGCCAGCGCCAGGCCAGCGCCAAGTCATCCCACCAGGCGTCGGCCATGCCCAGCAGCTGGCGGCCGTCCAGGGTGATGCGCCGGTGCCAGGTCGGTGGTGGCAGCGCGCCGAGGGCGATCACGCGGCGGGCGCGGGCCTGGCGGATGTCGACCACCTTGACGTCCAGCTTCTCCAAGGCGGCGCGCACCGCGGGACGGCCGCGCTGCGGTGAGTCGTCCAGCTCGGCCCACAGCTCCGCGGCCGTCACGCCACCGTGCGCGCAGGCCAGGTTGAGCAGCGTGCCCAGCTCGGTCGGGCACCGGGTCCAGCGGGCGGCATCCAGGGTCGCCCGGGCCACCGAGGTCACCGGGAAGCCCCGGGACATCGTCCACTTCGGCAGCTGGCGCAGCCGTTCCATCCGCAGCGGTTTGGCCGGTCGGGTCCGGTTGGCGTAGGGCACCACCAGGTGGACGGTGCCGTCCAGGCCGGGGATCGGGATGCCGTGCAGCTGCAACGCGTCGTAGCCGGTGAGCAGCGCGTCC